>JBKBRS010000037.1:0-15208 GCA_046292095.1 Thiobacillaceae bacterium
GCTGGCAACGAAGCGTTGATCCGGGGATGTCCGAATGGGGAAACCCACCCCTCCATAGATGGCTTTGCGAGCGTAGCGAGCGAGCCCCCTTGCGGCAATGGCAAGGGAGGTTGAAGAGCGCTTTGTGTGCGTTTACCGCGCACAAAGGCCTCACCCGGCAATGATCGTGTCCGGGTGGTGGCAGAGCCATGTATGGAGGGGTATCCCCGGCTGAATCCATAGGCCGGGTGAGGCGAACCCGCTGAACTGAAACATCTCAGTAGGCGGAGGAAAAGAAATCAACCGAGATTCCCAAAGTAGTGGCGAGCGAAATGGGAGCAGCCTGCACAACTAAACCAGTGGCTTAGCAGAACGGTCTGGAAAGTCCGGCCATAGTGGGTGATAGCCCCGTATGCGAAAAGCCGCTGGCGGGTCTAGGTGTGCGACAAGTAGGGCGGGACACGTGGAATCCTGTCTGAAGATGGGGGGACCATCCTCCAAGGCTAAATACTCGTGATCGACCGATAGTGAACCAGTACCGTGAGGGAAAGGCGAAAAGAACCCCGGGAGGGGAGTGAAATAGAACCTGAAACCGCATGCATACAAACAGTGGGAGCCCCTCCTTTAATGGCCTTCGGGTTCTTTCGGCGGAGCGCACGCAGTGTGCGGAGCCAAAAGACTTCCAGATTGAAATAGATCCGGAACGAAGACCAAACCTTCCGGTAGGAGGGCCATTAAAGGAGGGGTGACTGCGTACCTTTTGTATAATGGGTCAGCGACTTACGTTCCGTTGCGAGCTTAACCGGATAGGGGAGGCGCAGCGAAAGCGAGTCTGAACAGGGCGATTGAGTAGCGGGACGTAGACCCGAAACCGGATGATCTATCCATGGCCAGGGTGAAGGTGGGGTAACACCCACTGGAGGCCCGAACCCACTACTGTTGCAAAAGTAGGGGATGAGCTGTGGATAGGGGTGAAAGGCTAAACAAATCCGGAGATAGCTGGTTCTCCTCGAAAGCTATTTAGGTAGCGCCTCGTGTATCACTCTCGGGGGTAGAGCACTGTAATCGTTGGGGGGGTCGTCTAGATCTACCCCGCGATCGCAAACTCCGAATACCGAGAAGTGCGAGCACGGGAGACAGTCATCGGGTGCTAACGTCCGGTGACGAGAGGGAAACAACCCAGACCGCCAGCTAAGGTCCCCAATGCGTAGCTAAGTGGTAAACGAAGTGAGAAGGCATAGACAGCCAGGAAGTTGGCTTAGAAGCAGCCACCTTTTAAAGAAAGCGTAATAGCTCACTGGTCGAGTCTTCTTGCGCGGAAGATGTAACGGGGCTCAAGCTACGAACCGAAGCTGCGGGTCAGAGGACTGATGACAGACGACAGAAGACAGATCGCAGACGACAGAAGACAGAAGGCTGTATGGAACAGGACTCGCATATCGGTCCTCTGTCCTTAGCGATCCGTCTTCAGTCCTCTGTCCTCAGTCCTCTGACGGTAGAGGAGCGTTCCGTAGGCCTGCGAAGGCGGCTCGAGAGGGCTGCTGGAGGTATCGGAAGTGCGAATGCTGACATGAGTAGCGACAAAACGGGTGAAAAGCCCGTTCGCCGGAAGCCCAAGGTTTCCTGCGCAACGTTCATCGGCGCAGGGTGAGTCGGCCCCTAAGGCGAGGCTGAGAAGCGTAGCTGATGGGAAACAGGTCAATATTCCTGTACCTGCGTTGACTGCGATGGGGGGACGGAGAAGGGTAGGCCAGCCGGGTGTTGGATGTCCCGGTTTAAGCGTGTAGGCATGCCCCTTAGGCAAATCCGGGGGGCTAAGCCAAGGCGTGATGACGAGGTGCTACGGCACCGAAGTGGTTGATCCCAGGCTCCCAAGAAAAGCCTCTAAGCTTCAGGTCAACGCGGACCGTACCGCAAACCGACACAGGTGGGCAGGGTGAGAATCCTAAGGCGCTTGAGAGAACCCAGGAGAAGGAACTCGGCAAATTGACACCGTAACTTCGGGAGAAGGTGTGCCCCAAGTCAGTGAAGGACTTCGCGTCCGGAGCTAAACGGGGTTGCAGTGAAAAGGTGGCTGCGACTGTTTAACAAAAACACAGCACTCTGCCAACACGAAAGTGGACGTATAGGGTGTGACGCCTGCCCGGTGCCGGAAGGTTAAGTGATGGGGTGCAAGCTCTTGATCGAAGCCCCGGTAAACGGCGGCCGTAACTATAACGGTCCTAAGGTAGCGAAATTCCTTGTCGGGTAAGTTCCGACCCGCACGAATGGCGTAACGATGGCCACACTGTCTCCTCCTGGGACTCAGCGAAATTGAAGTGTTTGTGAAGATGCAATCTCCCCGCGGCTAGACGGAAAGACCCCATGAACCTTTACTGCAGCTTTGCATTGGACTGTGACGTCACTTGTGTAGGATAGGTGGGAGGCTGTGAAGTCGGGACGCCAGTTCCGATGGAGCCGACGTTGAAATACCACCCTGGTGTCGTTGCGGTTCTAACCTGGGCCCCTGAATCGGGGTCGGGGACCGTGCATGGTAGGCAGTTTGACTGGGGCGGTCTCCTCCTAAAGCGTAACGGAGGAGCACGAAGGTTCGCTAGACACGGTCGGAAATCGTGTTGATAGTGCAAGGGCAAAAGCGAGCTTGACTGCGAGACTGACAAGTCGAGCAGGTGCGAAAGCAGGTCCTAGTGATCCGGTGGTTCTGTATGGAAGGGCCATCGCTCAACGGATAAAAGGTACTCTGGGGATAACAGGCTGATTCCGCCCAAGAGTTCACATCGACGGCGGAGTTTGGCACCTCGATGTCGGCTCATCTCATCCTGGGGCTGTAGCCGGTCCCAAGGGTATGGCTGTTCGCCATTTAAAGAGGTACGTGAGCTGGGTTCAAAACGTCGTGAGACAGTTTGGTCCCTATCTGCCGTGGGCGCTGGAAGATTGACGGGGGCTGCTCCTAGTACGAGAGGACCGGAGTGGACGCACCGCTGGTGTACCGGTTGTGACGCCAGTCGCATCGCCGGGTAGCTATGTGCGGAAGAGATAACCGCTGAAAGCATCTAAGCGGGAAACTCGCCCGAAGATGAGTCTTCCCGGAGGTTCAACCTCCCTGAAGGGTCGTCGAAGACTACGACGTTGATAGGTCGGGTGTGGAAGCGCGGCAACGCGTTGAGCTAACCGATACTAATTGCCCGTGCGGCTTGACCCTATAGCCTTGGCATCAGGGATCAGAAAACCCTGAGCCCGCCGCGCAGTCAAACCCCTCTTCTGTCAATTGTTGAAGACGCAGCGAATTCGCAGGCGTCAGCGACCCGGTACGACGCACCCGGTCCCTGGAGCCTCAACCCGTTTCGTCTGGCGACCATAGCGGAGTGGAACCACCCCTTCCCATCCCGAACAGGACCGTGAAACGCTCCAGCGCCAATGATAGTGGGCAGCCCGCCCGCGAAAGTAGGTCATCGCCAGACACCCTACCCACAACAAAGGCCCCACAAAGGGGCCTTTGTCTTTTTGGGCGAGGGCCTAGCGGTCCGCGCCCCCCGGCCGAGCCGTTGTGACGAGCGAGTCCTCGGCCGACGGCGCCGGCAGTTCGAAAACCTCCCACAACGGGATCTCCAGCCCCTCAAGCGTGGCGACGATCAGTTTCTGGTCCGGCTCGAACACCGTCCCCTTGTCGAAACCGTCGACGCCGTTCAAAAAGCGGATGGCATAGTGTTCGAGGGGGGCGACCACCACATACTCCCGCACGCCGGCGCGCTCGTAGAGGGCCTTTTTCTCGTGTAGGTCCTTTGCAGAGGTGTTCGGCGAGAGGATTTCCATCACCACCTCGGGTGGGCCCTCGATGTGGGTCTACCGGATCTTCGCCGGGTCGCACACCACCAGGATGTCTGGCTGCACCACGTCGGTGTCGGACAGGCGCACGTCGGTGGGGGCGATATAGGGTGCACAGGTTTTGCCAGATAGGGCACGGTCAAGTCGCGCGTGCAACTTGCCGGCAACACGCTGATGCAGTGTCGAGGGCGCTGGTGCCATGGCGTAGGCGACGCCGCCGATGATTTCCCAGCGTTCCTCCGCGGGCCAGCTCTGATAATCCTGCCAGGTGTAGCGTCTTTGATCCCGCAGGACATGCGCAGTCATGGGGAGCCTCCTATGCGCCAATTCTGGCGTTCGAGATATTACCCCAATCACCCCCGCGCAAGCGGCATGGTGGCGTTCTCCGCGCACGCCGTGCGGTCCGGCTCGCTCGGATGCGGGCGTCGAGGAGGCTGAGCGATGGTTGTCGTATGAGGTGGTGGTGAAGGGCGGAATCGAACCGCCGACCTACGGGTTATGAATCCGTCGCTCTAACCGTCTGAGCTACTTCACCGACCAGACACCGCGAGTATCAACGCGGTGGTGCAGCAAAAACAGAGCCTTAAATTGTCTCCACCGGCTGCATGCCTGTCAATAGTGGTATTCTGAAGACGAGGGGGGATCGGGGATGCGATTGATCATACTGGCGATCGGCGACAGGATCCACGGCTGGGCCGAGGACGCATGCGCCGAGTATGTTCGGCGCATGCCGCGCGAGGCGCGCCTGGAGATCGTGCCCATTAGGCCGGAGAAGCGGGTCGGTGTCACAGCGGCGCAGGTCCGGTCGGCGGAGGCCGAGCGGCTGCTGGCACGCTGTCCGCCCGGCGCACTGCATGTGGCCCTGGACGAGCATGGCCGGCAGGTGAGCACGCGCGAGCTGGCGGATCTGCTCGCCGGCTGGATGCAGTCGGGACGGGACGTGGCGTTCTTCATCGGCGGCGCGGATGGGCTCGATGCGGGGTTGCTGGCGCGGGCGGACCTCAAGCTGGCGCTCTCCCGCCTGACCCTGCCACATGCCCTGGCTCGGGTGCTGCTCATCGAGCAGCTCTACCGGGCGGCGAGCCTCATCGCCGGCCAACCCTATCACCGTGACTAGAGACCTGCCGCCTGTCGATCGGCGTGGTAGCTGGAGCGCACCAGCGGGCCGCTCGCCACGTGTCTGAAGCCCAGGGCGTAGCCCAGGCGCTCGAACTGGGCGAACTGCTCGGGCGGGACATAGCGCGCTACCGGTAGGTGGTGGCGGGAGGGTTGCAGATACTGGCCGATGGTGAGCATGTCAACGTCGTGCGCACGCAGGTCGCGCAGTACGGCCTCCACCTCGGCATCCGTCTCACCCAGCCCCAGCATGATGCCGGACTTGGTGGGCACGTCGGGCAGCCGTCGTTTGAACTCGGCCAGGAGCTTGAGCGAGTGGGCGTAGTCGGCACCCGGACGGCAGGCCTTGTACAGTCGCGGCACGGTCTCCAGGTTGTGGTTCATGACGTCCGGCGGCGTGGCGGTGAGGGTCTCCAGGGCAATGTCCAGGCGACCGCGGAAGTCGGGGGTCAGGATCTCGATGCGGGTGCCGGGCGTGCGGCTGCGCACGGCAAGGATACAGGCGGCGAAGTGGGCGGCACCGCCGTCGCGCAGGTCGTCGCGGTCCACCGAGGTGATGACCACGTATCTGAGCCCCATCGCCGCCACCGTCTCGGCGAGGTGGCGTGGCTCTTCGGGGTCGGGCGGCAGCGGGCGGCCATGGCCGACGTCACAGAAGGGACAGCGCCGGGTGCACAGGTCGCCGAGGATCATGAAGGTGGCCGTGCCATGGTGGAAACACTCGCCCAGGTTGGGGCAGGAGGCCTCCTCGCAGACGGTGTGCAGCCCCGCTGCGCGTAACAGCGACTTCAACCGGCGAACCTCGGGCGTGGCGTGCGCCTGCGCCCGTATCCAGGCCGGCAGCCGCTGGCGAGGTTGCGGCTCGATCTTCACGGGGATGCGCGCCACCTTGGCGGCGCCTTTGTGCAGGAGGGGGTCGGCCATTGCGTGTTGCAAGGTTATCATTATCATTTTACCCTTTTAAGCTCGACGTACGCCGTCGATAGCCTGCACGCGACAAGGCGCTGCTTCGACACATTACACGGCATGCACTTCACGCCGCAAAGCTTCCGCACCTGGCCCCAGAAGAAGGTGACCCTGCTGGGCATGTCCGGCGTGGGCAAGACCCATCTGTCCACGCTGTTGCGCCGGCACGATTGGTTTCACTACTCCGGCGACTACCGCATAGGCACGCGCTATCTCTATGAGGCCATCCTCGACCTGGTCAAGCTGCAGGCCATGCAGGTGCCATTCCTACGCGAGCTGCTGCGGCGCGACTGGATAGACATCCGCAACAACATCAAGATCGACGACCTGGGGCCGGTGCTCGCCTTCGTCGGCAAGCTGGGTGACCCCGAGCTGGGGGGGTTGGACCTGGAGGAGTTCAGCCGCCGCCAGGCCCTTTACCGCGAGGCGGAGATCAAGGCCATGCGCGACGTGCCGGAGTTCGTGCGCAAGGCGCAGACGATCTACGGCTATGAACACTTCGTCAACGACGTGGGGGGCAGCCTCTGCGAGCTGGAGGACGACTCGGTCATCGAGCTGCTGGCGAGCCACACCCTGATCCTCTATATCCAGGTGACCACGCGCGAGGAGGAGGAACAGTTGATCCGCCGCGCGCAGTCCGACCCGAAGCCGCTCTACTACCGCCCCGCTTTCCTGGCCGAGCACCTGCCGGTGTTCATGACCGAGCGCGGCTACGAGTACGTGGCCCAGATCCCGCCGGACGAGTTCACGCGCTGGGTCTTCCCGCGCCTGTTCCACTCGCGAGTGCCGCGCTACGAGGCGATCGCCGGCCCGCATGGCTACACCGTCACCTCCCACGAGGTGGCGCAGGTGCGCGACGAGGCCGACTTCCTCGATCTCGTGGAGACCGCCATCGCCCGTAAGGGGGTGTGAGATGCCACTGGTCGCGCACAACGATTTGCCCACCTTCGAGCGCCTGCACCAGGAGGGCCTCACCGTCCTGTCGGCAGACCGGGCGGTGCACCAGGAGATCCGCGAGCTGCACATCGGGCTGCTCAACATGATGCCGGACGCCGCCCTGGAGGCGACGGAGCGGCAGTTCTTCCGGCTCGTGGGCGAGAGCAACCCCATCGCCCAGTTCTATGTCCACCCCTTCACCCTGGACAGTCTGCCGCGCGGGGCCAAGGGGCGCGCCCACATCGAGCGCTACTATGAGCCGTTCGAGAAGATCCGCGCCGAGGGCCTGGACGCCCTGATCATCACCGGTGCCAACGTCACCCACCCGGACCTGGCGCAGGAGCCATTCTGGGAGCCGCTGATCGAGGTGATCGACTGGGCGATGGAGAACGTGACCTCTACGCTGTGCTCCTGTCTTGCCACGCACGCGGTGATGCAGTTCCGCTACGGCCAGACGCGGGTCAAACAGCCGGCCAAGATCTGGGGGGTGTTCCCCCACCGTGTCGTGGAGAAGCGTCACCCGCTGGTGGGCGACGTGAACACCCGCTTCGACGTGCCGCACTCGCGTTGGAACGACATCTCGCGGGCCCAGTTCGAGGCGGCGGGGCTGCACGTGCTGGTGGAGAGCGACGCGGCCGGTGTGCACCTGGCGGTGAGCCCGGACGGCCTGCGTGCGGTCTTCTTCCAGGGACACCCGGAATACGACACCATCTCGCTGCTCAAGGAGTACAAGCGGGACCTGCTGCTCTACGCCCAGGGCCAGATGGAAGCGCCGCCGCCCTTCCCGGCCAATTACCTGAAGCCGCGGGAGCAGGCCATACTGCGGGAATACGCGGTGCGCCTGCTCGCCGCGGTGAGGCGCGGCGAGACCCTGCCCGAGTTCCCCGAGCGGTTGATCCTGCCGCGTCTGGACAACACCTGGCACGACACCGCCGAGGCGGTGGTCGGCAACTGGATGGGCTGTGTCTACCAGGTCACTCACCGCGACCGGCGCATCCCCTTCATGGAAGGCATCGATCCGGACGACCCGCTGGAACTCGGCTGGCGTCGCGGCGTCTGAAGCTTTCTGCCGACGGGTATCAAGCCCGCCTGACGTCATGCCGTAATTGGAACATGGCATAATTCAAGCTCCTTTTTTTACACACACATGTCCTAAACACAGGAGGCGAGGCAATGGCAAGCGTAGCCAAGAAACCCACCCCCAAGACGCAAAAGGCAGAACCGGCCAAGGCCGCTACAGGCCAGCCGGCGCCCAAGCTGGTGGCGGTGAACGCTAAGGCCACGCCGGCCGGCAAGGCCGCCAGCGCCAAGGCGACCGAGACCAAGGTCCCTGGCGCCAAACCGGTCCCGGCCAAGGCCGACAAGGCAGCGCCTGCGCCAACGGCAGGCGGCAAGACGGTCGCCAAGACCGCCAAGCCGGGCAAGGCGAGCCCCGACAAAACCCCTTCCGCCAAGCCGCTGCCCGGTCACATGCTGACGGACGAGGACATCCTGGCGATGCCCGAGTCCGACTACATGAACGAGGTCCAGCTGCAGTTCTTCAAGGCCAAGCTGCTGGCCATGCGCGCGGAGATCCTCGACAACGCCCGCGAGACCGGCGAGCACCTCAAAGAGAACGAGGTCTTCGCCGACCCCAACGACCGGGCCACGGTGGAGGAGGAGAACATGCTCGAGCAGCGCGTACGCGACCGCGAGCGCAAGCTGCTCAAGAAGATCGAGCAGTCGCTCGCCCGTATCGAGAGCGGCGAGTACGGCTATTGCCTGGAGACCGGCGAGCCGATCGGCATCCCGCGCCTGCTCGCCCGGCCGACGGCGGAGCTGTCGATCGAGGCGCAGGAGAAACATGAGCGCATGGAGCGGCTCTACGCGGACTGATGCCGCGCCGCCCTCGCACAACGGAAAGTGGCCGGGTGACCGGCCATTTTCGTTTGCAGACTGACCGGCCCGCGCACTGAGATGCTGTCGCTCGAGACCTGGGAGCTCATGAGCTACGTGGTCACGGTGATCGGCCTGCCCTTCGCCATCGCCGTTTTCTGGCTGGAGCAGCGCAAGAGCCGCGAGGCCGAGGACGAGGAGCTGCAGGCGCGGCTCAATGCGGCCTATACGGACTTTCTCAAGCTGGTACTGGACAACGCCGACCTGCAGATGCTGCGGCGCGGTCCCGTGACCACCCCGCTCACCCCCGAACAGGAGGAGCGCCGCTACGCACTGTTCGGCATCCTCATCGCCTTGTTCGAGCAGGCCTACCTCATGGTCTATGAGGAGGACATGAGCCGCCGGCGGCAGCGGCAGTGGCAGGTCTGGGCGGACTACATGCAGGAGTGGTGCCGGCGCGACGACTTCCGGGCGGCGCTGCCCGAGCTGCTGCGCGGCGAGGACCCCGAGTTCGCCGACTATCTGCGGCGTTTGGCCGCCGAGGTCGCCCAACCCCAGGAGAAGGCAACATGATCATCGTCATGCGCCACGGCGCAACCCCCGAGGAGATCGCCGGCGTGGTCGCCAAGATCGACGCTGCCGGGCTCAAGGCCCACGTCTCGCAGGGGACCGAGCTCACCGTGATCGGCGCGGTGGGCGACGAACGCGCGCTCAAACCGGAGATTTTCGAGCGACTGCCCGGGGTGGAGCGGGCCATGCACGTGGTCAAGCCGTACAAGATCGTCGCCCGCGACTGGCAGCCAAAGAACACCGTCGTCGACGTCCGCGGCATCCCCATCGGCGGCCCGGACCTGCAGGTGATCGCCGGTCCCTGCTCGGTGGAGACGCCCGAGCAGATGGCGCAGGCGGCGCGGGCGGTCAAGGCCGCGGGCTGCCGGCTCATGCGCGGCGGTGCCTTCAAGCCGCGCACCAGCCCCTACACCTTCCAGGGCGCCGGGGTGGAGGGACTCAAAATGTTCCGCGCGGCGGCCGACCGCGAGGGCCTGCCCATCGTCACCGAGCTCATGGACGCGCGCCTGCTCGACACCTTTCTGGAATACGATGTGGACGTGATCCAGATCGGCACGCGCAACATGCAAAACTTCGACCTGCTCAAGGCCGTGGGCCAGACTAACAAGCCGGTCATCCTCAAGCGCGGCATGTGCGCCACCGTTTCGGAGTGGTTGATGGCGGCCGAATACATAGCCGCCGGCGGCAACCACAACATCATCTTCTGCGAGCGCGGCGTGCGCTCCTTCGAGACCGCCTACCGCAACATGCTGGATGTGACCGCCATCCCGGTGCTCAAACGCGAGACCCACCTGCCGGTCATCGTCGATCCCAGCCACGCCGGCGGCAAGGCCTGGATGGTGCCGGCGCTGGCGCGGGCGGCGATCGCCGCCGGCGCCGACGGCCTGCTCGTCGAGATGCACCCCACCCCCTGCGAGGCGTGGTGCGACGCTGACCAGGCCCTCGCCCCGGACGAATTGAACGCCCTGATGGGTGAGCTCAGGGGCATCTCCGCGGTGCTCGGGCGCGGTCTGTGATGAACCCGCTGCAACGTCTGCTGGTGGGGCTGATCCGCGCGTATCAGTATGTGCTTTCGCCATGGATCGGCAACCAGTGTCGTTTCACGCCCACCTGTTCGGAGTATGCGCGCCAGGCGGTGCTGGAACACGGGGCCCTGAAGGGGCTGTGGCTCGCCTTGCGGCGGGTTGGGCGTTGCCACCCCTGGCATCCCGGCGGGCATGACCCAGTGCCGCCGCGTCAGCCCCGAGCAAGCGCCAAGCGTTAGGGGGAGACGAAGCCGTCGCCCATGACCCGGGTCGCATGGGAGCGTCGATCTGGTGCTGATGGGGTCTGGTCTGCCCTGTAATTCTCGGTGTGGATCGGGCGTGGGATGGGGGCTCTGGACTGGCCAGCGCCAGGGCATGGGATCTCGAGGCTTACGAGCCGGCATGGGCCGTTTTGCAAACGGGGGTGGCGAGGGACCTGTATCCCTCCGTGCCACGAGGGCGCCTCACAGGCAAGACAACAAACGGTTATTGGCCCGCCCGGCGCGATTCGAACGCACGACCTTTGGCTCCGGAGGCCAACGCTCTATCCAGCTGAGCTACGGGCGGCAGGTGCACAAGGATAGCACAGCCGCCTTCCGATCGGCAGCCTCTGTCCCTATAATCACAGGATTTGCGACTCCGAATAGGACCGATCATGGCTGAGCACCTCGAGATGAAGAAGACGACGCCGCAGGAGTTCCTGCTGGCCTTGCTGGGCGGGTTGTTCGCTCCGCTGGTGGCCATCATCCTGATCATCGTCTATGTCATGGGCATCCAGGAGGGCCTGGTGAACACCGGTTCGAGCGAGGCCGAGGACAGGGCCATACGCGAGCGCATCCAGCCCTTCGGCGTCGCCCTCGCCGTCGACCCCAACGCGCCCAAGGTCGAGCGCAGCGGCGAGCAGGTCTACAATGAGGTGTGTAGCGCATGCCATGGGGCTGGGGCCCTGGGCTCGCCCAAGTTCCAGGACGCCACCGCCTGGGGTAAGCGCATCGCCCAGGGTTACGACACCCTGCTCACGCACGCCCTCAAGGGCTTCAACAAGATGCCGGCGCGTGGCGGTGACCCGGAGCTCACCGATCTGGAGGTGGCGCGTGGCGTGGTCTACATGGCGAACGCCGCCGGTGCCAAGTTCGAGGCCGTGCTCAAGAAAGAGCCCGAGCCCACGCCCGAGATCCTGGCGCGCGGCCAGGCGGTGTATGCCCAGGACTGCGCCCGCTGCCATGACACGGGGCTCACTGGGGCGCAGAAGCTGACCGATACCGCGGCCTGGGACGCGCTGATCAAACAGGGCAAGGAATACCTCTACAAGGCGGCGATCGAGGGCACGCTGGGCGGCCCGGCGCGCGGCGGCAACGACAGGCTCTCCGACGCCGACGTCAAGGCGGCGGTGGACTACATGGTGGACGAGGCGAAGAAGACCATTGCCGCGGCCAGGCCGGCGCAGCAGGCGGCGGCCCGTTGACCGCCCTCTCCCCCGACCCCTCCCCCGCATGCGGGGGAGGGGAGCATTCAGGCGCGCGCCGAGCGCGTAGCCCCGCAGTCCTCCGTCCTCAATCCTCCGTCTTCAGAAGCCTGCCAGCCCCGCGTGCCGGCGCAAGCCCGCCGTCCCCAGCCCTCTGTCCTCCGTCCTTTGACAGAAGCAGCGCCTTGAGGCTGGCGAGCCGCGCCCGGCCGGCCTGACGACGGGCCTCGGGGTCGGTCTCGCCGCCATGCTTGACCTGCGCCGGGTCGATCTCGGCGAGGAAGCGTGAGGGCTCGCTCGTGACCCATTCGCCACCGCGCTTGCGGCGAGCGCACCAGGTCAGGGTGAGACTCCGCTGCGCGCGGGTGATGCCCACGTACATCAGGCGCCGCTCCTCGGCCAGGCGCTCGCCCTCCAAGCATTCGCGATGAGGCAGGATGCCCTCTTCTAGCCCGGCCAGAAAGACGTGGGGGAACTCCAGGCCCTTGGCAGCGTGCAGCGTCGACAGCCGCACGGCGTCCACCGCCGTGTCCTCGCGTCCTTCGAGCAGGTTCATGAGGGCGACGGTCTGGGTCAGCTCGATCAGGCTCTTGCCTTCCTCTTCGCCCTTTTTGCTGAGCCAGTCGACGAAATCGCGCACGTTGCCCCATTTGGCCCTGGCGCTTCGCGCATCCTCGTTGTCGTAGAGCCAGGCCTCGTACTGGATGGCGGCGATCAGCTCTTCCAGCAGCCGCGCGGCCGGTTCACGCGCCGCGCGCCAGGCCATGCGGTTGATGAAGTCGCCGAAGGCGATGAGCGGATCGAGCTGTTTGGGTCCGAGGCAAGTACTCGCGCCTTCTTCGTACATCGCCGCGAACAGGCTCAGGTGTCGCTGCGCGGCGTAGGTGCCCAGCCGCTCGAGGGTGGCGGGGCCGATGCCGCGCCGGGGCGTGGTCACCGCGCGGATGAAGGCGGGGTCGTCGTCGGCGTTGGCGATCAGCCTGAGATAGGCGGTGATGTCCTTGATCTCGGCCCGCTCGAAAAAGGACTGGCCGCCGGAGACCACATAGGGGATCTTGAGCGCCCGCAGGGCCTCCTCGAAGGCGCGCGCCTGATGGTTGCCGCGGTAGAGCACGGCGTAGTCGCTGAAACGGCCGCGCCGCTCGAACTTGTGGGCGGAGATGCGGGTGGCCACCGTTTCCGCCTCGTGTGCGTCGTCTCGACATTGCAGGATCTCGACCGGATCGCCCGGACCCAGCTCGCTCCACAGTTGTTTTTCGGCCAGCCGGGCGTTGTTGCGGATAACGCTGTTGGCGGCCTGCAGGATGCGCTGACAGGAGCGGTAGTTTTGCGTGAGCGCGATCACCTTGAGCCGCGGATAATCGACGCTCAGGCGGCGCAGGTTTTCCACGTCGGCGCCGCGCCAGGCGTAGATGGCCTGATCATCGTCGCCCACGGCAGTGAAGCGGGCGGCCGGGCCGGCGAGCAGGCGCAGCAGCTCGTATTGCGCGCCATTGGTGTCCTGGTATTCGTCCACCAGCAGGTAGCGTAGCCGCCCCTGCCAAGTGGCGAGCGCCTCGGGGTCTTGGCGGAAGAGCTCGACCGGCAGCCGGATCAGGTCGTCGAAGTCCATGGCTTGATAGGCGCGCAGGCTGTCCTGATAGGTGCGGTAGGCCTGCGCCGCCTGGCGCTCACCCTCGTCGGCGGCGGCATCGAGCGCCGCCTCGGGGGTGATGAGGGCGTTTTTCCAATTGGAGATCACCGCCTGCGCGCGCCTGAGCGTGGCCTTGTCCGGCGCCTTGAGGATGTCGGCGAGCAAGGCCTGGGCGTCGTGTGCGTCGAGTACGGAGAAACGCGGCTTGTAGCCTAGCCGGCGCGCCTCGGTGCGCAGGATGTTGAGGCCCAGGGCGTGAAAGGTGGCGATGGTCAGCCCCTGCGCTGCCCTGCCCTGCAGCAGACCGGCCACGCGCTCGCGCATCTCGCGCGCCGCCTTGTTGGTGAAGGTGATGGCAGCGATGTTGCGCGCGCTCATGCCGCACTCGGCGATGAGGTAGGCGATCTTGCGGGTGATGACCCGCGTCTTGCCCGATCCGGCCCCGGCCAGAACCAGCAGGGGACCGTCCAGATACTTCACCGCTTCGCGTTGCTGGGGATTGAGGTCGGAGAACATCGCGGACTTCGGGCGGCGCCGGCCGACCCGTTAGAATGGGGGCACATTCTACATCGCGCGCACAACGTACCGTGTCCACCTATGTCATCGGTGACGTCCAGGGCTGTCTGGGCGCATTCGAGTCCTTGCTCGAGGCCATAGGCTTCGACCCTGCGCGCGACCGGCTGTGGCTGACCGGCGACCTCGTCAACCGCGGTGAGGATTCGGCTGGCATGCTGCGCTGGTGCATGGCGCACGACGCAAGCGTGGTGGCCGTCCTCGGCAACCACGACCTGCACCTGCTGGCGGTGGCGGAAGGCTTCGTGCCGCCGCACAGGAAGGACACCCTGGAGGCGATCCTGAACGCGCCCGACCGCCGGGACATGCTCGACTGGCTGCGCCGGCGGCCCATGCTGCACCGAGAGGGACGTTGGCTCATGGTGCATGCCGGGCTGATGCCGCAATGGGATGCGGCGAAGGCCGAGGCGCTGGCGCGCGAGCTCGAGACGGCGCTGCGCGGCGACGGCTACCACGCCTTTCTGCGGGGGATGTATGGCAACGAGCCACGGCACTGGTCCGAGGCCCTCAACGGTCAGGATCGGCTGCGCCTCATCGCCAACGCCATGACGCGCATGCGTTTCCTGCACGCCGACGGCGGGCTGGAATTCCTGCACAAGTGCGCCCCGGCCGATGCCCCGCCGGGGCTGATCCCCTGGTTCGACATGCCCGGCCGGCAGAGCCGTGAGGTCCGCGTCGCCTTTGGCCACTGGTCCACGCTGGGGCTTTATGTGCGTGAGGACGTGGTGGCCCTGGACACCGGCTGCCTCTGGGGCGGCCGGCTCACTGCCCTGCGGCTCGAGGACGAACGGCTCTTTCAGGTTGGCTGTCAGGCGCGTCGGCAGCCAGGATCGCACGAATAGCAACCTCCGCGCGGGCGGCGAGCGCGCGGCGGTTCATCCCCGTGGCGGCGATGGGCGGCAGGAAGCGCACCTCGGCCAGGATCAGGTCCTGGGCGAGGATGCGCTTGAGCGACTGCCATAGGCTCACGTCGTCGTGATAGGCCGCGGCCCGGTTGATGCGCCCGTCAGGATGGCGGTAGCGGATCACCGCCGGCCACACCCGCGCCCCCGCCACCACCGCGGGCTGCAGCAGGCTGGGGTAGAAGGGCAGCAGCCGGGTGCCGTCGGTGGTGGTGCCCTCCGGGAACAAGGCCAGGCACTCACCCTCGCGCAGCAGCGCCGCCATCGCCTGGTTGACCCGACGCGCGTCCGACTTCTTGCGTCGTTCGAGATAAAGCGTGCCCGCCTGTTCGGCCATCCAGCC
>JBKBRS010000003.1:0-12752 GCA_046292095.1 Thiobacillaceae bacterium
GGGTGAACAGGAGCACGATCACCCCCCCGCGCAGGGTGCCGAAGACCAGCCCCATGAACTTGTCATAAAAACCCAGACCCACCCATTTGACCATCCCCGCCAGGATGGTCCCACTCATAATCGCCAGGACCAGGATGAGGATGAACACCAGCAGGATGGCTGCCAGGTGGCGCGTCGCTGCGCTCTCGATCCCGGGGATGAGCGGCGCGAGGAAGGGCGCCAGCGACTTGGTGAAGAGGAAGGCGAAGACCCAGGCCCCGAGCGAGAAAAGCTCGTGGATGATGCCGCGCATCAGGCCGAGCACGGCCGAGATGGCCAGCACGCCGATGACGAACAGGTCGAGTGTGGTCATGGCCCCAGCAGGATGGGGCCGAAGCCCTTCTCGCGCAGCCTCGCCTGCACCTCCAGGGCCTGCTTACGCTCGGCGTAGGGGCCCATGCGCACCCGTACCTGGCCGCCGACCTGCTGGACGAAGACATTGAAGCCGGCGGCGCGGGCCCGTTCCGCCAGCTGGCGCGCATTGGCCTCGTTGCCAAACGCGCCCAGTTGCAGGTAATAGCCGCGTGCAGCAAAGGCCTCCGCGGCGGGGATGTCGGTTTTCGGGACCGGGACGGGCTTGGCGTTGACCGGCTGTTTCGGCTCGGCCGGTGCGGGTGAGGGCCGTGAGACGGCCGTCTCGGGCAGCGGGGCGGGGGCGGCGACCGGCGGGCTGACGGCGGGGCTGGCCGCTGGAGCGGGCATCACTGGCGGCGCCTCTGGCCGTGCCAAAGGCGCCTCGACCTCGTTCGGCTCTGGCTCGGCCGCAAGGGGAGGTATCTCACGCGGCTTGAAGGGTGTGGCCTGATCGGGGATGCGGATGTCCACCTCCGGGCCCAGTGGCTTGGGCTCCGGGCTGAACAGCATGGGCAGGACGACCACGGCCACAAGGGCGAGGGCGATGGCCCCGACCAGGCGGCGGCGGGCGCGCCGTCGCAGGTCCATTTCCTCGACGGGGATCTCAGGACTGGCCATTGCGCAAAATGGAGAGGGCGGCGGCGACGGTCAGAAAGGAACCGAAAATGATGATTATATCGGCCGGACCTGCGCTGTCACGCGCGGCGGTGAGCGCCTCGGCGACATCCGGGAAGAGGTCTGCCACCCCCCCGCCCTTGGCCCGCAAGACCTCGGCCAAGGCCTCGGCGGACGACCCGCGCGGGCCGGGCAGCGTGGCCACGTACCAGGCATCGATCAAGGGCAACAAGGGTCGCACCACGCCCGCCGCGTCCTTGTCCTTGAGCAGACCCAGCACGGCTAGGCGCCGTCCCGGTGTGGCAAGGCGCCTCAGGTTCTCGGCCAGGGCGCGCGCCGCCTGGGGGTTATGGGCGACATCGAGGACGAGCATGGGCGGGCCAGGCAGGACCTGAAAGCGACCTTGGGGTCTAGCACGGACGAGGCCGTTGCGCAGGGCTGGCATGGTCACGGGCAGACGATCGCGCATGACGTGCAGCGCCGCCACCGCCGCCGCCGCATTGTGGCGTTGGAAGCCGCCGGGCAGGCTGGGCATGGGCAGGGCCGGATACGACTGCTCTTGCACGCGACAGGTCCAGCTCCCCTCCCCCGCCGCGACAGTGATCTCCCACCCCAGACGCAGCAGCCGTGCACCACAGTCGTGCGCGTACTTAATCAGGCTGGCAGGCGGGTCGGGGTCGGTCACCACGGCGGGCCGTCCGGCGCGGAAGATGCCGGCCTTCTCCCGGCCGATCGCCTCACGCGTCTCACCGAGATATTCCTGGTGATCGAGATCCACCGTGGTGATGACGGCGCAATCCGGGTCGATGACATTGACGGCGTCCAAGCGGCCACCCAGGCCCACCTCCAGGACCAGGACATCAGGGGCCGCTTCCCGGAAAAGCCAGAGAGCGGCCAGGGTGCCGTGCTCGAAGTAGGTCAGCGGTATGTCGCCGCGGGCCGCCTCGACGGCGGCAAAGGCGGCAACATGCCGCACCTCGTTGAGCAGGGCGCCATCGATGCGCACCCGCTCGCGGTAGTCGAGCAGGTGCGGCGAGGTGTAGCAGCCGACACGATAGCCCGCCTCCAGCAAGATGGCTTCGAGATAGGCACAGGTCGAACCCTTGCCGTTCGTGCCGCCGACCGTGATCACCGGGCAGCGCGGCCGCAAACCCATGCGGGCGCGCACCGCCTCGACACGATCGAGCCCCAGGTCGATAGCCCGCGCCTGTCGCGCTTCCAGCAGCCCGAGCCAATCGGCGAGTGTCTGGGGGACGCTCAAGTCGTCTGGCGGGAAGGTGACGTGGATTCAGACTCGCGGCGCTGGCTTGCGCATCAGGGCGCAGACCGTGCGGGCGATGACCTTGCGCAGCTCGCGCCGGTCGACAATCATGTCGATCGCCCCATGTTCCAGCAGGAACTCAGCGCGCTGAAACCCCTCCGGCAGTTTCTCGCGCACGGTCTGCTCGATCACGCGCGGCCCGGCGAAGCCGATCAACGCCCCCGGCTCGGCGATGATCACGTCGCCCAGCATAGCGAAGCTGGCCGACACCCCGCCCATGGTTGGATCGGTCAGCACCGAGATGAAAGGCAACCGGTGTGCCGAGAGCTGGGTGAGCGCCGCGCTGGTCTTGGCCATCTGCATGAGCGACAACAGGCCCTCCTGCATGCGCGCGCCGCCGCTGGCAGAGATGCAGACGAAGGGCTGCTTGCCCTTGATGGCCGCATCCACCCCGCGCACGAAGCGCTCCCCCACTACGGAGCCCATGGACCCCCCCATGAAGCGGAACTCGAAGGCGGCCGCCACAAGCGGCACACCCAACACCTTGCCGGCAACTACCACCAGGGCATCCTTTTCGCCGGTCTCCTTGGCCGCGTCGCTAAGGCGCTCGCTGTACTTGCGGCTATCCTTGAAGCGCAGGGTGTCCACCGGTAGGACATTGGCGCCGATCTCCGTCTGCTCACCCTCGTCCAGCAGGAGCTCCAGACGCTTGCGTGCACCGATGCGGTTGTGATGGCCGCACTGCGGGCAGACATGGGCGTTGTTGTCGAGGTCGGCGGCGTAGAGCACGGCCTCGCAGTTGGGGCACTTGCTCCACAGACCTTCGGGAACGGTCTTTTTGGCTGCCTCGACCCGGCGCTGGATCTTGGGCGGTAGGATCTTTTGGAACCAGCTCATGGTTGCTGAGGGGTGAGGGGTGAGGGGTCAGGCGTGAGGAGTTCCATACCCTCACCCCCGCTGGTCGATCGCGGCACGCATGCCAGCGACGAGGTTGCGCACATTCTCAAACAGGGTCTCGCGCGGCGATGTCTCGATCTCCTGGACGATGCGACTACCGATGATCACCGCGTCGGCGACCTCCGCTACGCGGCGGGCGGTCTCAGCATCGCGAATGCCGAAGCCCACCCCCACCGGCAGACCGGTCCGTACGCGGATGGCCGGCAGCCGGCTCGCCACCTCAGCGATGTCCAAATGGGCGGCGCCAGTGACCCCTTTGAGCGAGACATAGTAGATAAAACCGCTCGCCTTCTGGGCGACGGCCTCGATCCGCGCCTCCGGCGTCGTCGGCGAGAGCAGGAAGATCGCATCCAGACCGTGACGTCTCAAGGTGGAGACGTAGTCCTGTGCCTCCTCCGGCGGGTAATCCACCGTCAGAACGCCGTCGACACCGGCGCTCACAGCATCGCGTGCAAAGGTCTCCGGCCCCATCGCCTCAATCGGGTTGGCATAGCCCATCAAAACGACCGGCGTCAAAGCGTCGGTCTTGCGGAAGGCCTCGACCATCGCCAGCACCCGTCGCAGGCTCACCCCATGTTTCAGGGCCCGCTCCGAGCTGCGCTGGATGGTCGGGCCATCGGCCATGGGATCGGAAAAGGGCACCCCCAGCTCGATGATGTCCGCCCCGCCCTCGACCAGGGCGTGCATGAGCGGCACGGTGAGCTCGGGTTCGGGGTCGCCGGCGGTGATGAAAGGGATGAGGGCCTTGCGACCCTGGGCCTTGAGCGATCTGAAACGTTCTGTGATGCGGGTCATGGTCACAGGGAGATACCGGCCAGTGCCGCCACGGTATTGATGTCCTTGTCGCCCCGGCCCGAGAGGTTCACCAGCAGGACCTGGTCGCGCGGCAGCGTGGGCGCGAGTTTCGCGGCATAGGCCAGGGCGTGGCTGGATTCCAGGGCGGGGATGATGCCCTCATGGCGGCACAGGTCGTGAAAGGCCTGCAGGGCCTCGTCGTCGGTCACGGCGACGTACTCGGCACGGCCGCTGTCCTTGAGCCAGGCGTGTTCGGGCCCCACGCCCGGATAATCGAGGCCGGCGGAGACAGAGTGGGTCGGTAGCACCTGCCCGTTCTCGTCCTGCATGAGGTAAGACCGAAAGCCGTGCAGCACGCCTGGCGTGCCCGCAGACAGCGGTGCGGCATGCTTGCCGGAGGCGAGTCCGAGTCCGGCCGCCTCGACGCCAATCAATCGCACCTGCTCATCGGCAATGTAGGGGTAGAAGATGCCGATGGCGTTGGAGCCCCCGCCCACACAGGCGATCACCGCATCGGGCTGTCGCCCCAGCATCGCCTGCATCTGCTCGCGGCACTCGCGGCCGATCACGCTCTGGAAGTCGCGCACCATCATGGGATAGGGATGCGGTCCCGCGGCGGTGCCCAACACGTAGAAGGTGTGGCCAACGTTGGTCACCCAGTCGCGCATCGCCTCGTTGAGGGCGTCCTTCAGCGTCTTCGAGCCGGATTCCACCGGCACCACCGTGGCGCCCAGGAGCTTCATGCGATAGACGTTGGGGGCCTGGCGTTTGACATCCTCGGCGCCCATGTAGACCACGCACTCCATGCCGAAGCGGGCCGCCACCGTGGCCGTGGCCACACCGTGTTGGCCCGCGCCGGTCTCGGCGATGACGCGCGGCTTGCCCATGCGCCGGGCGAGCAGGGCCTGGCCGACGGTGTTGTTGATCTTGTGCGCGCCGGTATGATTCAGGTCCTCGCGCTTGAGATAGATCTGCGCCCCGCCCAGGGACTCGGACCAGCGACGGGCATGGTAAATCGGGCTTGGACGGCCGACGTAGTGCTTGAGCTCGTGCTCGAACTCGGCCATGAAGGCCGGGTCTGCCTTGGCTTTCTGATACTCGTGGGTCAGTTCGTCGAGCGCCGCCATCAGGGTCTCAGCGACGAAAATGCCACCATACGGCCCGAAGTGCCCACGCGCGTCGGGCATTTGAGTCAGCCCGCCCCAGGAGGGCGGGGCTTCCTCGCCCCGAGTTTGCGAGGGGCCTGCGGCCCCGGGCTGACGCTTCGTCTCGCTCACCCCGCCATACATGGCGGGGTTTGCGCTCGACCCGTGGTCATAAAGCTGCATCGCGCACCTCTTGAATGAAGCGGCCGATCGCGGCCGCGTCCTTGATGCCGGGGCTCGCCTCGACCCCGCTGGAGACATCCACCGCCCAGGGCCTCACCTGCCGCACCGCCTGGGCGACGTTGTCCGGCGTCAACCCCCCGGCGAGGATAACGGGTTTGGAAAACCCCTCGGGGATGAGATTCCAGTCGAACCGCTCGCCGGTTCCACCGTGGCGCTGCGGGTGGTAGGCATCCAGCAACAGACCACGCGCCGTGCCATAGGCAGCCTCGAATTGTAGCAAATCGAGCCCGGGCCTGACGCGCACCGCCTTGATGTAGGGCACGCCGAAGCTGGTGCAGTATTCAGGGGTCTCGTCGCCGTGAAACTGCAACAGGTCCGGGCGCAGGCCCTCGAGCACGGCCTCGACCTCTGCCGTCTCGGCATTCACGAACAGGGCCACGGTGCTGACGAAGGGCGGCAACGCGCGGGCGATCCCCATCGCCTGGGCCAGGGTCACCCGCCGCGGGCTGGCCGGCGCGAACACCAGGCCGATGGCATCCGCCCCCGCGTGGGCGGCGGCCAGACCGTCCTCGACGCGGGTGATGCCGCAGATCTTGACGCGGGCTCCGACAACGTTCATGACAGCGGTGACCGACGCCCTGTCCTGCGCCAGGCTCAGCGCTCGGCGAGGGCGAACGCAAAGACCCCGCCATTGGCCGTCTGGACGATGAGGCCCTGGGGTGTGGCGAGCATGGGGGCGACGATGGCGCTGCCGTCGGTCGCAGCGCGGGCGGCGAAGGCACCGGTCTCGCTGTCGAGCAGGTGGACATAGCCCTGATAATCCCCCACCGCGACGTAACGCCCCAGCGGTAGGGGCGTGGCGAGGCGGCGGTCACGCAGCTTGTCCTGTTTCCACGGGCTCACGCCGCGGTCGCGGTCGAAGGACTGCACGCTGTCGCTCGCGTCGGCGAGGTAGAGCTGGCGCGCGTCGCTCGCCACACCGCGCAGGGCCGAGACCTCGCGGCTCCACAGGTTCTGTCCGCTCAAGCGGTCGAAACAGGCCAGGCGGCCCTGATAGGCAGCGGCGCAGACCTGACGCTCATTCAGCGCGAGCGCGCCGGTCACGTCGGCGATGCGCTCCAGGTCCGTCGCACCGCGCGGCAACGCAACATTGGTCTCCCACAGGGGTGCCCCGTTGGCGAGCGACAAGGCGACCAGGCGACCGCCCGGGAAACCGGCATAGACCGCCCGTGCGTCGGCGACGAGGCTGCTTGGCTCGCGCAGGGCCAAGGCTGGCAGGGCACGGCTGTAGACCCACCGCCGTCGCCCGTCGGCGGCGTCCAGGGCCCAGACCTTGCCGTCGTTGCCACGCGCGATGACCAGATTGCCCTGGACGATGGGCGGGGTGAGGATCTCGCCGCTCAACTGGGCAGTCCAGGCCAGTTGTCCGTCGGCCGTGCGCCAGGCGAGCAGCTCGCCCTTGGGGGTACCGACCAGGACCAGGCCTGCACCCACGCCGACCCCGCCGGAGAGGCGCTTGCTGGACTCGACGCGGCCGAGTTCTCGACCGGTGGCGGCGTCGATCCGCACGATGCGACCCTCACGGCTGGCCGCGTAGATCGCCTGGCCATCGGCGGCGGGTGTGAGGGCATAGGGCTGGCCCGGTCCGACGTTCAGGTCCCAGAGGCGGGTCAGGCGCGCCGTCTCCTGGAAGGCAGTGAGCTCGGCCGGCTTGACCTTGGGCGCCGCCCCCCCAAACCAGCCGCCCAACGTGCCGCACCCGGCCAGGGACAACAGGCTGACACAGAGGACAAGGCGCGTGAGGCCGCGGCGGCTAGGCAAGACGTTCATGCCGACATCACCCCCCGAGCGCATCCAGCTTGATCTCCACCAAGGGTCTGAGCGCGCTCGCCGCGTCCATGGCCTTGAGGGCCTCCTGGTAGGCCGCGCGTGCCTCCTGCAGCTTGCCCTGCTCGATGAGCACATCGCCTTTGATGTTGGCATAAAGGGCCTTGTAGGCGGCCCCATGCGTCTCGTTGAGCAGGGCCAGGGCACCGGCATAGTCCTTGCTGTCCAGGAGGATGGCGGCCAGACGCAGGCGCGCCAGGTCGCGCACACTCGCGTCGCGCGCCCGCTCCAGGGCATAGCGGTACTGCGCCTGCGCACTCTTGAGGTCGCCGGCCTCGAAATTGACCCGGCCGGCCAGCCAGGCGGCCGGGGTGGCATAGGCGGTGCGGGAGTAGTTCTCCATGATCTGGCCGGTGATGTCCTTGACCGCCTTGGTGTCGTTGAGCATCGCCGCCTGGACCGCACGATCGAACAGCTGCGAGGCCTCGACCGCCTGGCGGTGAGTCCAGGTCTGCCAGCCGCGCCAGCCGGCCACGGCGAGAAGGAAGACGACGAGGGCGGAAATGACCCATTTGCCGTTCTGCTTCCACCACGCCTTGAGTTCGTCGAGTTTTTCCTGTTCTTCGAGATCGAGTGCCATGCGCATTCCTAAGGTTGAGGGTGATGGCGCGAGCGGGAAGCCTTGAGCAGCTCGGCCGCACGCTCGAGACCGACGCGCTGCTGCTCGCCGGCCTGCCGTAGGGGTTTGAGGCTCAACTCGCCGGCCGCCGCCTCGTCCTCGCCGATGATGACGGCGTATAGGGCACGGCTCGCGTCGGCCTTCTTCATTTGCGCCTTGAAGCTGCCACCGCCACCGTGCAGCACGATGTTCAGGCCCGCATCGCGCAGGCGCTCCCCGGCCCGGAGGGCGAAGCGGGCGGCAGCCGGGCCGACATGCACGATGTAGGCATCGGCCGGGGTCTCCTCGGCGACCCAGGCGGATTCAGCCAGCAAGGCCAGCAGACGCTCGATGCCCAGGGCGAAACCGCAGGCTGGGGCGGGCCGGCCACCGAGCTGCTCGACCAGGGTGTCGTAGCGGCCGCCGGCGCAGACCGTGCCCTGGGCGCCGAGGCGGTCGGTCACCCACTCGAACACGGTGTCATTGTAGTAATCCAGCCCCCGCACGAGTCGGGGGTTGACGCGGTAGGGAATGCCTGCGTCGGCAAGCCCCTGGCAAACCGCATCGAAGTGCGCGCGCGCCGGGGCGTCCAGTTCATCCATGAGGCGCGGGGCGGCGGCAAGCAGGTCTTGCATCGCAGGGTTCTTGCTGTCGAGGATGCGCAGGGGGTTGCTGTAGAGTCGGCGCCGGGCGTCCTCGTCGAGGGCATCGAGGTGGGCCTCGAAGTAGGCGATCAGCTTGGCGCGGTAGCGGGCGCGCGCCTCGGCCGCACCCAGGCTGTTCAACTCCAGGCGGATCGCGTCTGCCAGGCCGAGCGCGCGCCACAGCCGCGCCGTCATGAGCAGGTGCTCGAGGTCGAGCTCAGGTCCAGCAAAACCCAAGGCCTCCACCCCGACCTGGTGGAACTGGCGATAACGCCCCTTCTGCGGCCGTTCGTGGCGGAACATCGGCCCCATGTACCACAGCCGCTTGCCGCCGTCGAACAGCAGGTTGTGCTCGATGACGGCGCGCACGCAACTGGCGGTCCCCTCGGGGCGCAGGGTGAGGCTCTCGCCATTGAGCTCGTCGATGAAGGTGTACATCTCCTTCTCGACGATGTCGGTGACCTCGCCGATGGCGCGCTGGAACAGGCCGGTGTGTTCCAGGATGGGGGTGCGGATCTCGCGATAGCCGTAAGCGGCGAGCCAGGCGCGCACGCTGTCCTCGAGACGCGCCCAGCGTGCGGTCTCGCCCGGCAGGATGTCGTTCATGCCGCGCACGGCGCGGAGGGCGGTCGTCATGGGGGAGTCAATCGCCGCAGAGCGCGTCGGCCAGGCGCTGGGCCTCGGCGAAATCGAGGGTGCCTTCGTAGATCGCGCGTCCGGTGATGGCGCCGATGATCCCCTCGTCGGCCACGGCGCACAGCCGCCGCACGTCCTCAAGGTTGGTGATGCCGCCGCTGGCGATGACCGGGATGGTCAGTGCCTGCGCCAGCTTCACCGTGGCCTCGATGTTGACGCCGCTCATCATGCCGTCGCGGCCGATGTCGGTGTAGATCACCGCCTCGACGCCATAGTCCTGGAACTTCTGCGCCAGATCGATGACCTCGTGGTGGGTCACCTTGGACCAGCCCTCCACCGCCACGCGCCCGTCCTTGGCGTCGAGGCCGACGATGATGTGGCCGGGGAAGGCATTGCAGGCGTCGTGCAGGAAACCCGGGTTCTTCACCGCGGCACTGCCGATGATGACGTAGGCGATCCCATCGTCGAGATAGCGCTCGATGGTGTCGAGATCGCGGATGCCGCCACCCAATTGGATCGGGATCTCGTCGCCGACCTCGGCGACAATGGCCTGGATGGCCGCCTCGTTGACCGGTTTGCCGGCGAAGGCGCCGTTCAGATCGACCAGATGCAGCCGGCGCGCACCGGCGTCGATCCAGCGGCGCGCCATCGCCGCCGGGTCTGCCGAGAAGACCGTGGCCGAGGCCATTTCCCCCTGTTTGAGGCGCACACACTGACCGTCCTTGAGATCGATGGCGGGGATGATGAGCATGATTCAGGCATCAGGGATCAGGAATCAGGGACTCTCGCCGTCCCAGCGGACGAAGTTGGCCAGCAGCTGCAGGCCGTCGCGGGCGCTTTTCTCCGGGTGGAACTGGACGGCGAAGATGTTGTCGCGGGCGCAGGCGCAGATGAATTCATCGGGATAGCGGCTGTAACCCACTGCGAGCGTGGCATCACGTGGCACCACATAGTAGCTGTGCACGAAATAAAAGCGGGCCCCGTCGGCGATGCCCTGCCACAAGGGGTGCGCGACCTGGCGCACGTTGTTCCACCCCATGTGCGGGACCTTGAGCCGCTGGCCCGAAGCGTCGCGCAGGTCCTCGGCGAATCGGACCACCCGGCCCGGCAGGATGCCCAGACAGGCGGTCGGCCCTTCGTCGCTTGCCTCGAACAGGACCTGCAGCCCCATGCAGATGCCAAGGAAGGGCTTCTCGCGCGCCGCGTCGAGGATGGCCTGGCGCAGGCCGAGGGCGTCGATCTCGGCCATGCAGTCGGGCGCGGCGCCCTGACCCGGAAAGACCACCCGCGTCGCAGCGCGTATGGTCTCGGGGTTGCCGGTGACGACCACCTGCGCCTGCGGGGCGACGTGTTCGAGCGCCTTGGCCACCGAGTGCAGGTTGCCCATGCCATAGTCGATGACGGCGATGTCCGGTCCGCTCACAGGCTCCCCTTGGTCGAGGGCACGGCCATGCCCAGACGCGGATCCGGCTCCAGGGCCATGCGCAAGGCGCGGCCAAAGGCCTTGAACACGGTCTCGGCCTGGTGGTGTGCGTTCAGCCCGCGCAGGTTGTCGATGTGCAGGGTCACCCCGGCATGGTTGACGAAGCCCTGGAAGAACTCGCGGATCAGGTCCACATCGAAGTCCCCCACCCTAGCGCGGGTGAAGGGCACGTGGAACTCCAAGCCAGGCCGCCCGGAGAAATCGACCACCACGCGCGAGAGCGCCTCGTCGAGCGGCACGTAGGCATGTCCGTAGCGGCGTATGCCCTGTTTGTCACCCACCGCCTGGCGCATGGCCTGGCCCAGGGTGATGCCGACGTCCTCCACGGTGTGGTGGGCATCGATGTGCAGGTCGCCGCGCGCCTCGATCTCCAGATCGATGAGGCCATGACGCGCCACCTGGTCGAGCATGTGTTCGAGAAACGGCACGCCGATCGCGAGCCGGGCCGCGCCGCTGCCATCGAGATCGAGTTGGACCCTGACCTGGGTCTCCAGGGTGTTGCGGCTCACCGCCGCCTTGCGGGGGGCTGTCATGCGTGCTCTTCCAATTCGGCCTTCAGGGCGGCGATGAAGCGCGCGTTTTCCTCGGGCGTGCCCACCGTCACGCGCAGACAATCGGCCAGCAGGGAATGGCTTCCGTGCAGATTTTTGACCAGTACACCCCGTCGCTGCAATCCCTCGAACACCTCGGTCGCCGCAGGCAGCCGTATGAGCAGGAAATTGGCCCGGCTGTCGTACACGCGCACACCGGGAAGCGCACCGAGCGCGGCGGCCAGCCGCCCGCGCTCGGCCACGATGCGACCGGCCTGGGCCTCAAGCACGTGCAGGCGCTCCAGGGCGTAGGCCGCCGCGCGCTGGGTCAGGACGTTCACATTATAAGGCAGGCGCAGCTTGTCGAACTGGGCGATCCATTCCGGGCGACCGACGAGGTAGCCCAGGCGCAGTCCGGCGAGCCCCAGCTTGGACAGGGTGCGCATGACCATCAGATTGTCATACTGAGGCACCGCAGAGAGGAAGGACAACCCGCCGGCGAAGGCATGATAGGCCTCGTCCACCACCACCAGCCCCGGTGCGGCGCGGATGATGCGAGCCATCACCGCGGCGTCAAAGGCGTTGCCGGTCGGGTTATTGGGATAGGCCAGAAAGATCAGCGCCGGCTGGTGTGCCGCGATCGCTTCGAGCAGGGCTGCCTCGTCCAGCGCGAAGTCTGGTGTGAGTGGCACGCCGACATAGCGCATGCCAGTGAATTCGGCGATGAGCCGGTACATTACGAAGGAGGGCTCCACCGCCAGCAGCACCGCTCCCGGCCGCGCCAGGGCCAGGGCGAGGATCTGGATCAGCTCATCCGAACCGTTGCCCAGCAATAGCGCCAGATCCTCGGGTATGGCGAAGGCCTGCCGGAGTACGGCGCGCAGGGCCTCGGCCCGAGGGTCGGGATAACGGTTGATGGGGGCCTCGGCCAGCAAGGCGCCCAGCTCCGTGGCCAGCTCTGACGGCAGATGGTAGGGGTTTTCCATCGCGTCGAGCTTGACCATGCCGCGTGCATCCGCGACGTGGTAGGCGGCCAGGCGCAGGATCTCGGGGCGGATGAGCTGCTCGGGGGACATGGATGACCTCTAGAGAAAGCTGCGAGGCGGCAGAGAAGAGATGGTGGAAATGGCGGTGGTCGTCAGGGTCGAGTCGGCGGAATGTCGCCACCAAGATCGTAATCAACGCCCGGAACTCTGCCCCCCGTATTTGCGCTCCACGTAGGCCTGGACGATAGCCTGGAACGCCTCGGCGATGCGCTCACCCTTGAGGGTGATGGTCTTCTCGCCGTCGACGTAGACCGGCGCGACCGGCGTCTCGCCGGTGCCCGGCAGGCTGATGCCGACGTTGGCGTGGCGGCTCTCGCCAGGACCGTTGACCACACAACCCATCACCGCTACGGTCATCTCCTCCACCCCCGGATAGCGGCCGCGCCAGACCGGCATCTGGCTGCGCAGCCAAGTCTGGATGCTGTGCGCCAGCGTTTGGAAATAGGTACTGGTGGTGCGGCCGCAGCCGGGACACGCGGTGACCAGCGGGGTGAAGGCGCGGATGCCCATCACCTGCAGGATCTCCTGCGCCACCTGCACCTCGAGCGTGCGCGGCTCATCCGGGCCCGGCGTGAGCGA
>JBKBRS010000003.1:12852-32532 GCA_046292095.1 Thiobacillaceae bacterium
ACGCGGATGGTGTCGCCGATGCCCTCCTGCAGCAACACGGCCAGCGCCGCGGTCGATGCGACGATGCCCTTGCTGCCCATGCCCGCCTCGGTGAGCCCCAGATGCAGGGCATAGTCACAGCGTGCGGCGAGCTGGCGATAGACCCAGATGAGATCCTGCACGCCGGAGAGTTTGCATGACAGGATGATGCGCTCGCCCGGCAGGCCCAGCGCCTCGGCGCGGGCGGCGGACTCCAGGGCGGAGGCCACCACGGCATGGCGCATGACCGCATCGGCCTCGAGCGGATGTGCGGCGCGGGCGTTCTCATCCATCATGCGCGCGAGCAGTTCCGGGTCGAGGCTGCCCCAGTTCACGCCGATGCGCACGGGTTTGTCGTGGCGGATGGCGAACTCGATCATCTGGGCGAATTGCTCGTCGCGCTTGGCGCCGCGTCCTACGTTGCCGGGGTTGATGCGCAGCTTGGCGAGCGCTTGCCCGCACTCCGGCACGGCGGCCAGCAGCTTGTGGCCGTTGAAGTGGAAATCGCCAATGAGCGGCACGCTGCAGCCCATGGCGTCCAGACGTTCGCGAATGGCCGGCACGGCCCGCGCCGCCTCGACGTTGTTGACCGTGAGGCGCACCAGCTCCGAGCCGGCCTGCCAGAGTTCATGGACCTGACGGACGGTGGCCGCGACGTCGGCGGTGTCGGTGTTGGTCATCGACTGCACGACCACGGGCGCCCCGCCCCCCACCGCCACCTGTCCCACCCTCACCTGCCGGCTGGGACGCCGTATGATCGTTTTATGGCTGGTCATGAGAGTGGCCGGGTTATTCCAGGGTAAGACGGGCGACCTTCTCACCGATGAAGGGTTTGAGGTCTATGTTGTGACCGTTATACACCAGGCTCACGTTGGCGGCGTTGCCCACCACCAGTTTGAAAGGCGGTGTGCCGCTGACCACTTCGCTCGCCCCCGCACGCACCAGCTTGGAAAAACGCATACCCTGGCTGTCGACCACTTGGATCCAGGCGTCCTCGGTCGGGCTGAAGCGCATCGAGACCTTGGCCGTGGCTGCGGGTTGGGCCGCTGCGGGCTCGGGCGCACGCACGACCGCCTGCCGGGCCGGTGTGGGCTCGGCGGCGCTGGTCGGGGATGCGGGTGGGCGCGGGGGAGCGGCCGCCGGTGGCGGACTCACCAGCGCGGGAGGTAACGGGGCCACGGCCGGCGGGGCGGCCGGTGGGGCTATGGGCGCGGGCTCGGCGATGGCGGCCGGGGCCGTGGGGGTCGACTCCGTCACCGGCTCGGGTGCGGGGGCCGGCGGTAGCGCGGTTGCCTGCGGGCCCTGGTTCAGGGGCAGCATGGCGTCCTCGCCCTGACGCAACCAGGTGTAGAGTGCCGCAACGCCGCCGACGAACAGGGCGGCAAGCAGGAGCGGCAGCATGAGCCAGCGGGCGACGGGTGAGCCACCCAGACGCACGCCCGCCGAGGGCGCCGTGATGGTCTGGGTCGGCACAAGTCCGCCCTCGCCGCGCGGGATGAGGGCATCGACGTCGAGTTCGAGCAGGCGCGCGTAGTTGCGCACGAAACCGCGCACGAAGACCGGATCGGGCAGGGCCGCCCAGTCCTCGGCCTCCAAGGCCTCGATCTGCCGGGGTGAGAGCTTGAGCCGCTCGGCCACTTCGTTGCGCGTGAGGCCCTTGGCCTCGCGGGCGGCCGCGAGGGCAGCCCCGAAGCCCGGCGCAAACCCGTGACTCACAGCGCGCCCCCTGTCTTGTCGTAGAGGCCCATACGCAGCCAATAGGCCTCCTCGCTATCGGGGAAGCGGCGCTTGAGCTGGCTGGCATAGCTCGACTCGCTCACCGGGTCGCCGAGCTGGCGCTCGATGCGCACCCCAAGCCAGAGGCCGCGCGCATCGAGCTCGGCGTGGCTGGCGGCCTGTTTGAGCAGATTGCGCGCCGGGATGAGGCGACCCTGGCGGGCATTCACCTCCGCCAACGCCACCAGGGCGTGCGGCTGGTTCGGCGAGCGGCGCAGTGCCCGCTCCAGGTAGGACTCCGCCGCCGCCAGGTCGCCCTTTTGCAAGCTGCACAAACCGGCATTGGTGAGCGCCCGCTCCGGCGAGGCGTACAGGGGGTTGGCCAGCGCCGCCTCGAACTGCGCCAGGGCCGCGTCGATGCGGCCGCGCTGGCAGAGGAACCAGCCGTAGTTGTTGTGGGCCTCGGAATAGTTGCGCTGCAGGGCGATCGCCCGTCTGAAGCTGGCCTCGGCCTGGGCGTCCTCCTTGAGCGCCGCATGCACCAGACCCAGCACGTTGTGGGCGGGGGCATAGTTCGCATCGGCGGCCAGCGCGATGTCGACCTCCTGCAGGGCGATGGCGTGCTGGCCACGGGCATAGTAGAGGGCCGCAAGCTCGGTGTGGATGCGCGCGCGGGGGTTGTCGCGCGATTCGGTGGCCTCGCGACCGACCGCGGTATCCGGCGTCTGGGCGCATGCCGCGAGCAGCAGACCCAGTGCGAGCACGGCCAGACGCCTCATGCCGGCGACCCTGCAGTTGCGAGCGCCATACGGCGAAGCACGCGGCGGGAGCGGTCCTGCACCCGCCCGGCGAGCTGGCCGCAGGCCGCATCGATGTCGTCGCCGCGCGTCTTGCGCGTGGTGGTGATCAACCCGGCAGACTGCAGGATGGCGGCGAAGGCGCGCACCCGATCCGGCGGCGAGCGGCGAAAACCGCTGTCGGGGAAGGGGTTGAACGGGATCAGGTTGAACTTGCAGGGCACCGCACGCGTGAGCTCGATCAGGGCGTGGGCGTGCTCTGGCTGGTCGTTCACCCCTTCGATCATTACGTATTCGAAGGTGATGAAGTCGCGCGGGGCGTCCTCGACGTAGCGTCGACAGGCCGCCATTAATTCCTTCAGTGGGTACTTGCGGTTGATGGGCACCAGCTCGTCGCGCAAGGCGTCGTTGGGCGCATGCAGCGAGACCGCCAAGGCCACCGGCATGCGACTGCGCAGCCGATCCATGGCTGGGACGATGCCCGAGGTGGATACCGTCACCCGCCGGCGTGACAGGCCGTAGGCATGATCGTCGAGCATGATGGACAGGGCGGTGACCACGTTGTCGAAATTGAGCAGGGGCTCGCCCATGCCCATCAACACCACGTTGGAGATGATGCGCTCACCTTTGGGGTCACGGCCCAACGCCTTGTTCGCCCACCAAAGCTGGCCGACGATCTCGGCCACCGTCAGGTTGCGGTTGAAGCCCTGCCGGCCGGTCGAACAGAAACGGCACTCGAGGGCACAGCCCACCTGGGTGGAGACGCACAGGGTACCGCGCCCGCTCTCCGGGATGAACACCGTCTCCACTTGATTGCCGGGCCCCACCTCGAGCAGGAATTTGCGCGTGCCATCGGCCGCCGCCTGCTCGGCGACGAGGCGCGGCGGCCGGATCTCGGCGAGCGCGGTGAGCCGCTCCCGCAATGGTTTGGCGAGATCGGTCATCTGGCCGAAGTCATCCGCCCCGCAGTGATGCAGCCAGCGCATCACCTGCCGGGCGCGGAAGGGCTTCTCGCCGATCGTCTCGAACCAGGCGGCAAGCCCTGGCAGATCCAGATCGAGCAGGTTCAACGCGAGTAGATCTCCGAGGCCGAGAAGAAGTAGGCGATCTCTGCCGCCGCCGTCTCCGGCGCGTCCGAACCGTGCACCGCATTGGCATCGATCGACTCGGCGAAGTCCGCGCGGATGGTGCCAGGCGCCGCCTTCTTCGGATCGGTCGCCCCCATCAGCTCACGGTTCTTGGCGATGGCGTTCTCGCCCTCCAGGACCTGGATCATGACCGGCCCCGAGGTCATGAACTCGATGAGGTCGTTGAAGAAGGGTTTGCCGCGATGCACGGCGTAGAAACCCTCGGCCTCGGCCCGCGACAGATGCCGCATCTTGGCCGCCACGATCTTCAGGCCGTTTGTTTCGAAGCGAGAATAGATCTTGCCGATGATATTTTTGGCGACGGCGTCGGGCTTAATGATGGACAGGGTACGTTCGATGGCCACTTCGTTCTCTCCGATGGTTTGCAGGCGGACGCTCAGGTCCGTGAGAAACGGCTAACATAGCATGAAAAGCGCCGATCTTGAAGGCAGACAGGGACTTAGGCCGGGGTTGGCGCACGAGCCGGTGGGTGTCGGCCGAGGCACATGGCCACCCTGCCCTTGCGCGGTCGGACGCAGGCAGGGATGATGTTCGCCAGTCGAGGTAGAGCCAGGGGGAACTGAACACAGGCCAGGCGAAAAGTGCTTGTAGCAGTCTTCCCGCACGGATCAACGTCTTCAGCAACACAAGGGGATAGGATGGTCGAGACAACCCAGCAGGAGTCCACGCCAGAGGCGCTCAGGCGACGGGCGCTCGTCCGGCTTGGCATCGCCGGCGGCATCACGCTGCTCGCCCTGGCCGGGCTATGGTGGCTGGACAAGGCCAAGACGCCCCCTGCCCGCGAGCCGCCAGCCGCGCCGGCGCCCATCGTGACACCGCCGCCGCCCCAGCCGCCGCCCGAGCCCCTCGCCCCCGAGCCAGCGCCAGCCCCACCGGAGGCACCACCGGAAGCGCCTGCGGCCCCGTCCTTGCCGCCGCCCCCGCCTCGTGTGGAGAGTCCCGCCCCGGTGCCGCCGCGCACAGCGCCCACGGCGCCGGCGCGTGAGACGGCCCCCACCGCGGCCCGGCCCGCCCAGCCGTCGGCGCCACCCGCGCCGCCTCAAGGCGAACGCGTGTACGTCCTGCAACTGGGTGTCTTCAGCAACCCGGACAACGCCAAGCAACTCATCGAGCGCTTGAATCGCGAGGGCATACGCGCCTGGAGCGAGACGCGCGTGCAGGTGGGGCCGTTTTCCAGCCGTGCCGAGGCCGAGCAGGCCCGTGCGACCCTCAAGCGCCTGGGCCTGTCCGCGGTCATCGCCCCTCAGGCTGCCACGCGATGACCAGGCCGTCCTCGTCTGGTCGGGCCTGGAAGGCGCAGTCCACGCCGAGCCCGGCCACCCAGGCGAGCGCATCGCCGGCATAGAGCAGGGGCAGGCGCGCGCGCTCCCAGGGCGGGATCGCGTGCGCCTGGAACAGGTGCTTGAGACTGCGCCGCGGCCGGTGGCAATCCGGCTGCAAACGCTCGCCCCCCTGCCGCGGCCGAACCGTGACGGGGACCGCGCGCAACCGGGCCAGGCTCACCCCCGCGCCGCGCGCCGGGGCGAAGGTGAGCCAGCCCCCGGCGAAAGCCAGGCGCGACTCGCCCCGCCAGGTCGTGAACTCAGCTGGCGCCTCGTGGCGGCCGGGCACACGCTGCAACCAGCCGCGCCAGACCCGCAGGCTGTCCCCACCCTGGTGGAATTCGATACGCTTGTCCGAACCAGCGTGCAAGAGCTGATCGAGCAGGGCCTCGGTACGGCGCTCGGGCCAGTGGCCGAACCCTTCTTGCGCCAGGTACCAGCGCAGGAGATTTTTCGCGCGCGGCCGCGACAGGCCGGCCAACCGGGCAAGCGACAGGCCCCGCGCCGTGACGGCGGCAGCGGCGTCGCTGGCCGCGAGCGCCGCCATGAGCTCAGCGCACTCGGCGAGATGTCGCGCGGCGCGCGTGAGGCTGCCGCGATACGCGGGGAAGCGCCGCTCGATCTCGGGCAGTACCCGATGCCGCAGGTGATTGCGGGCGTGGCGGGTATCGAGGTTGCTCTCGTCCTCCACCCAGGCAAGTCCCTGTGCGCGCGCGTACGCCTCGATCTGCTGTCGGCTCACCTCCAGCAGCGGCCGCAGCAAGCGCACCCCGCTACCCGCGAGCGGGCGCTCGATGGGCATGGCCGCCAGCCCCTGCACGCCACTGCCGCGCAGCAGATTGAGCAGCACTGTCTCGACCTGGTCGTCCTGCTGATGCGCGAGGACCACATAGTCGGTGGCCAGCCCGGCATAGACCCGGTAACGCGCCTGCCGCGCCGCCGACTCGATTCCCTGCCCCCGCACCGCCACACGTACCCGCTCCACCTGCAAGGGGACGCCGAGCCGTGTGCAGAACGCATCGCAGGACGCCGCCCAGGCATCGGCCTGGGCAGACAGCCCGTGGTGCACATGCACGGCGCTCAAGCTGAAGCTCAACTCCGGCTGCAGCCGGTGCAACAGATGCAGTAGCACGGTGGAATCGAGCCCGCCGGAGAGGCCCACACAAAGCCGCGCCCGCATAGGGATGCGCCCGGCGAGCGCCTGGCGCACGGCGATGAGGGGATGGCGCACCCCGTCGCGATCTGGTTCAGCCGGCGCGGGTTTCCTTGAACTTCCCATAGCCCATCAAGCGGGCATAACGGTCGTTGAGCAGACCGTTCAGGGGGCGTTCGCGCAACTGTTTCAGGGCGTCGCGCAGGGCGGTGCGCAGATTCTCGGCCATGGCCTCTGGGTCGCGGTGAGCGCCGCCCAGCGGCTCCTCCACGATCCGGTCGATGAGCCCCAGGCTCTTCAAGCGGTTGGCAGTGATGCCCAGCGACTCGGCGGCGAGCGAGGCCTTGTCGGCGCTCTTCCACAGAATCGAGGCGCAACCCTCGGGGGAGATCACGGAATAGGTCGCATACTGCAGCATCATGACGATGTCCCCCACCCCGATCGCCAAGGCCCCGCCGGAGCCCCCCTCGCCGATGACCGTGCAGACGATGGGGGTCTTGAGTTCGGCCATGACATAGAGGTTACGGGCGATGGCCTCGGACTGGCCGCGCTCCTCGGCGCCAATGCCGGGGTAGGCGCCCGGCGTGTCGATGAAGGTCAGCACCGGCAGCTTGAATTTCTCCGCCAGCCGCATCAGTCGCAGGGCCTTGCGATAGCCCTCGGGACGGGGCATGCCGAAGTTGCGCAGGAGCTTCTCCTTGGTGTCCCGCCCTTTCTGGTGGCCGATCACCATCACCGGCTCGCCATCGAAACGGGCGATGCCGCCGACGATGGCCGGGTCGTCGGCGAAGGCACGATCGCCGTGCAGTTCCTGGAAATCCGTGGTGAGCCTCTGGATGTAATCGAGGGTGTAGGGCCGCTGCGGGTGCCGCGCCACCTGCGCGATCTGCCAGGCGGTGAGCTTGGCGTAGATCTCCTTGGTCAGGGCCATGCCCTTCTTGCGCAGACGTTCGATCTCCTCCGAGATGTCCAGCGCGGCCTCGCCCTGCACCTCGGACAGCTCTTCGATCTTCGCCTCCAATTCGGCGATGGGCTGCTCGAAATCGAGATAGGTCGTTTTCATCGTCAGGGTGAACAGACAGCGGTCACTCGCACGACGCCGCTCGCCGGCGAGTCGCACACGCAGCTCACTCCATCCGGCGGCCGCTGGCGGCCCGTGGTGTGATGGCGGGGCGTGAAGCTGGTTTTATCAGTGGTGATGACCACCCCGACCATGTGCATGGCCGTGGGCGATCTCCTCGGCCGTGGCCGGACGCACGTCCTCCACACGACACTGCACGCGCAGGGTGCGACCTGCCAGGGGGTGGTTGCCGTCCACGACGACCTTGCCATCGGCCACATCGGTCACGGTGTAGATCATGCGGTGCTCGCCATCCTCGGTGGCGCCCTCGAACTGCATGCCGACCCTGACGTCTTCTGGAAAGAGATGGGCCGGCTCCAGCCGCACCAGTTCGGCATCGTACTCGCCGAAGGCATCTTCCGGCTCCAGCACCACGTCCACCTCGTCGCCGGTGAGCTTGCCCTCCAAGGCCGCCTCGACCTTTGGAAAGATGCCATCATAGCCGCCGTGCAGATACACGGCCGGCTCGACGGCGCTGGCCTCCTCCAGCAGCTGACCCTCTAGGGTGCTGAGGCGGTAAGAGAGGCTCACCACGGTATTCTTGCTGACGTTCACTTCATAGCTCCTTGACGAGTTGCAGGACCTCGTGGGCATGCCCCTTGGGGTTGATGCCGTACAAGGCGTGACGGATGATGCCCGAGCGGTCGATGACGAAGGTCGAGCGCTGCACGGTCTCACGCATGACGCCATCGACCTCCTTGTTGACCAGGACGCCGTATTGCCGGCAGACATTGCAGTCCCGGTCGGCCAGCAGGCGCGCGGTGATGCCGTGCTTGTCGCGAAACTCACCGTGGCTGATGCAGTCGTCGCGCGACACCCCCAGGACCACACAGCCATGGCGCGCGAACTGGTCCTCCAGATCGCTGAATTCGATCGCCTGCGCGGTGCATGCCGGCGTATTATCGCGTACATAGAAGTACAGCACCACGTTGGCGCGACCGCGGTACTCCGACAGGGTGGCGATCTCCATGTCGGCATCCGGCAGTTCGAAGTCAGGCGCGGGGTCGCCCGCTTTGAGCATGTTCAGGTCTCCTGCGATGGCTGTTCTGGCTGTATCCATACGTTGCCGATTATAGAGTGCCGTGAAAAGCCCGCGTAAAGAATTGCGACCCGGACGCGCAACCCTGCTCGGTGGGCTCGAACCAGGGGATTTTCTGCGCGAGTACTGGCACAAAAGGCCCTTGCTCATCCGCCAGGCCGTGCCCGACATCACGGGCCGCCTGACTCCAGCCGACTTGCGTCGGCTCGCCATGCGTGAAGACTGCGAAAGCCGCCTGGTACGTCAGGCGCGCGGCCGCTGGTCCCTCGAATACGGGCCTTTTACCGCTGCGACGCTCGACCGGCTGCCCCAGCGCGGCTGGAGTCTGCTCGTGTCGGGCGTGGACCACCACCTGCCTTATGCGTCGGCGCTGCTGCAGTCCTTCGGCTTCGTGCCCTATGCCCGGCTCGACGACGTGATGGTGAGCCTCGCCCCGCCTGGCGGCGGGGTCGGCCCCCATTTCGATTCCTACGACGTCTTCCTGATCCAAGGCCACGGCACGCGCCGTTGGGAGATCGCCGAACAGGACGACCTCGATCTGGTGGAGGATGCCCCCCTGCGCATCCTCAAACGCTTCAATCCACAGCAGTCATGGGTGCTGGAGCCCGGCGACATGCTCTACCTGCCGCCCCGGCTCGCGCACAATGGCGTGGCCTTGAGCGAGTGCATGACCTGGTCGGTGGGGTTTCGCGCCCCGAGCCATCAGGAGATCGCCAGCGCCTTCCTCGACTATCTCCAGGAAAGGCTGAAGATCGAGGGGCGCTATGCCGACCCCGATCTGCAGGTGCCACGTCACCCGGCCGCCCTGCCGGCAGCGATGATCGAACGCCTGGGCGCCGTCATCGACGGCATCCACTGGTCACGCCGCGATATCGTGGATTTCCTGGGTCGTTACCTGAGCGAACCCAAGCCCAGCGTGTTTTTCGAGCCACCGCGCCGGCCCATGCGCCTGGAACGCTTTGCCGAGAGAATCGACCGCGGGGGGCTTCACCTCGACCCGCGCACCCGCCTGCTGTTCCATGGTTCGGCCTTCTACGTCAATGGCGAGCGCCTCGTGCTGCCGCCCGCACAACGCCGCCTGATGGTCGAACTCGCCGACCGGCGGGCCCTGCCTCCGATGTCGCTGCCCGATGAGCTGCTAGCCGCCCTCTACGACATGTACAGGGCCGGCTATCTCTGGCCTGGAGCCTGTCCGCCCGCCGCCTCATGACGAGTTCCCGGTCAGCCCGAGCGGTCAAGACCCCGGCAAGGCCTAGACCCAGCCCTCAGTCCCGCCGCACCCTTACGATCATTGTTCCATGGCGTCTGTTGCAAAAAAGACGCAACCCTGCTGAAGCGACTCGGTGCGGTCGGCAAAAATTCTTGTGCCTGTAGATTTCGTATGGCGTTTTGTTAAAATTCCACGCCGATCGGTGCCGCGCGCACCGGTTGCATCATAGGGTCATCCGATCAACTTCATCTAGGGAACATCAATGAAATACTCCGTCCTGCTCGCTGCCCTGTTGGCTGTTTCTCTGTCTGCCTGCGGCAAGAAAGAAGAACCCGCGCCCGAGGCTGCTGCCCCGGCCGCCGAGGCTCCGGCCCCGGCCCCGGCCCCCGCGCCCGAGGCTGCGCCTGCGCCTGCGCCCGAGGCTGCTGCCCCGGCCGCCGAGGCCCCGGCCCCGGCCCCCGCGCCCGAAGCTGCCCCGGCGGCTCCCGCCGAGTCGCCCAAGCAGTAATAGGGCTCTCGCTCGAAAAGCCGGCCGTTGGCCGGCTTTTTTTGCGCCATCGTACCGTTGCACCGTTGCGGACCTCCTGACGCCGCTGTCGCGCTTTCCGACACCCTGGCCCGGTCCATCTCTGCAAACGCCGCGCTAAGCCACTGATTCCTCTAGCCTCACCCACCTGGCACGGCGCGTGCTGTACTCCAGACAGGCAATCTTCTGGAGCACTTGATGAAACACGGCACACACGCCCTCGCCCTGGCGATCTCTCTGGGCATCAGCCAGTCCTGGGCCCTGGCCATCACGGTGGACGGCAGCCTCACCGACTGGGGGATCAACCCCTCGACCTGGCTGCCGTCAGACCCGCACATCCACTACAAGATCGAGGACCAGACGGGCAATGCCAACGCCTATCTCGGACCCGGCTGGGGCGGCCAGGCCTATGACGCGGAGGCCATGTACGCCTTGATCCAGGGCAACCGTCTCTACGTGGCAATGGCCACCGGCCACGATCCACGCACCCTGCACAAGCCCAGCGCCAACAGCTATGGCGCCGGCGACTTCTTCATCGACTTCGGCAAAAACGGCAGCTACGAGGTGGCCATCAACATCAACCACAAACTGCCCACGGGTTTTGAAGGCACCTTTGTCGAAGGCGGTGTGTATAAGGTCCTCTCGTATGCCGTCGGGCTGTTCCAGGAGACGGATCCTGAGTACCCCGTCTCCCCGGTCTGGCGACCGGCCTATCTGACCTCGGGCACGCTATTGGGCATGGCCAGCCTAGCCTACACCACCACCCCGACCACGGGATGGGGGCAGTGGACGGCGGACAGGCACTATTTCTACGAATTCAGCGTCGGCCTCGACCTGCTCCGGACCGTTGGCTGGGACGGCAACCCTTTCAACATCCACTGGACCATGAACTGCGCCAACGACGCGATCTGGATCGACCCGCCCGGCCCGAACGACGTCCCGGCGCCGGGCACGCTGGCCCTGCTGCCGCTGGGCCTGCTCGGCCTGGCCGTCCTACGCCGACGGGTGGCGGGCTAGCCAGCCGGCAATCCGATCGACCGCCTCTGCAAGCCGGGCGCGGTCGGTGGTATAGGCAAAGCGCACGTGGCGGCCGGTGTCATGCCGGCCGAAATCACGGCCGGGGGTGAGGGCCACCCCGGCCTCCTCCAGCAGTCGCCGGGCGAAGTTCTCGCCATCGTCGGCCAGCTCGCCCAGGCCCGCATAGATGTAGAACGCCCCCTCGGGCCGGACCGGGAGGTCGAAGCCGAGACGCTTCAGCGTCGGCAGCAGCATCTCGCGCCGCGCGCGCAACTCCGCCTTGTAACCGGACAGGATGGCCAGGGTCTCGGCGTCGAAGGCGGCCAGGGCGGCATGCTGGGCCGGTGTGGGCGCGGCGAGGAAGATGTTTTGCGCCAGGCGCTCCACCGCCGGCATCAGCGACTCGGGTGCGACCAGCCAACCCAGGCGCCAGCCGGTCATGCACCAGTACTTGGAGAAGCTGTTGATCACCAGCACGTCCTCACCCAGCGCTGCGGCGGTCGGCTCAGGACGATCATGGATGAGCTCGTGGTAGATCTCGTCCACCAGCAGCCATCCGCCGCGCGCGCGCACCCCTTCGTGGATGGCGGCAAGTTCCGCCTGCGCGATCACCGTGCCGGTGGGGTTGCCCGGATTGGCCAGCAGCACGCCGCGCGTGCGCGGGCCCCAGTGCCGCGCGACCGCCTCGGCGGTCAGCTGGTAGCGGCTGGCGGCATCGACCGGCACCCCCACCGCCCGCACCTCCAACAGCCGGGCGAGGTGGCGGTTGCAGGGATAGCCGGGATCGCTCACCAGGAGTTCGTCGCCCGCATCGAACAGGGCGGCGAGCGCCAGGAGTAGCGCGCCAGAGGCACCTGGCGTGACGGCGATGCGCACAGGCGACACCGTCACCCCATGGCGCTGGCGGTAGTACTCGGCAATGGCGGCACGCAGCTCGGGCAACCCCAGGGCCGGCGTGTAACGAGTCTGGCCAGACTGCAGGGCACGCAGACCCGCCTCGACGATGGGTGCAGGCGTCGGGAAGTCGGGTTCCCCCACCTCCAGATGGATCACGTCGCGGCCGGCCGCTTGCAGGGCCTGTGCGCGCGCCAGGATGTCCATCACCCGGAAGGGTTCGATCTCAGCCGCGCGCAGGGCACACGGCAGGCCATTGCCGCCGGCGCCTGCGTGACGGCGCCAATCGACCGTCTGCTGGCCCCTGTCTTCGGTCATTGCTGGAGGTGCGCCTCGATGAACTCGCGCACGAAGTGCTCGGGTCGGGCACTATGGAAGCGGGCGCGCGCCTCGCCATCCTTGAACAACAAAACGGTTGGAAAGCCGCGGCAGCCGTAGCGACCGGCGAGCTTCATGTTCTCGCCCTCGTCCACCTCCACCTTAGCCAGGCGCACGCGCCCCTCGTAGCGGGGAACGACGCGCTGCAAAACGGGCGACAGGGCATGGCAGGGGCCGCACCAATCGGCCCAGAAATCGACCAGCACGATGTGCTGGTGCGAGGCCTCGATCACATCGCGCTCGAAGTGGTGCAGATCGGTGTCGAAGATGCAGCGGTCGCAGACCTCGCGTTCGTGCCGGTGGTCGTGGTGTTGCAGGGTCATGGGGATGCGTGCTCCTGTCTGTGCAAGGGGTCCTGACGGAAATAGCGGCGCAGTTGGGCGTATACCGCCGGGTAGGCGGCAGCGAGCGCCTGCGGCCACTCGAAGAAATACTCGCTCAGCACGGCGAAGAACTCGGCCGGGCTCTCGGCGGCATAGGGGTCGATCTCGGTCTCCTCCCCCGCATCGACGCGACGGCAGAAGTCGTCATAGGCGGCGGTGAAAGCGGCCGCCCATTCGGCCACCCGCATGTCTGCCGGCAGCGCCGGCAGGCCATCCACGGCGCCGTTGGACATGTCCAGCTTGTGGGCGAACTCGTGGATCACCACGTTGTAGCCCTCACCGCCGCCGCTCGCTGCGACGTCGTCCCAGGACAAAACGAGGGGGCCGCCCTCCATCGCCTCGCCGGCACGGATATGGCGGACGTGGTGCACGACGCCGGCCGCGTCGGTCTCGTGGCCGTCGTGGATGAACTCGCCCGGATAGACCACGATCTCGCGCCAGTCGCCATAGGCTGCAGGGCTGAGCGCCAGCACCGGCAGGGCGGCGAAGGTGGCGATGACGGTGCGCATATAGGCTTCCACCTCGGCCCCGCCGGCACCGCTGAAGGTCTTGTCCGCCAGGATGTTAAGTGCGTGTTCGCGCAACCGGTCGACCTCTGCGGCCGACAGGCCGGTGAACACCGGCAGCGCCAGCACCTCGTGCCAGGCGGTCTCGTCCAGTGCAGGCTCAGTCCGCCCGAACAAGGCCGAGAGCAACCCGCCCCTCACACCTCACCTCCTCACCCATCACCGCTCAAGCCTCACCCCTCACCTCCACGCCACGCGCCGCCCGCTTGCGCTCGTGCTCCTTGAGGTAACGCTTGCGCAGGCGTATCGATTTGGGGGTGATCTCCACCAGCTCGTCGTCCTCGATGAACTCCACCGCCCGCTCGAGGGTGAGCTCGATCGGCGGTGTGAGGTCTATGGCCTCGTCCTTGCCGGCAGCGCGGATGTTGGTCAGTTGCTTGGTGCGCACCGGGTTGACGGTGAGGTCGTTGTCGCGGCTGTGCACGCCGATGATCATGCCCTCGTAGACGGGGTCGCCCGGCCGCACGAACATGCGGCCGCGTTCCTGCAGCTTCCACAGGGCGTAGGCCACGGCGTTACCGTCCTCGGCCGAGATCAGCACACCGTTGCGCCGCCCCGGCATGTCCGGGCGCAACGGCCCCCAGTCGTCGAAGACGTGGCTCATGAGGCCGGTGCCGCGAGTAAGCGACAGAAACTCGCCCTGGAAGCCGATCAGCCCCCGGGCCGGGATGCGGTATTCCAGCCGCACCCGCCCCTGGCCATCGGGCACCATGTCGAGGAGTTCGCCGCGGCGCAGGCCCAGCGCCTCCATCACCGCGCCCTGGTGCGCCTCCTCCACGTCCACGGTCAGCAGCTCGTAGGGCTCCTGACGTTCACCATCCATCTCACGGGTCACCACCTGCGGGCGCGAGACCGCCAACTCATAGCCCTCGCGCCGCATGTTCTCCAGCAGGATGGTCAGGTGCAGCTCGCCACGGCCGGAGACCTTGAACACGTCGGTGTCGGCGGTGTCCTCCACGCGTAGGGCCACGTTGGTGTTCAGTTCCTTCATCAACCTGTCGCGCAGGTTGCGGCTGGTCACATACTTCCCCTCACGGCCGGCGAAGGGCGAGGTGTTGACCTGGAAGTTCATCGACAGGGTCGGCTCATCCACCGTGATCATCGGCAGGGCCTCGGGCCGCTCGGCATCGGCGATGGTCGCGCCGATGGCCAGGTGCTCGAGGCCGGAGACGATGACGATGTCGCCGGCCAAGGCCTCCTCCACCGGGATGCGCTCCAGACCCCTGAAGCCCAGCACCTGGCCGATCCGGGCCTTCTCCCGGAAGGTCTCACCCATCAGCACCATCACCTCCTGCCCCGGCCGCAGGCGCCCGCGGCGCACACGGCCGATCCCCAGGCGGCCGAGATAATTGGAATAGTCCAGGGCAGCGATCTGCATCGCTAGCGGCGCATCGACCGCGTCAGCCGGCGGCTCGACGTGTTCAAGGATGGCCTCGAACAGGGCCTGCATGTCCTGTGCCGGCCGGCTCAGGTCGCGGGTCGCCCAGCCCTGCAGCGCCGAGGCGTACACCACCGGGAAGTCGAGCTGCGCCTCGCTGGCCCCCAGCCTGTCGAATAGGTCGAAGGTCTGGTTCACCACCCAGTCCGGCCGCGCCCCGGGCCGGTCCACCTTGTTGACGACGACAATGGGCCGAAGTCCATGCTGCAGCACCTTACGGGTGACGAAGCGGGTCTGAGGCATGGGCCCCTCCACCGCGTCCACCAGCAGCAGGCAACCATCGACCATGCCCAACACACGCTCCACCTCGCCGCCGAAGTCGGCATGGCCGGGGGTGTCGACGATGTTGATGCGCGTGCCGCGGTAGTCAATGGCCGTGTTCTTCGCCAGGATAGTGATGCCCCGCTCGCGCTCCAGGTCGTTCGAGTCCATCACCCGCTCGGAGACCTGCTGGTGTGCGGCGAAGGTGCCGGATTGCTGGAGCAGTTTGTCCACCAGGGTGGTCTTGCCGTGGTCGACGTGGGCAATGATGGCGATATTTCGCAGCCGTCGGGACATGAATATTAGCGATCACTTAAAGACCGGGCATTCTAACACCGACCACCGTATCGCCCATCCATTCCTCATCCCTCCAACGCAAAGCCGCCGGACGAGTTAACATTGGGCCCTTGCTGCCAACCTTCTGCATACGGCCCTCATGCGTCTTCTCGCCCTGTGCCTCGCCCTCCTCTCCCCCGCGCTGGTCTGCGCCGCGGACTGGCTCTATCTGACTTATCCCGGTGACACCCTGAGCCAGATCGGGGTGAGGTACCTCAAGAACTGGCGCGACTGGCCCAAGGTGATGCAGCACAACAAGATCCCGCACGACCGCGTGCTGCCGGCCAACACCCGCATCCGCATCCCGGTTGAGCTGCTGCGTGTGGACCCCGCCCCGGCAGTGGTCACCCATGTCGCCGGCAACGTGCGGGTCAAGCCCGCGGACGGCAACTTCCGCCCCCTGGCGGTGGGTGAGCGCATCACCGGCGGCGAGACCGTCCTCACTGGCCCGCGCAGCTTCGCCAGCATACGCCTGGCCGACGGCTCGGTGATCAACCAGCAGCCCTCTTCGCGCCTCACCTTCGGGCGGCTGGCCGCCTATGGCGAGACCGGCATGGTGTCCACCGAGCTCAATCTCGAGGATGGCCGTCTGGAGGCCAATGCCAGCCGTCAGGTGGGGCCGGCCGGGGGCATGCAGGTGCGCACCCCCGTGGCAGTGGCCGGTCTGCGCGGCACCGCCTTCCGCCTCAACCTAGACGGCGAGGCCAAGACCCTGCGCGGCGAGGTGCTGGAGGGGGCGGTGAGGGTTGCGGCACGACGCAAAGAGGTGGTGCTCGGCGCGGGCCAGGGCACCGTCACCCAGGCCGGCCGCCCGCCCGAGGCGGCGCGGGCCCTGCTGCCACCGCCCGAGGTGATCGCCCTGCCCAGCCGCATCCGTGCCCTGCCCATTCGTTTTTCCTGGCAGCGCGACCCCAAGGCCCGCGCCTGGCGCGCCCAGATCGCCGCCGATCCGGGCTTCAGCACCCTGCTGCTGGAAGCCCTGACCGACGTGCCAGTGGCCGAATGGGAGGGCGCCCTGCCCGACGGCCAGTACTTCCTGCGTCTGCGCGCCGTGGACGCGGACGGTCTGGAGGGCCTCAACCGCGACCATCCCTTTGAACTCGACCTGCGCCCCCTGCCGCCCCAGCCGAGCACACCCGTCCCCGGCCAGCGCAGCTATGACGGCAATGTGAGCTTCGCCTGGAGCATGCCCGGGGAGGCGCATGGCTTCCTGCTGCAACTCTCCCCCCACCCGCATTTCGCCGAGAACGTGCGCGAGGTCCGTTTGGGCCCGGTCACCCGACATGCCGAACAACTGCCACCGGGCACCTGGTACTGGCGCATGGCCAGCCTCAACGACAAGGGCGAGCGCTACCTGTGGGGCAACCCCCAGTCCTTCGAGGTCCGCCCCTTACCGGCCGCGCCAGCGCCCGGCGAGGTCCGCACTGACGGTAGCCGCGTCCACCTGGCCTGGCTCGCCGTGGCCGGCGCCGCGCAGTACGAGCTGGCCGTCGGCAAGACGCCTGCGCTCGAGGCCCCGCTCATCCAGCGCCGGCTGGACGCGACACGAACCCAGATCGAACTCCAGCCCGGCCGCTATCACTGGCGCGTGCGCGGTCTTGAGGCCGACGGTCAAGCGGGTGCCTGGAGTGCGGCAAGTCCCATCGTCCTGCCGCCCGACGCCCCCTCCGCCCTGCAGGCCCATATCGAGGGTCCGGTCATCGAGCTGCAATGGCAGGGCCAGGCCCCGGCCTACCGGGTCGAGATGGCCGCCGACGCGGCCTTCACCCGCGTCGTGCAACGCGCGGAGACGACCACGCCGCGGGTGCAACTGGCCAGACCCAAACCCGGAGAGTATCAGCTGCGGGTCATCGCCCTGGGCGATGATCAGGTGGAAAGCCCGCCCAGCCCCACGCTCACGCTTAAGGTGCGCCAGCTCGTCCCCTGGTGGCTGATCCCCTTCTTCCTCCTGGTGCCAATCGGGTTGTGAGTTGTCGGTGGGGCGGGTGATGACTCGCCGACAGGCACCCGCTTGTGGGCATGTTTAGCCCACCCAGGCCCGCGCATTGCGGAAAAGCCGCAGCCACGGCCCTGCCTCGCCCCAGTCGTCCGGCCGCCAGGAATGCTGGATGGCGCGGAAGACCCGCTCCGGATGCGGCATCATGATGGTGAAGCGCCCGTCCGGCGTGGTGAGTCCCGTAATGCCCCGGGGTGAGCCGTTGGGATTGGCCGGGTAGCGCTCGGTCACGCGGCCGCGGTTATCCACGTAACGCAGACACACTTGCGCGCGCCGCTGTTGCGCCGCGCTGGCGAACACCGCACGCCCCTCCCCGTGCGCCACGGCGATCGGCATGCGGCTGCCAGCCATGCCGGCGAACAGGATGGAGGGGTTCTCCGGCACCTCGACCAGGCTGAAGCGCGCCTCGAACTGCTCCGACAGGTTGCGCTCGAAGCGCGGCCAGTCCTGCGCGCCGGGGATGATGTCCTTGAGCCGGCTCATCATCTGGCAGCCATTGCACACCCCCAGGGCGAAGGTGTCAGGGCGATTGAAGAAGGCCTCGAATTCGGCGCGGCCGCGCGCACTGTGCAGGATGGAAGCGGCCCAACCGCCGCCGGCGCCGAGCACGTCGCCGTAGCTGAAGCCGCCGCAGGCGGCCAGGCCTTTGAAGTCGGCCAGGCTCACGCGGCCCTCGAGGATGTCGCTCATGTGGACGTCCACCGCCGTGAAGCCGGCGCGGTCGAAGGCCGCGGCCATCTCCACCTCGCCGTTCACCCCCTGTTCGCGCAGGATGGCTACGCGCGGACGGGCGCTCGCCCGCTTCACGTAAGGGGCGGCCACGTCTTCGGTCGGGTCGAAAGCAAGCCGCACATTCAGACCCGGATCGCGCGCGTCGCGCAGGGCCTCGTAGTCCTGGTCGGCGCAGGCCGGGTTGTCGCGCAGACGCTGCATGCGCCAGGAGGTCTCCCACCAGGCGGCGAGCAGGTCCACGCGCGCCTCGTCCAACACCGGCCGGCCCTCGCGCAGGATGCGGATGCGGTCCTTGCGGTTGAGCGTGCCGATGACGTAGAACTCGTCGCGCAGCCCCGCCTCGATGAAGGCCTGCATGACATAGGGGGTGTCGGCGCGGCGCACCTGCAGCACCGCCCCGAGTTCCTCGTTGAACAAAATGCCGAACAGCCGGCTGGTGTAGGGTTCGCGCGGATCGGGGGCGTCCTCCACGTCGAGGCGGATGTCTTCGTGCAGGCGGTGATAGCGCAGCTCGTCGACGTCCACGTCGATACCGGTGCGCCCAGCAACGGCCATCTCGCACAGGGTGACGATGAGCCCGCCGTCGGAGCGGTCGTGGTAGGCAAGCAGCCTGCCTTCGGCATTGAGCCGCTGCACGGTGGCGAAGAAGGCCTTCAAGCGTTGTGGCACGTCCAGGTCTGGGCAGGCGTCGCCCAGCTCGCCATAGACCTGGGCCAGGATGCTGCCGCCTAAGCGGTTGTTGCCCTCACCCAGGTCGATGAGGATCAGGTCGGTCGGCCCGCAGTCGGTGCGCAGTTGCGGCGTGAGGGTCGCGCGCGCGTCCGGCGTGGGGGCGAAGGCGGAGACGATCAGCGACAGCGGCGCCACCACGCTCTTGCGCTCGCCGCCCTCCTCCCAGACCGTGCGCATGGACATGGAATCCTTGCCCACCGGGATGCTGATGCCGAGCTCGGGGCACAATTCCTTCGCCACCGCCCGCACCGTGTCGTAGAGTGCGGCGTCCTCGCCGGGGTGGCCGGCCGCCGCCATCCAATTGGCCGACAGGCGGATGTCCGACAGACGCTCGATGCGGGCCGCGGCAATATTCATCACGGCCTCGGCCACTGCCATGCGCCCCGAGGCGGCCGGATCGATCAGCGCCAGCGGGGTGCGCTCGCCCATGGCCATGACCTCCCCGGCATAGGTGTCGTAACCCAGGGTCGTCACCGCGCAGTCGGCCACCGGCATCTGCCAGGGCCCAACCATCTGGTCGCGCGCCGTGAAACCACCCACCGTGCGGTCACCGATGGTGATGAGGAAGGTCTTCGCCGCCACCGTCGGATGGCGCAACACGCGGTAGACGGCCTCCTCGAGGTCCAACCCCTCGGCGCTAAAGGGACGCAGCACGGGCGCCACACGCTCGACCTCGCGCGTCAGGCGCGGCGGTTTGCCCAGCAAAACGCCCATCTCCATGTCCACCGGGGTGTTGCCGAAATGGCGGTCGGTCACCGTAAGGCGCCCGTCCTCGCTGGCGTGCCCCACCACGGCATAAGGACAGCGCTCACGCGCACAGATGGCGGCGAAACGCGAAAGGTTCTCCGGCGCGATGGCCAGCACGTAGCGCTCCTGGGCCTCGTTGCACCAGATCTCG
>JBKBRS010000395.1:0-538 GCA_046292095.1 Thiobacillaceae bacterium
CCTGCTTGCAAAGCAGGCGCTCTCCCAACTGAGCTACACCCCCTGCCTGAGGACAGAAGACAGATTTCTGAAGACCGAGGACTGAAGACAGAGGACTGTGACACCCGCCGGGTGCCGACAGCAGCGCCTAGGGCGACCAACCTCCGTTTCAGCGCCCTCGATCCTTCAGTCTTCTGTCTTCCGCCCTCTGTCTTCTGCCTTCAGTCCTATGTCCTCAGTCATCTGTCCTCAGTTTGGTGGGCCTGGTTGGACTTGAACCAACGACCCCACGCTTATCAAGCGTGTGCTCTGACCAGCTGAGCTACAAGCCCGTGTCAGAGGACAGAGGACAGAATCTGAGGACTGAGGACTGTCTGCGCTGCAGGCCTCGGCACCGCGCTCAATGCCTACACCGCCTCAACCTTACAGTCTTCTGTCCTCTGTCCTCCGTCTTCTGCAATCCGTCTTCTGTCTTCTGTCCTCTGAAGTGTGGCCACGGGCCTTCGGGCCGCGTGTGTCTCTAGAAAGGAGGTGATCCAGCCGCACCTTCCGATACGGC
>JBKBRS010000396.1:0-262 GCA_046292095.1 Thiobacillaceae bacterium
CGGAGCGCCTCGCCCACCGCGGCCACGGGATCGTCGGCGCCAACCTGGGCGCGAACAAGGATTCTGAAGACCGGTTGGCCGACTACACCACGGGCCTGCGCCGGCTGTGGGGTATGGCCTCGTACTTCACGGTGAACATCTCCTCGCCCAACACGCCTGGTCTGCGCGCCCTGCAGACGCGCGAGGCGCTTGAAGAGCTGCTGGCTCGGGTAATGGCCACAGCCGATTCCCTTCCGCAGGGCGTCGCCGCACCCATCTTCCT
>JBKBRS010000396.1:272-534 GCA_046292095.1 Thiobacillaceae bacterium
TCGAGGACACCGAGATCGAGGCGATCGCCGAGGTGGTCGCCGGTCACGACCTGGCCGGCGTCATAGTCTCGAACACGACGATAAGCCGGCCGCCGCTGAAGTCGCGGCACGCGGGCGAGCAGGGTGGCCTCTCGGGCGCGCCCCTTTTCGAACTCTCGACGCAGGTCCTGCGTCTTTTCCGCCAGGCGTCGGCGGGCCGGTTCCTGCTGATCGGCGCCGGGGGCATAGGTTCGGGGGCCCAGGCCTACGCCAAGATCCGCGC
>JBKBRS010000397.1:0-533 GCA_046292095.1 Thiobacillaceae bacterium
CTGCAGCACCGCTGGGTTGCTCACCACCATGGGCGAACGGTTGAGGTGAATGCTCTTGAGCGGCAGCCGCCGCACCCCTTCGGACAAGTCCGCCTGGCGCGTGAACAGGCGCAGGCGGGCCTCCTCCGGCCGCAGATCGATCAGCTCGCGCGGATCATGGGCCAGATCCCACGCCAGCAGCTCGTTGCGGTTGGACGGATGGCTGGCCAGCGGCCACATCACCGCCAAGCAACCCCGTTCGGTGGAAAACCGCCCGGACACATGCACGAAAGGGCGCGCCTGACCCGCCAGCGCGGGCAGGCCCAGCACCTGCATCACGCGATCGCGCCGGTGCAACCCAAAGGCGTAGTCGAACAGCCGGGGCTGGCGCTCGCGGATCAGGCGCGCCACCGCCACCGTGGCCAGCACATCCGACAGGGCGTCGTGCGCCTGGGCATGGGCCAGGCCATTCGCCGCCGTCAGATCCTCGAGGCGAAAACTCGGCCGCCCGTCGGGATGGCGCGGCCACTCGATGCCGTGCGGGCGCAGCGCCC
>JBKBRS010000398.1:0-533 GCA_046292095.1 Thiobacillaceae bacterium
GCTTCGGCGGCTTGACTGGCCAGGCCCAATGCGGCCGCGACCGCAAGCGCGAGCGGTTGGCGATACGTAAATGGAATATGCGGCATAGGTCTCTCCTCGATTCGGGTTGTGGACGCTGGACAGGAAGACACCGTCGGATGACGGGCTGGCCCACATAGTGGCGCCATTGTGTAACAGTGGGATGACGGAGCAGGCGGGCTTAGACGCGACAATCGCGTAGCGACACATGATGCCCTCTACCGGAGTAGGGGGCTGGGGGTGAAGCACGGGCATGGCGCGAGCCACGACTCGATGTCTGCGGTTCGCGCCGCAAGCGGCGCTCTTACCGTTTCCTACCATCGCGGCAGACAGCCCGCTTGCGGGCCGAATCCGAGTGCGGGCCGATCAGGATGGGCTCGGTTGAGGTTCGGGTAAAACCGCTAAGGTCCATGGCCGCTGCCACCCCAGAAGATGAAAGCGGCCATGGCCGTTGCCTCACCCCCAACCCCTCTCCCGCTGGGAGAGGGGAGCATCGTGAGTTGGCTGCGCCAACT
>JBKBRS010000399.1:0-531 GCA_046292095.1 Thiobacillaceae bacterium
GTAAAAACCCAGGCCGTAGTAGGAGAAGTCGCGGATGCGGTTGCTGGCGCCGGGGAAGTTCCCCTTCTGCAAGCCCGCCTGGGCGGTCAATCCGAACCCCGGCCGCAGCTGCAGCCGAGCGTAGGCGGACCCCTGCTCGCTGTCGGTGTCGGCCAGGCTTTGATAATCGGTCTCACGGCGGCTGTAACTGACGTTCCAGGACAGCGGAAAGAAATTGCTGCCGCTCTGGGCGGCGAAGCCGTATTGGTTGGCACTGCCGTCGCGCCCGGAGCCGCCGCTGGCATAGTACTGGTCACGCCGGAGCCTGAGCTCGACCGTGGCGTCTGAGCCGAAGCGGTGCTTGAGATAGGGGCTCAGGGAAAAGCCATAGGTCTGGCGGGAGTTCTGGATCCCCGCGGCATCGCCCAGGCCGATGCCATTGACGTAATCGATCAGCTCCTGCGAGGCGCGCGCAGTGGCATCCAGGTAGAACCAGTCCTCCAGCAGCTCGGCCTGGGCCTGCCCCCGCAGATTGTGGCGGATGCGACTGCG
>JBKBRS010000400.1:0-527 GCA_046292095.1 Thiobacillaceae bacterium
TTGATGACAACGCTTCCTGGGAAAAAAATGCGGCCACTTTGCGCCAGTTGCACGCGCTGCGCGACCGCATCCGAGCCCTCGAGAAAGAAGTGAAGAAGTAATGGACATCCACAAGATTCTGGCCAAGCTGCCGCACCGCTATCCCTTCCTGCTGGTGGATCGCGTGCTGGAAGTCGAGCCCAATGTGCGCATCCGTGCGCTCAAGAACGTCACCATCAACGAGCCGTTTTTTCAGGGACACTTTCCCAACCGTCCGGTGATGCCTGGCGTGCTGATGCTGGAGGCCCTGGCCCAGGCGGCGGCGCTGCTGGCCTTTGAGTCGATGGGCAAGGGCGTGGACGAGAACTCGGTGTACTACTTCGTGGGTATCGACGGTGCGCGCTTCAAGCGCCCGGTCGAGCCGGGCGACCAACTGTTCCTGGACGTGCAGATGGACCGCAACAAGGCGGGCATCTACAAGTTCAATGCCCAGGCGCTGGTGGGTGAAGAGCTGGCCGTCTCGGCCCAGCTGATGTGCACGGTTCGCC
>JBKBRS010000401.1:0-526 GCA_046292095.1 Thiobacillaceae bacterium
GCATCGACGAGACCAACAAGCGCATCGATGCGGTGCACACCGATGTGCTCGAACGCATTGATGAGACCAACAAGCGCTTCGACGAGACCAACAAGCGCATCGACACCGTCCATGCCGACCTGATCAAGCGCAACGATGAGGCCAACAAGCGCATGGACGCCCTGCATGCAGACCTGTTGAAGCGCATCGATGACGTGCGTGACCGTGCCGATCAGCATTTCATGGAGACGACCCGTCGTATCGAGACGCTGGCAGGCGACATGCAAGTGCGGTTCGATCAGCTCAACGCCCGACTCGACCGCTTCGAGGAGCGCTATGTGTTGCGCACCGAGCAGCAAGAGATCAAGCGCCACCTCGAACATCTCGAACGGCGGGTGCAGGGCCTGGAGGAACGGCTGGCGGCATGACACCGCGGCGGCACGACCCGGCGGCCGCGCCAGAGAGCGCCAACGTCGGTCGTACTGGGTAAACGGCGGCGTGCTGGCCAACCTGGCGCTCGCCCTGGCGGGCGGCTTACTGGTGGCCT
>JBKBRS010000402.1:0-525 GCA_046292095.1 Thiobacillaceae bacterium
GTCGCCCCGGACATGGGCCTCTGGACGCAGATCGCGCTCACCCTCGGCCTGACCTGGCTCACCGTGGCGGTGAACATCGTCGCCCTGGACGTCAGCAAATGGATCCCGAACCTCGGGGCGGCCTTCAAGGCGATCATCATGCTGGCCATCGGCGCGGGCGGCGTCGCCTACGCCATGCGCCATGGCGTGGCCAACTCGTTCAGCCTTGAAAGCCTGCGGCCGCAATGGGGCGCCAGCCTCGCCTTCCTGCCGGTCATTCTCTACAACTTCCTCGGCTTCGAGCTGATGTCCGGGGCCGGCGAGGAGATGAAGGATCCGGCCCGCGACGTCCCGTGGGCGATCACGCGGGCGGGCGTGATCATCGCCTTCTTCTATGTCTTCGCCACGGTCGGCATCCTGCTGGCCCTGCCCGCCGACGAGGTGGGGCTGATCGAAGGGCTGACGGACACCTTCCGTCGCCTGTTCGGCGCGGGCCCCGCGGGCGAGGTCGTGGTCGGCGTGCTCGGCGCGATGGCCCTCTACACC
>JBKBRS010000403.1:0-525 GCA_046292095.1 Thiobacillaceae bacterium
TGGTCAACATCTCGGTGGTCTCGGAGCGCCCGGCGCAGATGTCGCCGCTCTACCGCGACCCCTTCTTCGCCCCCTTCCTGCCGCCCATGCCCCCCGAAGGCCCGGTCGAGCGGCAGATGAGCGCAGGCTCCGGCGTGATCGTCGATGCCAAGCGCGGCCATGTGCTGACCAACAACCACGTCATCCAGGACGCGACCGAGATCCGCGTCTCCTTGCGCGACGGACGCAGCGTCAAGGCGGAACTGGTGGGCACCGATCCCGCGACCGACATTGCCGTGCTGAAGATCCCGGCCGAAGGGCTGAACGCCGTCGAGACCGGCAATTCCGATGCGCTGATGGTGGGCGATTACGTCGTGGCCATCGGCAACCCCTTCGGCCTGGGCCAGACGGTGACCTTGGGCATCGTCTCGGCGCTGGGGCGGTCGGGGATCAACCCGCAGGGCTATGAGGATTTCATCCAGACCGATGCCTCGATCAACCCCGGCAACTCGGGCGGCGCGCTGATCTCGCTCGACGGGAAGCTGG
>JBKBRS010000404.1:0-524 GCA_046292095.1 Thiobacillaceae bacterium
AGTGCTTCGCCAGCGATGATTTCGTTGAGCTTGGCCTGCTCCTTGAGTTGCTGCTCCAGATTGACGATGGCGCTGGCTGCAAAGTGAGGTTTCTCGACGTCGGGCCGGCTCATGTAGATCAGCTTGCGGGCTTCGGCCAGGGCAGCGATCTCCATGGCCAAACCCACCGGGTCATGCAGCGCCACAATGGCCGCGCCACCTTGGGGGCGGGCTTTTTGAACCGCCTGCAAGAAGGCCTGCATCCCGGCGTGACGGCTGTTGAAGGCGTGAGGGCACCACGGGCCAAACCGCTGCTGCCCTGTCTGCGCAGCCATCTGGAACTCGGGTAGCCACTGCCCCACTTGCTCGATGGGTGCGGTGTGGGCCTGCGCATCGACCTTGCCGCCGCTCACGGTGATGCAGGTCATGTGCCGCTGGCGTACGGCCGCGTCGTCGTGTTGGCTGAGCACCGCATCGGTCCATTGCACGTCGCTGAAACCAATCCACACCTTGGTGGCGTGCCTTGGGTTGCGTATGGTGATGAT
>JBKBRS010000038.1:0-14976 GCA_046292095.1 Thiobacillaceae bacterium
GTTTCGTTCGTTTCGCGACATCATCGTCGGCGAGGCTTTTATGCGCCCGTCAATCACGTTGTTTCATGTTAAAGCGCTATCTGCTGGCTACGCGGCCGGCCTTCCTCGCCATCACCCTGGCCGGCTGCCTGTTGGGCTTCGCCACCGCCCGCCATGCCGGTGTCGCCCTCGACCCCTACAGCGCCGGCCTCACCCTGTTGCTCGCCCTGCTGGCGCATGCCGGGGTGAACGTGCTCAACGACTACTACGACCACTTGAACGGCAGCGACCCGCACAACACCGACCGCCTCTACCCCTACACCGGCGGCTCGCGCTTCATCCAGAACGGCGTGATGAGCCCCCGCCAGACCCTGGCCTTCGGCCTGCTGCTGTTCGCCGCCGTCACAGCCGGCGGTGTTTGGTTGATCGGTCTGACGGGCCCGGGGCTCTTCTGGATCGGGCTTGCCGGGATGACCCTCGGCTGGGCCTATTCGGCGCCGCCGCTCAAGCTCGCCCACCGTGGCCTGGGTGAACTGGCGGTGCTCGCGGGCTTCCTGCTCGTCGTGGTCGGCGCGGACTACGTCCAGCGCGGGGCCTTCGCCCCCTTGCCCTGGATCGCCGGCCTGCCCTATGCCCTGCTCACCGTGAACGTCCTCTACATCAACCAGTTCCCTGACCGGCGCGCCGACCTTTTGGCCGGCAAGCGGCACTGGGTGGCGCGCTTACCCCCCAGGCAGGCCGCCTGGGGCTACCCATTGATCCTGCTGACCGCGTTGAGCTGGCTATCCATCGCCTGCGGCCTGGGTTGGTTGCCGCCCTGGACGCTCTTAGCCCTGGTGGGCGTGGCGCCGGCCTTGCCAGCGACCCTTGCCTTGCACCGATACGCAGAGACGCCCGCTTTCCTCATCCCTGCCATCCGCGCGACGATAGTCGCCGCCCTGCTGCATACCCTGCTGCTCGCCGGCATACTGATGACTTTGGGAGGCAGCGCATGATCGGCCGACTTACCGGCACCCTGCTGGAAAAGCATCCGCCTCAGGTCCTGGTGGACGTGCAGGGGGTGGGGTATGAACTGGACGTGCCCATGAGCACCTTCTACAACCTGCCGGCGACGGGCCAGCCGGTCACGCTGTTGACCCATTTCGCCGTGCGTGAGGACGCCCAGCAGCTTTTCGGCTTCCTCACCGCCAAGGAGCGCGAGACCTTCCGCCTGCTGATCCGCATCACCGGTGTGGGCCCCAAACTGGCCTTGGCCGTCCTATCTGGCTTGAGCGTGGATGAGCTCGCTCAGGCCGTCGCTCTGCAGGAGACGGGGCGGCTCATGCGCATCCCCGGCGTCGGCAAGAAGACGGCCGAGCGCCTGCTACTGGAACTCAAGGGCAGGCTCGCCGACGCCCTGCCCACTGGTCCCGGCATCTTGCCGGCGACTGCAGGCGTTCAGGCTGACGCCCTCAATGCCCTCATCGCCCTGGGTTACTCCGACAAGGAGGCCTTGCCCGTGGTCAAGCAGCTGCCGGAGGGGCTGTCCCTGGAGGAGGCCATAAGGCAGGCGCTGAAGCTGCTGGCGAAAAAATAGGCACCATACCAGCTGGATGACGGTCGTCTTGACGTAACAGGCCGATACCTGCCCCCGCTGGGTTTGGGGGGACCGCCCACTATGCGCAGGCAGCCGGGTGGCCTGGTATGGCCGTCAGCCCAACCGGGATGTCGTCAGTCGGGGAAGGAGGAGGGCGTGTCCTTGTCGGACATGAGGAAGTACATGCCTATGCCTGCCAGCGTCATCCACAAGACCATCGCCCACACGCCGATCATTTCCCAAAGGCGGTTGAGAAAGAACAGGCCGATCAAGGCCAGGCCCAACAGCCCGTTGCCTATCCAGAAGTTCAGGCTGTGCTTGCCTTTTTGCATCGTTTACCCTGTAACGGTCGAAGCCAAAGCAGATTCTCAACCCATCACGGTCAGGGCTGTGGGCTCGGCATGAGGCCGGGGAAGGGTGCGCCGGGCAGTGCATAGGGCAGGGGCGTGCCGTAGGGCGGTTGTATCCAACTGCCGAAGCCCGGGCCATAGCCTGGCGGGGTCGGCATGCCGCCCATCCAGGCGCCATACCAGTTTGGATTCATCGTGTTGCTGAGCATGGTCCACAGCCGCGGGTCCAGGCCGACGGTCCCCCAGCGCAGATAGACGTTGGGGTTGAGAAGGTTGAGCACCACGCTCATGACGGCGGGATCCAGCGGTGCCATCACCCAGCGGGCGAGCTTGTTGGGATCCGCGAACACGCTGGATACCGCGGCGAAGAACTGCGGGTCCATCAGGGCCTGGGTCCAGTCGGCCACGACCTTGGGGTCCATGGTGCGTGCATAATTGCTGTAGGCGCGCGGGTCCATGAGGGTGGCGACCGACTGCATATAGAGGTTGGGGTTCATCATCGCGTTGAGCGCGGCGATGACGAAGCGCGGCTCCGTGACCGCATTGAGGGCGGCCACGAACTTCTTGGGGTCGACCAGCATGTCCGCGTTCTGGGTGAAGTTGGACAGGTACTGCACCCATTCCTCATGCGTTTGCGGCATCGCAGCGGCCGGCGCCGCGGTCTGTGCGGTACTGCCCTGGCTCCAGAGCAGGCCGGCACAGAGGCTCAGGGCGCTGGCGAGGGCTTTCATCCTGGTCTGCATGCGGTCTCCTCTCAGAATCGGGTGGCGTTTTCGGTGACTTGCCTTTCGTCATATGTTGGGCCGTATCCTGCCGCGAGCGCGGCTGACCGGCTATCGTCACCTAAGCATAGTCCAGACCGGCCTTGTGATGTGCGGTGCTGCTAGGGGTCGATCTCCACGCGGCGATTGGGCGCAAGGCAGGCGATGGTGCGGGGATTGGCGCCGCCCTTGCAGTGTTTGACCGGTTGGCTCTCGCCCTTGGCGATGATCTCGATGCGGCCGGCGTCCACGCCCTTGCTGACGAGATAGGCGCGCACGGCCTCGGCGCGCCGGCGCGAGAGTGCCTTGTTGTAGGCTGCCGGACCGAGACGGTCGGCGTGTCCGATGATGACGACCTTGGCGTCCTTTCCCTCTGCCGTCAGCCAGGTGTCGAGGGTGGCGTGTCCGGCCGCGGTGAGTTGCGCGCTATCGAAGGCGAAGTGGACGATGACGGTCTTGCCTGCCGGGGCTGACCCTGGCGCCGTGCCGGATGCCTCCCCCCGCACCATCTTCTCATCCGTTGCGGCTGCCACCCTGCTCGCGGTTGCGGTCGGTGGTACAGCCGGGGCAGGCGGTGCGGCAGAGGGCGTCGTGGCAGCGGCGGTCATTTGCGACACCGAGTCGGCCACGGACGGGGAGGCCGCGCTGGGTGATGCGGCGGCAGAATGCGGTGACCCGCCCTGGCCGGCGGCCATGGGCGGCAGACCCGTCGCCTGCGGCTGCGCGGGGGGCGGCAGGGGGGCAGTCACGGGCGCCCCAGTGGCCGACCCGCTCGGCGGCTGCCAGGGGGTGACGGCCAGGCCGGTGCCCGCAAGGTATGGGTTTCCTGCGTATGGCATCGCTGGGAGCGGGGGCCAGGCGGGTTGGATGGAGGGCGGCGCCAGCGGCACTTGCACCAGCGGCTGATAGCTGGGCGCGGGGCCGGGGGCCGGAGCCACGAGGCCGATGGGCTGGCAGACCTTGAGCCCGTTGGACAGGACCTGACAGTAGGGGGTGACCGCATACACCACCAGCTGGGCCCACTGGTTGAGCAGGTCAGTCGGCGACGGTGGAGTCAACGCCAAGCCCTGGGCGCTGGCGGCAGTCGCGAGGCCAAGGCTCAGCAGCGCGCTGACCAGGCACTTGGGTTTGCAGACGGGTTTGGGCATTGTTGAACGTGTGATTCGTAGGGACTGACAATCTGATCAGTATAGCGTCTGGCATCGGCGATAGCCGTCTTGAGGTGACCGAGCGCTGGCCTCCGGTTGCAGGGATGTCGTAAAAAACCGTCTCGGGTGGGAAGATGCCCGGTCACTGCTGGGACTCCACGGCCCAATCGAGTGATTTGTACGTATGGAGTGAATCCATGACCGGTAATGCCGAAGGACCCGCCGCAGCGCATGCGGCCCGTACCCGGGTGGGCTGCTGCGGCTTTGCCATGGCCCAGGCGCGCTACTATCGTCAATTCGACATCGTCGAGGTGCAGCAGACCTTCTACCAGCCACCGCGGCCGGAGACGCTTCAGCGTTGGCGCGAGGCGGCGCCGCCGGGCTTCGTCTTCACCCTCAAGGCCTGGCAGCTGATCACCCACCCGCCCTCGTCCCCCACCTACCGACGGCTCAGCCGTCCCATACCCGCCGACCGGCGCCATCTCTATGGTGCCTTCCAGCCCACTGCCGAGGTGTGGGCGGCATGGCAGACCACCCTGCACTATGCCCAGGCGCTCGGCGCGCGCCTCGTGCTCTTCCAGACCCCGGCCTCTTTCAGCCCGCAGGCGCCGAATATCGAGCATTTACGCGCCTTCATCTCCGGGGCGCGGCCGGAGGCGGGCGACATCCGCCTCGCCTGGGAGCCGCGCGGCTGGCCGGTCGAGCTGGCACAGAAGCTGTGCGACGAGCTGGGACTCATCCGCGTGGTCGATCCCTTCCGCGACGCGCCACCGCCATCAGGACTGCGCTACTTCCGTCTGCATGGTGTGGGCGGCTACGACCACCAGTACACCGATGCGGAGCTGGAGCGCCTGCGCGGGCTCTGTCAGGGCGAGACCTGGTGCCTGTTCAACAACCGCAGCATGGCCGCCGACGCCCAGCGCTTCCAGCGGCTGCTCGCGCCCTGAGATCGGTCTTAGCGTCAAGTCGCGCCGCGACTCACGAAGCCCCCTCTCCCGCAGGCGGGAGAGGGGCTGGGGGTGAGGGGAACGGGCATGACTTTCATCCTCTGGGGCGTCTCCTCAAAGTCATGCCCGTTAGGGCCGCTGCCGGCTTGCGCCGCCGGCAAGCCCTGCAGCGATGAGGTGGGCGGTGCGCAGCGGCTCGGGCAGCTTGCCGTTGATCTGCCAGCGGCTGACGGCCAGCGCCGCCTGCTCGGGGCCGATCCCCACGCGCTGGATCCAGATCCCCCCCACCGGCGCCATGGGGCCGGCGGCCTCGATCAACCGCCACTTGCCCGCCCCGCCGGGCACCTTGGCGAACAGCGCGCGGCGGATGGCCGCGTAATCGGGCTGGCGCCGTGCGGCGACTATGACCGGCAGGCCCGTGGCGGTGTGCAGACGGTGGATGTCCACCACGTTGAAGCCGGCCAGGGCGATGCCCTGCAGCCAGATGAGCTGCAACTGTGCGAAGAAACGCGAGGCGGTTAGGACCCCGATCAGCCGCTCGGTGGCGTTGGCGCCATCCCGCCGCACCCGGGTGACGAGCACACCGTCGAGCCGGGCGCCGGCATGGACGGCACCCACCACCGGCACATCGCCGCGGTGGCCGCGCGCGAAGGGGGCGTCGTCGAAGCCCACGGCGTGGGCATAGCCTTTCACAGCCACCAGCCGGCGAGCGCGCCCAGGGCGACGGCGGTGAAGCCAGGCAGGGTGCGCAGCGCCAGGCGGCCGCCGCCGATCACCAGGGTAAGCCCGGTCTTGAAGGCGATGTTGGCGAGCAGGGCGAGCAGGATGGCGGCGAGTGCCTGATCGCCGGTGAGCGTGCCCAGGCCGAACAGACGCAGGCTCGACAGGGTGATGGCATCGACGTCGGTCAGGCCGGAGATCAGGGCCACGCCATAAACCCCCTGGCTGCCGACCCAATCCGACAGCCAGGCGGCGGCGAACAATACGGCGGCGTAGAGGGCGCCAAAGCCCAGGGCGGCGCGGATCTCGGTCGGGTTGCCCAGGGTCAGCGCCGGGATCTCGCGGCTATCGAGCCGCCGCCAGCGCAGGTAGAGCAGGGGGACACCGGCCAGTGCCGCCAGCCCCAGGGTCGCCAGCGCCTTGGGCAGCAGGGCGGGGGTGAGGACGGCCACCAGCAGGCTCAACCGCACCAGCACCACCCAGTTGGCGGTGAGGATCACCAGGGCCGCCACATCGGTGAGCTCCGGCCGCCGGCCGTGACGGGCAAAGGTGAGGGTGGTAGCGGTGCTGGAGGCTACACCCCCGAACAGTCCTGTGAGCAGCGCGCCCTGCCGTTCACCGGCCAGGCGCAGGGCGGCATAGCCGGCCAGGGCCAGCCCCGAGATGAGGACCACCATCCACCAGATCTGATGCGGGTTGAGCGCCGCATAGGGGCCGTAACCCCGGTTCGGCAGGACCGGCAGGATGACCAGGGAGAGCACGGCGAACTGCAGGATGGAGACCAGGTCCTGGCGGGTGAGGTGCTGGGTGACCCCGCGCAGCTCGGCCTTGAAATAGAGCAGCACGGCGGTGGTCACCGCCAGCGCCACCGCGAGTTGCGTGTGGCCATACCAGACGATCGCGCCCAGGCCGTAGCACACCACGATGGCGGCGATCGTCGTGGTGCCGGGATCGGCCTCTTGCGGCTGTTTGAAATAGGTCGCCACCATCATGCCGCCGAGGATGATGAGGCCGGCGCCCAGCACCCAGGGGGCTCCGGTTTCCTGGCCCAGCATCGCCCCCAGGGTGCCGGCCAGCGCCACCAGGGTGAAGGTGCGCAGCCCCGCCCTGGCCGCCGGCGAGCGCTCGCGTTCCAGGCCGATCAGCAGGCCCAGTCCCATGCTGGTGAGGAAGGCGCCCAACGGTGCGATCTCGGGCGGCAACCAGTCGCTCATCGTCCTCTCACACTGTCTCGGCACGGAGCGCCGGATTCACGCCAGGGCGCACCAGTGTTCCAGGGTGAGCTGCGGCGCGAGCCGCCCGTTCCAGGCGTTGACCTCCAGGCGGTAGGCGGCCTGGATGCGTTCGGGCAGGGGCTCGACGTGGTTGAACAACATGGCCTCGGCGCGGAGCTTGCCGTCGGACAGTTGCAGCTTGAGATGCCTGTCGCCCACCAGGCGCTGGGCGTCCACCCGGAAGTCGCCATGAAACAGCGGCGGCGGGAAGGACTGGCCCCAGACCGCATCCTGCAAGGCCATGGCCTGGTTGAGCTGGTAGTCCTCCGGGCCGAGCGGGCCATCGGTCTCGATCACCCGCAGGAGGTCGGCCGGGGTGAGCAGCTCGCGTGCCACGGCCTCGAAGGCCTCGGCGAAGCGGGGTAGATCCGCGCGCCGCAGGGTCAGCCCCGCCGCCGCGGCGTGTCCCCCGAACTTGACGATCAGACCTGGCTCGCGCTTGTCCACCCGGTCGAGGGCATCGCGCAGGTGCAACGCGGCAATCGACCGGCCAGAGCCGCGGATGAACCCATCGCCGCCGTCGGCGAAGACGATGGTGGGGCGGTGGTGACGCTCCTTGAGCCGCGAGGCGAGCAGGCCCACCACCCCCTGATGCCAGGCCGGGTCGTACAGGGTGAGACTGCATCCCTCGGCCACGTCCACCGTCTCCAGCAGGGCGAGCGCCTGCGCCTGCATGTCCGCCTCGATCTCGCGCCGCTCGCGGTTGAGACGGTCGAGTTCGCGCGCGAGCGGTAGCGCCCTGTCGAGGTCTGGCGCGAGCAGACAGGCGATGCCCAGACTCATGTCGGCCAGCCTGCCGGCGGCATTGAGCCGGGGCCCCAGGACGAAGCCCAGGTCATAGACGCTGGCCCTGGCCGGATCGCGCCCGGCGGCCTGGAACAGGGCCTGAACCCCCGGTCGTGCCAGACCGGCGCGCATGCGCTTGAGGCCCTGCTCGACCAGCAGACGGTTGTTGGCGTCCAGTGGCACCACATCGGCCACGGTGCCCAGGGCGACCAGGTCCAGCAGCTCGGCCAGGTTGGGTTCTGGACGCCGGCTGAAGGCGCCGCGCCGTCGCAGTTCGGCGCGCAGGGCGATGAGCACGTAGAACATCACCCCCACCCCGGCCAGTCCTTTGCTCGGGAAGGGGCAGCCGGGTTGGTTGGGGTTGACGATCAGGGCCTCCGGCAGGGGCAGGCCCTGTGCCGGCAGGTGGTGGTCAGTGACCAGGACCTCCAGGCCTAGACTGCGCGCCCGCTCGACGCCGGCATGGGCAGCGATGCCGTTGTCCACGGTGATGATAAGGTCGGGGCGGCGCGCGGCGGCGAGTGCGACGATCTCGGGGCTTAAGCCATAGCCGAACTCGAAACGGTTGGGCACCAGGTAATCCACCTGCGCGCCCAGGGCGGTGAGACCGGACACCGCCACGGCACAGGCCGTCGCTCCGTCGGCGTCGTAATCGGCCACCACCAGCAGGCGCTCGCCGCGGGCGATGGCGTCTGCCAGACGTGCCGCTGCCGCCTCTGAATTGCGCAGCGTCGTGTGCGGCAGCAGCTCGCCGAGCCGCGACTTGAGCTCCTCCTGCCGGCTGACCCCACGGCTGGCATACAGGCGCGCGAGAAGGGGCGGCAGACCCGCCCGGCGCAGCCGCTCGACGGCCGGGGCGGGGCAGGGGCGGGTGACGAGATTGAGCATGGTGGCGATGCGCGCTGACAGCCGACATTAAAACCCAGGACGGCGCCCGGCTCCAACCACCCTGTCACTCGCCCCGCGCCCGCCGACGTACTATCATCCAACCATGGCGCACACCTTCTCCCTCTCCCGTGTCGCCCGTCTGGTGGGCGTGTCCCGTAGCACCCTGCAGCGGATGGTCAAGGAAGGAACGCTCCAGTCCCAAAACGGGCAGGTGGAGATGGACGAGCTCCTGCGCGTCTTCCCCGACGTCAAATGGGAGGACGACGGCGAATACGCGCGGGTGGAGGAGATCAAGAAGAAGGCCTTCGCCAAGCGCATCTTCGAGCGGGCCCTGCCCGACCGTGAGGTGCTGGCCGACCGCCTGTTCGACCTGTCCACCGAGTATGCCGCCGCCAAATCGCTGCTGACGCACTACGAGCAGCTGTTCGACTGGACGCTGAAAAAGCTCGACGACGTCGCCGAGAGCGGCGGGCCGGCCACGCTGCAGGCGGTCAGTTCGCTCAAACAATGGTTGCGAGGCCAGATCCAGGCCGCTCCCAAGGAGGCGGGGCGCGGCCTGGTGTTGCTCGCGGAGGAGAGCGTGATGCGCATCGTTTCGGCCCAAGTCAAGGTGCTGCCCTCGGGCCATGAGTTCTTCGTCGAGGGGACCGATACCATCCTCGAGGCGGCCCTACGCGCCGGCATCCCGCTCAACTACGGCTGCAGTAACGGCAACTGCGGCGAGTGCCGGGCGCGCCTGGTCTCGGGCGAGATCAAGCGGGTGCACCCACACGACTACACCCTCAAGGAGGCCGAGAAAAACGCGGGTTACTTCCTGATGTGCTCCAACACGGCGGTCACCGACATCGTCATCGAGGCCTCGGTCGCCGGTGCGACCGACATCCAGCCGCAGACCATCGCCACCAAGGTCAAGGCGGTGGAGCTGCTCGATGCGCGCATCGCCGCCCTGCACCTGACCACCCCGCGCAGCCAGCGCCTGCGCTTCCTCGCCGGGCAGCAGGTGCGCCTGTCCACCGACGGCGTGGCCGGTGACTACTACATCGCCAGCTGCCCCTGCGAGGACCGCCACATCGAGCTGCACGTCCGCCGCGACAACCGGCCCTTCGCGCGCAAGGTCTTCGACGATCTGCGCAAGGAGGATCCCGTCACCATCGAGGGGCCGCAGGGGACCTTCGTCATCAACATGGACTCGCGCCGGCCGGTGATCTTCGTCGCCTGGGACGATGGCTTCGCCCCCATCAAGAGCCTGGTTCAGCATGCCATGTCGCTGGAAATGGCGGAGTCCATGCGTCTTTACTGGGTGTCGGAGGCCCTGCCGCACTACCAGGACAACCTCTGTCGCTCCTGGGCCGACGCCCTCGACAACTTCACCTATGTTCCCTTGAGCGTGGACGGTGGGGCGCAGGACGTGGCCGAGCACATCCTCGGCGTGCACAACGACCTCACCCACACCGACATCTACGCCGCCGGCCCCGCCGAGTTCTTGCACCACCTTCGCGACGGGGCCATCGCCCGCGGGCTCTCGCCGCTGGGCTGGCACGGTGAGGTCATCGTCTGAGGGTATCGTCTGCGGATCGCTGCGGATGTCGAGCCGTAGAGGGGGCGGGGACCCATGACGGCGCGTGTCATCGCCGTGGTCAACCAGAAGGGCGGGGCGGGCAAGTCCACCTTGGCCATGCTGTTAGCCGGTTCACTCGCCGATGCGGGTGACAGGGTCCTGGTGGCCGATGCCGACCCGCAGAACACGGCCCTGCGCTGGGCCCAGACGGGCAGCGGCTTCCCGGCCGACGTCGAGGACCTCTCCGGCGAGGAGGGCAAACTGCACAAGCATCTGCGCAAACGGCTCGACGATTACGATTACATCGTCATCGACAGCCCGCCGCATGCCAGCGCCCCCGTCACCGAGAGCGCCCTGCGCCTGGCGCAGCTCGCCCTGGTGCCGGTCATCCCCTCGCCGCCCGACCTCTGGGCCAGCCTGCGCACCCGCGAGGCGATCGCCCGGGCCCGGCATAATAACCCATCGCTCGCTGCACGGATCGTCGTCAACCAGGCGCAACTGAACACCCTGCTGGCGCAGGAGGTGCTCGCCCTCCTGCCCGAGTTCGGCATCCCGCTGCTGGCGGCCCAGCTCAAGAGCCGCACCGCCTACCGTCAGGCCGCCGCCCTGGGCACGACGGTGCGCTCGCTCGGGGCGCGGGCCGCCATCGCCAGCCTGGAGGTGGAGGCCCTGAGGCGCGAGGTCATGACACTCCTGGCCTGATCTCCGTCTATGATGGAGTATTCGGGCTGATCGCGCCCCAAGAGGTCGGCCCGAGCCGCAGGAGCAAGGCATGGAAGAGGGTTTTCGCTACGCCGACGAACTCGGCCCTTCGAGGATCGTGCATGTCTACGAGCCATCGGTCGGGCTCAAGGGCATCCTGGTGATCGACAACGTGGCGGCCGGGCCGGCCATCGGCGGGTTGCGCATGGCGCCCGACGTCTCCACCGAGGAGTGTGTGCGGCTCGCCCGCGCCATGACGCTCAAGAACGCCGCGGCGGGCCTGCCGCACGGCGGCGGCAAATCGGTGATCTTCGGCGACCCGCACATGCCCGTCGCCGACAAGGCGCGGCTCATCCGCGCCTTCGCCCGTGCCCTGGGCGACGTCTCCGACTACATCTTCGGTCCCGACATGGGCACGGACGAGGTCTGCATGGCCTGGGTGCGCGACGAGATCGGCCGCGCCGTGGGCCTGCCGCGCGAACTGGGTGGCATCCCGCTCGACGAGATCGGTGCCACCGGCTTCGGGCTCGCCCACGTGGTCGATGTGGCCGCCCCGTACGCCGGCCTCACCCTGCAGGGGGCACGCGTGGCGATCCAGGGCTTCGGCGCCGTCGGCAAGCACGCCGCCTGCTTTCTCGCCAAGCGCGGGGCCGTCCTGGTGGCCGCCTCGGACTCGCACGGCACCGTCTACGACCCACAAGGACTGGACCTCGGCACCCTGATCCCGCTCAAGCAGGCGGGCCGGAGTGTGATCGACAATCCCGCCGGCCAGAAGCTCGATCGCGAGGCCATACTCGACGTCGAATGCGACATCTGGATCCCCGCCGCCCGCCCCGACGTGGTGCGCGAGGACAACGCGCACCGGCTCAGGACCCGGCTGGTGGTGGAGGGGGCCAACATCCCCTGCACGCCGGGCGCGGAGCAGATGTTGCACGCGCGCGGCGTGCTCTGTGTGCCCGACTTCATCGCCAACGCCGGCGGTGTCATCTGCGCCGCCATGGAGTACCACGGGGCGGGCGAGCAGGCCGCGCTGCAGGCCGTCGAACACAAGATCCGCGAAAACACGCGCGAGGTGTTGCGGCGCGCGCAGGCGGAGGGCATCCTGCCGCGCCAGGCCGCCCTGGACCTGGCCATCGAGCGGGTCAAACGGGCGATGCGCTACCGGCGCCATTCGCTCACCTCGGGCGCGCCCGGACATCTCTGACCATGTATCGCATCCGCCTGCACGGCCGCGGCGGTCAGGGCATCAAGACCGCGGGGCGCATGCTGGGCAGCGCCTTCTTCCTGTCCGGTTGGGAGGTGCAGGACGCCACCGTCTATGGCGCCGAGCGGCGCGGCGCACCGGTCTACGCCTATGTGCGCGCCCACCATGGCCCCACCCACGAGCGCGGGGTGATCCGCGACCCCGACCTGGTGGCGGTGGTGGACGAGAGCCTGGTCGGCATCCCCTCGGCCGGCGTGCTCCAGGGGCTGGCTGGCCGCGGCCTGCTTTTCATCCTGAGCGCCACCCCGGCGACGCTCTGGCAGCAGCGTCTCAACCTGCCGGATCGCGTGCTGACGCTGGCGCCGCCGGCCGGTGCGCCGCCCATCGGCACGCTCTGTGTCGGCGCCGTGGCCCGGCTCACCGGGGTCATCGACGAGGCGGCGCTCGTGGCTGCCATCCGCCAGGAACTCGCCGGCATGCCGGTGGCGGTCGTCGAGCGCAATCTGGACTGGGCCCGGCGCGCCTACGCCGAGCTCGCCCCACAGGCCGGCCGGGTGGTGGAGGGCGGCAGCGGCACGGCGGTCGGCTATGCGGCGCCGGATTGGGTGGACCTGCCCTTGGAGCCGGCCGAGACCGCCGCGCCGGCCATCCATGCGGCGCTCACCAGCCTGCGGGTGCCGACCGGTCTGTGGCGCACCCTGCGCCCGGTCATCGACTACGACCGCTGTAACCGCTGCTGGTGGGTGTGCAGCGAATATTGTCCCGACGGCGCCATCACCGTCGCGGCCGACGGCACGCCGCACATCGACTACGAGCACTGCAAGGGATGCCTGATCTGCGTGGCGCAGTGCCCGCCACACGCCATCCCCGCCATTCCAGAGACGGAGGCCTCTGCCCCATGAACCGGCAACTGCTCACCGGCAACGCCGCCGCCTGGGGTGCGCGGCTGGCGCGCGCCGACTACGTCCCTGCCTTCCCCATCACGCCGCAGACGGAGATCATCGAGACCCTCTCGGCCTGGTGCGACACGGGTGAGATGGCGGCCCGCCTGGTGACCTTGGAGAGCGAGCACGCCATGCTCACCGCCGCCGCGGCGGCGGCCTCGACCGGCGTGCGGGTATTCACCGCCACCTCCAGCCAGGGCCTGCTCTATGCCATGGAGATGATCTACACCGTGGCGGGCTGGCGCGCCCCCTTCGTGCTGGTCAACGTCTCCCGCGGGCTCGCCTCGCCCATCACCCTGGAGCCGGACCACACCGACGTGCTGGCCGCGCGCGATGCCGGCTTTCTGCAGATCCACTGCGCCACCTGCCAGGAGGTGGTGGACTCCGTCCTCCTGGCCTACCGGCTGGCGGAGGATGCACGCGTGCGCCTGCCGGCCATCGTCAACCTGGATGGCTATTACCTCTCCTTCACGCGCGAGCCGGTCGAGCTGCCGGCGCTGGAACTGGTGGACCGCTTCCTGCCGCCGTTCGAGCCGCACGAGCTCGCCTTCCGCGCCAGCCAGCCGCTGTCGCAGGCGGTGGTGGTGCTGGGTGGGTCCACCTACAGCTATTTCCGCTACGAGAGCCACCTCGCCGCACTGGCCGCACTAGACGTCTACGACGAGATCGCGGCGGACTATGCGGCGCTCACCGGCCGCCGACACGACGTGGTCGAGGCCTGGCGTCTGGAGGATGCCGAGTATGCCTTCGCCATGATGGGCTCCTTCGCCACCAAGGCCAAGGCCGCGGTCGAGCGGCTGCGTGAGGCGGGGGTGGCGATCGGACTGTTACGCCTGCGCCTGTTGCGACCGTTCCCGGCGGCGGCCATCCGCCAGGCGCTGGCCGGCAAGCGGGCGGTGGCGGTGATCGACCAGAACCTTTCCATGGGCTTAGGCGGCGTGCTGCATGGCGAGCTCGCCTCTGCCCTCTATGGCCAGTCGGACGCCCCGCCCATCCTGGCCAGCTTCATCGGCGGCCTGGGCGGGCGCGACTTGCCGTCCGAGGAGTTCTACGCCATCGCCGAGGTCCTGCACGAGGCCGCCCGCAGCGGTGTGACACCACCCCCACGGCTGCTCTATACCGAACACGAGTTGCGCGAACTGCGCAAGCTGCAGGCCATCGCCCTGGCCGAACGGCACGACCCCCGGCTGGGAGGACGCGGCCCATGAGCGAGACCGCCTTCAAACGCCTGAAGGACCTCCCCTCGCAGCGCCTGTTGGGCACCGGCACCCCGCTGTGCGCCGGCTGTGGCGGCCTGGAGGCCCTGCACCAGATCTACGACATCCTCGGCGGGCGCAGCGTGTTCGTCAACGCCGCCGGTTGCATGACCCTGCTGGCGGTCTACCCCTTCACGCCCTTCCGCGGCGCCTGGCTCTACACTGCCATGGCGAGCGCCCCGGCCGGTGCCCAGGGCGTGCGCGACGCGCTAGACCTGCTGATCGCCAAGGGCCGGCTGCCGCCCGAGGAGGACCTGACCGTGGTGGCCCTGACCGGAGACGGCTCAGCCTATGGTATGGGCCTCAGTGCCACCTCCAGCGCCATCGAGCGTGGGCTCGATTTCCTCTACATCGTCTACGACAACGAGGGCTACGGCAACACTGGTCAGCAATACTCGGAGACCACCCCCTTGGGGGCGAAGACCGCCACCAGCCTGCGCGGCTTCGCCGGCCGCAAGAAGGACCTCTTCGCCATCTGGATCGCGCACCGCCCGGCCTACGCCGCCACCGTGATCGGCGCCGAACCGCTCGATCTGGCGCGCAAGCTGGAAAAGGCCCTGTCCCTCAAGGGGCCGCGCCTCCTCTTGGCGCTCGCGCCTTGTCCCACCGGCTGGGACTTCGACCCCAAGGACACGGTCGAGGTCGGCCGCCTGGCGGTCAGGACCGGCGTGTGGCCGCTCAAGGAATACGTGGACGGCAAGGTCACGCACACCCGGCTACCGCACCCGCGCCTGCCGGTGGAGGACTACCTCCGCACCCAGGGCCGCTTCCGCCACCTGTTCGAGCCGGTGCGCGACGAGGCCCTGCTTGCGCGCATCCAGGCCCAGGTCGACCACTATTGGGCGGAGGTCATGTGACGCGCAGCTATTGGCACCGTGGCGGC
>JBKBRS010000405.1:0-523 GCA_046292095.1 Thiobacillaceae bacterium
GACCCCACCCTGGTTGCGCGTGCTCAGGCGCTGTGGCAGGCGCTGGGGGCACGCGTGCGCACCATGACGCCCGAAGCACACGATGCCGCCTATGCCGCCGTCAGCCATCTGCCGCACCTGCTGGCCTTTGCCGCCGTTCGGGCGCTGGTGCAGCAGCCCCACGCGGCGGATTTTCTGGGGCTGGCTGGGCCAGGCTTTCGCGACTTCACCCGCATCGCCGCGAGTGACCCGGACGTCTGGCGCGATATCCTGCTCGCCAACGCCCCCCAGGTGCGGGCACAAGCCCGGCACTTCCGCGCGGCGCTGGACACATTCGAAGCCGCCCTGGACGCAGGCGACGCGCATACCCTGCGCGAACTGATCGCCGAGGCCAGCCGCATCCGCACCCAATGGGCCGCTGGCGCCTACGCCGCCGCGCCCCCGTCATCCGAACCCCATGTACCGCACCGCCTTCCTTGACATCCCCCCGCTGACGCGCGCCGCCGGCAGCGTGCGGCTGCCCGGCTCCAAGAGCATCTCCAAC
>JBKBRS010000406.1:0-522 GCA_046292095.1 Thiobacillaceae bacterium
CGCCCAGTTGGCGTGCAAACATCCACGCGATGCCCAAACCCGCCACCACGATGGCCGCCCAAGTCTGACGCGCCAGCCGCTGCCCGAAGAACAGGCGCGAGATGAGCGCCGTCAGCAGCGGCCCGGCCGCCAGCGTGATCAGCACGTTGGCCACGCTGGTCAGCGCCAGCGCGATCATGAAGGCGGTGAACATGACCGCCCAACACACACCCGACCACCACAGGGCCCGGCCGCTGGTGACCATCCGGCGCCACACACCGCGCCCCTGCCATAGGGGCAAGATCAGCGCCAGCGACAGCGCGGTAAACGCGCTGCGCCAGAAAGTGATCTCGAACGCCTGCGCCTGCTCGAGCTGGCGCGTGACCACGCCCGCCGTCGCCCACAGGAACGTCACCGCCACCATCAGGGCGACGGCCTGCCCATGGCGCAATGTCATGCGCCTTCCCGCGCGGCGCGCTTGCGCTCGTGCTCCTTCAGGTAACGCTTGCGCAGGCGGATGCTCTTCGGGGTGATTTCCACCAG
>JBKBRS010000407.1:0-276 GCA_046292095.1 Thiobacillaceae bacterium
ACCAGCGCCTCGGCCGGTGGGGCGAGCCCTTCGTCGACGAGGATCGGATTCACCGCGAAGTCGCAGGCCAGATCCCACTTGCGCTGGATGCGATGGCCGCGGCGCGCGAAATGGCCCAACGCACAATGCAACGCCTCGTGCGCCAGGACGAACTGCAGCTGCGGGCCGGACAGGCGCTCGATCCAGCCCGGGTTGTAGTAGAGCGCGCGTCCATCGGTCGCGGTGGTGCGGCACCAGGTCGCGGCCTTGAGCGGCAGGCGCAGCACCAGGGCGCCG
>JBKBRS010000407.1:286-522 GCA_046292095.1 Thiobacillaceae bacterium
ACGGCGTTCGCCCAGGCGGCGAACTGTGGCACGGCGAACAGCTTCTCGCCGATGCCGCGATGCATGTCGGAGACGAGCATCACGCCCATCTCGCGCTGCGGGAACTTTTGTGCGTAATCGAGGATATGACCCCAGATGCGCACCGCATCGGGCATGCCGCGCGCACGCAGCGCGCGCCCGGCGAGTGCTGCGGCCACCGCGTATTGCAGATCGATCTCGCTCGGCGCGGCGACATC
>JBKBRS010000408.1:0-198 GCA_046292095.1 Thiobacillaceae bacterium
ACTACTCGCGATCGAACGGCCAACTCATCGACCTCGGTCAAGCGCCACCCCTGGCGCCTCTAACTTTGGTAGGTGTAGGGTCCCGCTAGATTGCATACCTTTAAGGAGCTATCCTTTATTCACTGCTCGCAAGGTCATGCTGAACTTGCTGGCTGGGGCTGACGGAGGGCGCCCGAAGGGCGACCGGAGTCAGCCCCA
>JBKBRS010000408.1:208-520 GCA_046292095.1 Thiobacillaceae bacterium
AAGCCGTTCAGTTGTTTCATTCTACAGGGGTGGCACGCTGCCGTGGCATGTCCGTTCATTCTACAGGGGTGGCACGCTGCCGTGGCATGTCCGTTAGCTCGGCGTAGTAACCGTAGGTGTAACCGATATCGGTCACATAGCCTGCAGTCCAATCGTTCACCTGCATCTCCTCCAAATTTCGCAATCGATGGCTTGTTCGCCCCTCGCGTGCGACCATCCGTGTCAAGATACTCGCCATCCACGAAGGACAACTCGGGCCTATAGATCCGCAACGGACGAAATCGACCCATCAGCTCTTGCAGGGGGCGAAGC
>JBKBRS010000409.1:0-519 GCA_046292095.1 Thiobacillaceae bacterium
TGCACGCCGGCGCACAGCTTGCCCACGTGCTTGTGGAAGGTGGGCTCGAACCAGCAGTCGCGGAGCGTGCAGCCCTGGAGCCATTGCGGGGCGAGCGCCTGCATCTCGGCGATCACGGCGCGCGCGTCGAGGTCGGGGGCGCCGAACAGTTCCAGCGGGCGGGTCGTGCCGCGGCCCTCCGACAGCGTGGTCCCCTCCAGCATCACCGTGCCGGCGTAAGCCCGCGCCATCCAGAGGTTGGGCGCGTTCGGGCTGGGGTTGATCCAGGCGCGGTCGCCCAGGGGCCAACCATAGCCAGGCGCGGCGGCGGGGGCCCAGCCGTCCATGGCGATAACCCGGTAGTCCACGTGCAGGCCGTAGTGCGCGATGAACCAGGCGCCCATCTCGCCCAGCGTCAGACCATGGCGCATGGGCATGGGGCCGGCGCCCACGAAGCTCTCCCAGCCGGGGCGGAGCGTCAGCCCTTCGACGGGGCGGCCGGCCGGGTTGGGCCGGTCCAGAACCCAGACCGCCTTGCCG
>JBKBRS010000410.1:0-517 GCA_046292095.1 Thiobacillaceae bacterium
CGTGCGCGGGGGAGGCGATTTAATTTCGCGCGCAACAACGTCAATCACAGGTCGATCCCCGCGTGCGCGGGGGAGGCTTCCCACCCAGCGGGCGCGGCTATTGGTTATGAGGTCGATCCCCGCGTGCGCGGGGGAGGCGCATGGCCGCCACCGATCAAGCCGCACCGCGGAGGTCGATCCCCGCGTGCGCGGGGGAGGCCCAATTTTACCGTCAGGCCCGACGACAAATGCGGGTCGATCCCCGCGTGCGCGGGGGAGGCTAACGAGCGGCAATCGTGTGTTAATCCGGCGTGGGTCGATCCCCGCGTGCGCGGGGGAGGCAATTGTGGGGTGAAATTATGCCGATTTACAGTGGGTCGATCCCCGCGTGCGCGGGGGAGGCATTCACGCTCGTAAACTTGGCTGGGACGTCTATGGTCGATCCCCGCGTGCGCGGGGGAGGCATCATAACGCCGTTCTGGTCCTCATCATAGCTAGGTGTCGCATCCCGGATGATCACATAATACCCAGCCGCCGT
>JBKBRS010000411.1:0-517 GCA_046292095.1 Thiobacillaceae bacterium
ATCGCGCAGCGCCTTGGTGAAGAAGCGCGAGTAGAGCAGGTGCAAGATCTCGTGCTCGACCCCACCGACGTACTGATCTACCGGGAGCCAGCGATTGACGGCTTCGGGGTCGAAGGGGCGTTCTCTCTCGTGCGGCGAGACGAACCGTAAGAAGTACCAACTCGAGTCTACAAATGTGTCCATGGTGTCGGTGTCGCGCCGCGCTGGGCCGTGACACTGAGGACACATCGTCTGATAGAACTCAGGGATCTCTGCGAGGCCCTTCTTGCCGATGAACGGCACGTCGGGAAGCTTGACGGGGAGCTCTTCTTCGGGCACAGGGACGATCCCGCAGCGCTCGCAGTGAATCATGGGGATTGGGGTTCCCCAGTAGCGCTGGCGCGAGATGAGCCAATCTCTGAGCTTATATTTGACGGCAAAGCGTCCCTGCCCTTTGGACTGCAAAAACTCCCCGATCTTGCGGAACGCTTCGCGGCTGGTCATCCCGTTAAACTGCCCAGAGTTGACGAGCCAGCCC
>JBKBRS010000412.1:0-515 GCA_046292095.1 Thiobacillaceae bacterium
CGTCGGTGACAACGACCAGGTGGCTGCCGCCGAGCAGACGGCCAACGCGGTCAAGGCCTATTGAGCGCGATCCGGCAATCTGCGCCTTGACCACCTCGTTGACCGTGCGCGCCTGCACGAGCGTGGTGCCGCCCGCGGGCAGGCCGGTGGCGAGGTTCGGGGCCGGATCGTCCGCCACCCGCACCTTCGCGGCCCGGGCGCCCGTTCCTGCCTTCGGCGGCTCGGAGTTCCGGGTCCAGTCGCGGTCAGCCCGGTCCGGGTCGATGGTGCCGTCCGCCTCGGGCGTGATGCGTCCGCTATCGATCGCCTTCTTGACCGCCACGTGAGAGACGCCGCGATGCCGGGCGTAAGCTCGTATCGACAGACCCATGATCTACCTCAAGCCCGTCGCAGATGTTCCGCAAAGATGCGATTCAGAGCTTGGCTTTCTTTCAAAGAAGCGCGTTCATCACGTCACCCCGAACCACCCGATCGAAAGGACGCCCGATGAACCCCCACACCCCCGACCTTCTCGC
>JBKBRS010000413.1:0-515 GCA_046292095.1 Thiobacillaceae bacterium
CCCCCTGCTGACCGACTGGGAGGCCGTGCGCGCGCACACCCCCGAAGCCGAGCGCGGCGCCCCCGAAGACTGGCCCCGCCTGGGCGCCGTCTGGGCCGGCGGCTTCCTGCAATGCGTGGACGCCTTCGAGGACGACTGGCTGCTGGAGGCCGACGACCCCGGCAACGAATTCGTCGACGGCTGTCTGCAGCTCTTCGAGATCCTGGCCAGCGACGAGGCCGAGATGCCACCCGAAGCGCGCGCGATGAGCCCCGATGAACGCCTGGCCGACGCCCTGTGGGCCGTCTACGACCTGCGCGACTTCTGGCGCGAACGGGCCTCCCGCCAACCCGTGGCCACGGTGCGCAAGGCCGCCGAACCCGGCCGCAACGACCCTTGCCCCTGCGGCAGCGGGAAGAAGTACAAGAAGTGCCACGGGGCGCCCGGCGCCGCCGCCTGACGTCTCACGCAGTCCGCCGCAGCCACACCAGCCAGCCCGGCACCGGCCGGCGCTGGTCTTCGCGCAGGGCGTGGGG
>JBKBRS010000414.1:0-515 GCA_046292095.1 Thiobacillaceae bacterium
GGAACGCCGCTTGCGGCGCGAACCAAAGCCCAGCGACGCGTTGTTCGGGTTCGGCCCTGGGTTCGGCCCGCAAGCGGACCTCCTACCATTGGCGGCAGGGGTTGGGCTCGGCCCGCAAGCGGGCCCCCTACCACGGCGGCGCGGGCCGGTTGGATTTTCGCTCGCTACACTTGCACTTTTCCGTCTCAACGGAAGAACCCTCTCGTCTCAACCATCAGCGGCTAGCCTGGTCACGTCCCTTGATCCCAACGGCATCGGCCTTAGCCCGGTCATCGCCAGCCTGGGCGTTTGGCTCTGCTTCGACCCCCTGCGCTGCAACTGCCTGAGCCCGAATATGTCCACGACCCTCATCAGCTTCCTCGGCCGCGCGCCCAAAGGCGAGAGCGGCTATCGCGCCACCCGTTATCGCTTCGCCGACGCTCAGACCCGCCCCGTCGCCTTTTTCGGTTGGGCCCTGCGCGAACGCATCGCGCCGTCGCGCATGGTCATCCTCGGCACCGAAGGCAGCATGTGGG
>JBKBRS010000039.1:0-14931 GCA_046292095.1 Thiobacillaceae bacterium
CTGGCTGGCCATGGCCGACATGCTCGAATCATCGGCCAAGTCGGCCAAGGCGCCTGGGCTCGAGGCCAAGGTCAAGAAGCTGGAAGAAGACCTCTCTCTGGGTGACGACGACCTCGGCAAGAACAAGGGAATCCTATCCCGCATCAAGTGGGAAATCCGGCAGAACTCCAGCCTCTGGAGCGGTGAGAACCCCTACGCCGTGGGGTTGGTGTACGAAAAATATATTAAGACCTACGAGCAGGTCGCAGCGATACGCAACGACATCCTTAATCTGTGGCACAAGGCCTTTGGCGCAAGCTATTCGGCAGCCCAGAGCAAGCCGATGAAGATTCTCCTCATTGGCGGCAAGTTGGGTGCGCCGCAACTGACCGGCGAGCCTGGACCCGACCTGGCCTTGGCCGAAAAGACGCGTGAGATCTACCGCCAGCGTGGCGATAAGATTCGCGCCGACCTGGCAAGCGCCCTTGGCCGGCCCGTCGACGAGACCAGAGACGGCAAACATCTGGCCGTATTGGGCCAGCTCGGCTTCGAGTGGGAACATCTGCTTGACGACTGCCCCGACCGTTTGAGTCACCAAGGCAGCGACACGGTTCAAGCCGCCGTGCGCGATCGGTACGAAAGGTACATGGCCTATCTGGACAAGCTGGCAGAGGGTCGGCCACGCCTTGCCATCGAAGGCCCGGCGCAGGTCGAAAGCGGAAAAGCGGTCGCCCTCAAGGTGCGGGTCACGAACCTCGACGCCAGCATCCTCAAGACGGCCAAATTTGTCTGGCGCGAGGCCGCCCTGCGCGGCAAGCTGGAAGCCAAGGGCGACAGCGCCAGATTCAGCTCGGCCTCACCCGGTAGCTACAAGATCTGGGTGGAACTGCAACAGCCGGGCAAGGCTGTGACGGTCAAGCTGGCCGAGGCTTTCCACGAGCTCGAGGTGACCGACCCTGCCAAGATCGGCCTCTCCATTGTCGGCCCAAGCCGTGGAGAAGTCGGCAAGCCACTGACGCTGACAGCTGAAATTACCGCCCCGGCGGAGCTGCGCAGCACCCTGCGCCTGGCTTGGAACAGTGGTGGCCGCAACCTCGGCAGTGCCAGCAGCACCACTTTCGGCAGCAGCCAACCGGGTAGCTACCGCATCACCCTCGCCGCCTATCAAAAGGGCCCGGACGGGAAGGAAATCCAGGTGGCCACTGCAGAACACAGTGTCACCTTGAGCAGGCCCGCAGGTGACGAGAAGAAGGTAACGGAAACGCCGCCATCGGATACGCCGGCATCGGGCACATCCACACCGCCCGCGCCGAAGTTCTCCGCCACGGTTCCTGCCAACTGGGAGATGCAACCGATCAAGGATGGCGTCAAGTTCGTGCGCAAGGAAGCCAAGACCAAGGGACCGTGTGGCTGGGACAGTTCGGTGAGCGGCTCGGTCACTGCCACCTTCAAGGCCGGCGCGATGGATGACAAGGCCTTGCAGGCGCGCATCGCCGAGACCCAGGCGGGTCTGGAAAAACAAAAGGCCGAGCGCAAGATCGGGTGCGCGACGCCAGACATGGCAGTGGGGCTGTTCAAGGCCGGCGGGCCTGGATGGCGTGGCCAGCCTTGCGCTGGGTGAATTCAAGGGCGGCATCGTCGATTACCCGAACTGGGTGCGGCGTGGCAGCGGCGGCTGGATGAGCGGTTATACCGGCTCCGGCATGATCGCGTGCGGCAATGGTGCCGCCCATGGCAAGGCAGGCAGCATCGAATTTTCCTACAGCGCCAGCGGTGGCGGGTGCTGGGACAACAGCGACCGTGCCTACCTGGTGCGGCAGGTGCTGGCGGCACAGAAGGAAGCCCGCGCCATCATCGCCAGCCTGCGCCTCGACGGTGCGGGTATCCGCACCGAGCCCTACAAGGGGCCAAAGTACGACGGCTCCGACAACCCGCTGGTCAGGCTGCTGCCGGAAAAACTGCCCAAGCTCAAGGTCGGCGACCTGGCCACGGTCGAGGCCGTCGTCGAGAACGCCGAGCCTGAAGATCCGCCCTTTACGTACGACTGGGACGGCAATTTCCATGGCAAGGCCGAGGATCTGAAAAAGAGCGCCAAGGTCACACTGCATCCGCAAAAACCCGGCAAGTACAGAGTAGGCGTGTCGGTCAGCGGCCAGCGCTATGGCATGGGCTATGCGAGCCTCGAGTACGAGGTGGCCGATGTCCAGGTGAAAGTCGAACGCGTCCCCAACGAAAACACACCGCTCCCGGTGGGCGGCAGGGCGCGCTTCAAGGCCACTGTCCTCATCGACGGCAAGCCCGCCGAAGGCGCCTACGTCTATCGCTGGCAGCCCAACACCGAACTCGTCTTCAGCCCCACCGAGAGTACGACGGCCTCGCAAACCACGGCCACCTTCACGCGTCTGGACGAGCGGCAGAAACTCTGGGTGGAGGTGCTCGAGCGCAAGGAGGGCCGGCTCGCGACCGTGGGCGAGTCCGACCGTCTCGAGATCCGCGTGATCCAGCCCAGGTTGAGTCTTAGCGCCGAACCGAAAGAACCCCTGGTCGGCCAGGAAACCCGGGTCACGTTGAAAGACGAGCCCAGGCTGGACGACAAGGTGGCCGGCTTCCGCTGGGCGCACAAGGGAGACGCCCTGAACCCCGGCCCGACGCAGGATGAACGGGTATTCACCTTCAAGCCGAAGAACCTCAAGCCGGTGACGGTGACGGCACGCGGCTACCTCCGCGACGGCAATGTCGATCTGGGCGAAGCCGAGCTTGCCATCCAGCCCAAGGCCTACGACGTGAAGCTGAATTCGCCGCGGGCGCGCGGCCCGCAGCTGCAGGTGTGGCTGTGCGACACCCAGCTTGGCCAGGCGCAGAAATGCGGCATGAAGGACATCCCGCAGGGCCAGTTCGCCACCTTCCAGGACATCCTCATACAGTCCGCCGTCACGCCGCAGCCGCCTGCGCCGCGCTATCGCTGGTCGGTCGAGCCATCCGGTTCCTGCGGCCTGCCCGGCGCCGGCAGCGAGCTTCGGCTCAATTGCAGCAACACCGGCAGCTATACGGTGAAACTGCAGGTCACCGACCCGAACAACGTGCTGCTCGGCGAGGCCGAGACGAGCGTGACGGTCTCGGTCAGCGACAAGGACGTGAAACAGGCGCCGAAGTCGAAAGAGGCTTACGAGAAAATGCAACAGGCCAGGCAGAAAGCCAACGAAGGCTTACTCGACGAGGCCATCACCCTGGCCGGCACCGCGTCCGGCCTGGACCCGAAAAACACCGAGGCGCGCGACCTCGGCAACCGCTGGCGCAACGAGCGCGACACCGTCAGGCAGCAGCTCGACCGTGCGGAAAAGGCGCTGGCCGCGAACCGGCTGGACGAGGCGCAAAGGGAACTCGATGCGGCGAAGGCGCTGCATCCCAAGTACCCGCCAGTCATCGAGGTCGCGAAGCAGATCGCCGACAAGCGCAAGACCACAGGCGTAACCACCACTGCCACGGCCGGAGCGGCCAGCCAGCCGATCAACCTGGCCGGCGTGGGCGGCAAGCAAGGCACGCCACGGGTGGTCAAGGGTGTGGCCATCGACGACAGCTCGTGGATCCGTTTCAAATCCACCGACGAAAACCGCCGCAGCCTCGACATTCCGGTGCCGACGCCCACCCGGACCGAGGCCGTGGCCATCGTTTCCAATCTCGATGACGCCACCTACCTGGAACAGGGCAAGACCATCGCCCGCATCGTCGTAGGCAAGGACAGCGGCGACGAGGTACTGGACATCCAGGCCGGCGTCCACAGCAGCGAATGGAACTACGGCGTCGGGCCCAAGCACAAGCGCGTCGACAGCGCCGACATCGGCGGCAACCGCTTCCTGGTCCTGCTGCCGTTGGCGCGTCCCGGTGTGGTCAAGCGGTTGCGTATCGAATACGTCGAGACCCATGCGCCCAAGTGGTATGGGCATGCCCCCGGCTTCGTCCTGCGCGGCATCAGCCTGGTCGCCGACACGCGCGGACTCACGCTCACGCCAGGCGGCCATTCCGCAAGCACGGTGCCTGGGGGTGCGGTCAACGTCGCCGGCCAATGGCGCACCAGCGAGGGTGTGATGACCCTGACGCAGAACGGCCGCGTCGTCGTCGGCCACTACACCAACGATGGCGGTGAGATCGTCGGTGAGATGCACGACAATGTGCTCGAAGGGTACTGGATCGAGAATGGTTCCGCTGAACGCTGCCCAAGCGCGAGGAACGGGCGTCACCACTGGGGGCGCATCCGCTTCACATTCAGTGGCGAGCGTTTTTCCGGCACCTGGAGCTACTGCGACAAGCCAGCCACCGGCAATTCCTGGACCGGCGAGCACATCGATACCGCGCCAGCGGGCAGCGCCAGTCTGCACCTCGATCGCACGGCGTTCAAACCCGGCGAACGTATCGAGGTGCGCTTCACCGCGCCGGCGTCGTGGCCGGATGACGCCTGGGTGGGCATCGTGCCGTCCGGCATCCCGCACGGGGATGAACGGCAGAACGACAACCACGACATCGCCTACCAGTACCTCAACAAGCGGACCTCCGGGACCCTGACCTTCACCGCACCGGCCGCAGGCGACTGGGACTTCCGCCTGCACGACACCGACCGCAACGGCAAGGAATATGCTTCCGTCAGCTTCCGGGTGGGCACCGTCGCCGAAGGCGGCCGTGATTACACCGGCAGCACCCCGGTGCCCGGCGGCCCGTCCCAGGGCTACCTCCGTATCGAAGCCTGCGTCGATGGCAGCGACTGGATCCGTATCGCTGACGGTCGCCTCACGCATGAGCACCGCGCCTTCAATCAGATCGGCACCCACTCCAGTTGCCCGGCGTCGCACCGGGTGGCCGGCGGTGGCTTCCTCGTCGACGGGCAGCCTGTGGCCCTGCATGAGTTGCCGAGGACGGTCGGCATGGCCGGCATCGACCGCATCGAGGTGGAGCGTGGCCGTGGCGTGGTGCGCCTCGATGGAACCAACCGCATCCTCATCGACGATGACGGCCCGGGTGGCGCCGATGTCTACATCATCCGCCTCTATCCTGGCGCGGGCTCCAACACGGTTGGCGACGGCGTGCCGGGCGGCCTCGTCAACGTGCCGGGCGGCCGCGATTATACCGGTCCAGCCATTGGCGGCGCGCCCGGCGAGTTCGCCCACCCGCAGGTCGATGGCATCGCCCTCGACATCTGCCGCGAATGGGGCGCCAACTGCGGCAAGCCGGCGGCCGACGCCTTCTGCCAGCGTCAGGGCTACGCGGAGTCCATCGACCACCGTATCCAGCACGACACGCCGCCGACGCGGATCATTTCCAGTGGCGCGGTGTGCAACGACAGCTTCTGCGACCGGATCGTCTGGGTGAAATGCAGCGATGGTACGGTCGGCAGCCCCTCGCAGGCCGGCCAGTTGATCTTCGAAGTCGGCAACATCGGCGGCGTCGCCAATGGCCCCAACCGGCCCACGACCTTCACGCTGGCGCAGGCGCACCGCATCACCCTGATCCGCAACTATCACTGGAACAGCGCGCGTGGCGCGAAGCCCGGCACCATCGCCCTGCGCGATGCCAGCGGCCGCGTTTGGGGCCCCTGGCAGGCTACGGGCAGCCCCGGTCAGGGTGGCGTGCCCAACGCCTACTGGACCGCCCACCCGAACGTGGTTCTGCCCGCCGGCACCTACACCGTGATCGACTCCGATCCGGCCTCGTGGGCCCACAACGCCGAGTCGGACTACCGCGGCTTCGTGCGCGTGGAAGGTCATCCGGCCGAGGCCGCTGCAACCCCACCCAGCAGCCCAGGGGGTAAGCCGCAAGGGGTGTTGAAGGAGATAGACGAGTTGCGCGATGCTATCAAGTCCCTCAAGGGCCTATTCGGGAAATGACCGGTGGCGTCACGGCGGGCCCGTATTGGACGGCGCTGGCTGCACCCGCCTGCTCCGTGAAACCACAGATGCTCGGACGGCCTGGACGACGGCTTGGACGGCTCCGGCCGCTGGCAGTGCTGCTACCGGCGGTGGCGCTGGCCTATGCCAATGCCCTCGTGGCCGGTTTCCATTTCGACGATTTCAACATCATCGTCGACAACCCGGCAGTGCACACCCTCTCCGCCTGGTGGGCCGGTATGCCGGCCATCCGGCCGCTGCTCAAGCTCTCCTATGCGCTGAACTGGTCGATCTCGCCGCATCCGTTCGGCTTCCACGCCGTCAACCTGCTGTTGCACCTCGCCAACACCGCCCTGGTCTGGCGATTGTCCGCGCATTTCCCGGTCCCTGCCGGCCTGGCCTCGGATCGACGCCGCCTCGCCCGACTGGTCGCCACCCTGCTGTTCGCCCTGCACCCGATCCAGACCGAGGCCGTGACCTATGTCAGCGGCCGCTCCATGAGCCTGATGGCCACCTTCGGCCTGGCCGCCCTGCTCTGCTGGCTGGAGGCACCGGAAAGGGCTCGGCCGCGACTCTGGCGGGGCCTGGCCCTGCTGCTGTTCGCCGCGGCGGTGGCCTGCAAGGAAGTGGCGGTGGTACTGCCATTCCTGCTCCTGCTGTTTCTGCGCCCACACAGCGCGCTGCGCAGCCGGCGCACCACCGTAGAGATCCCGGTCGCCTTGCCGCTTGTGTTCCTGCCCCTGCTCGCCTGGCTGGGTTATGGCTACCTGCTTAGCGCCCCTCCGCCGCGCAGTCTCGCCGCCAACCTGGCCTCCGAGATCAACGCCCTCTTCTACCTGCTCGGCCAGCTGGTGCGGCCGCACGCGCTCAACATCGATCCCGACCTGCCGGAATACCCGGGCTGGACGCTGCGGCCGCTGCTGCAGGCCGGTCTGCTCGCGGCCCTGCTCGGCTACGCTTGGCGTGCCTGCCGCCAGCAGCCCTGGCTGGGGTTCGGCCTGGCCTGGTGGCTGCTCTGCCTGTCGCCGATGTACAGCCTGATCCCCCGCGTCGATCTGGCGAATGAGCGCCACCTCTACATGGCCGGCCTCGGCCTGTACTGGATCCTCGGCGTCATCCTCGCCCACCTGGGATGGCTGGCCCCCACCCGGCACCGGGCCGCCCTGATCGTGGCGATGGCAGGGCTGGGCATGCTGTTCACCGCGCTGCGCAACGCCGATTATCGCGACGAGGTGAGCCTCTGGCGGGCGACGGCGCAGCGCTCACCGGCCAAGGCGCGGGTCTGGAACAATCTGGGCTATGCCCACGCATTGGCTGGGCAGGAGGCAGCAGCGCGCGCCGCCTTCCTCGAAGCCCTACGCCTGCAGCCCGGGCACGTGCGCGCCTGGCGCAATCTGCGCGCCCTCGAGTCCGGCTGGTTCTCCCGCCACGCACAGGCGTACGCAACCGCCGACAGGGAGAGTAAACCGCGATGAACGAGCCGATCATCTGGGATGCCGAAGTGTGTCTTTTCAGTCCGGAGATGCTCAGGGCCTGGGGCCTGGCGCTGCTCGTCACCTGGCTGTTGATGATGTTGATCCTGGGCATTGCCCTCGCCGCCCAGGGCGAGGCCGAGGCCCTGCCGACCCTGGCGCTGGTCATGCTGGCGGTGACCGGGGGGCTGGGCCTGCTCGGCCTGCTCGTCATGCGACTGCTGTTCCGCGGCGGCTACCCGGTGCGCTATACCGTCTCCGCTGACGGGGTGCAGATGCAGACCGTGAGCCAGGTGGCCAAGCGCGTCAACCGCCTGGCCATCGTTGTCGGCATCCTCACCGGCAAGCCCGGACTGCTGGGCAGCGGCCTCATTGCGCGCTCGCGCGAGACCGAGGCGCTTTCCTGGCAGGGCGCCTTCCGCGCCGAGTTGCGCCCAAAACGGCATCTCATCGTGCTCCGGGGCGCCTGGCGCAACCTCATGCTGGTGCAGTGCACGCCGCAGAACTTCGCCCAGGTCGCAGCACGAGTGCAGGTGGAAATCACCCGTCACGGCACGGACCGGCGGCTACCCGCCGAATCCCCGCTTCCCGCCTACCTCTGGCGCAGCGCCCTGGTGGGCCTTGCCAGCTGGCCGATCTTCGCGTTGCATGCGGAATACGACCTGGACCTCCTCCTGCCGCTGCTCATGTTCTGCTTCGCTTTGGCCACCGTGTGGCTGATCCCCTTGTTCGGCTGGGTCGTGCTCGGCTGCCTGGGGCTGATAGCGATCACCGTGGCCATCCGTCTGACGGAGCCCATCGCCTCGATCATCCACCCCGGCCGCAGCTTCAGCTATTTGCAGGTGATGTCGGGCGGAGACTGGGTATTGTTGGGCTTGGCCTTGGGCGGAGGGGCGGTTCTCGCCTGGCTGTCGCTAGCCAGTCTCAGGGGCCGGCTACCCGCGGCATTGATGGCGGATCAGTGTACGCGAGGTTAGCCGCGGCTGGGCGCGCCGGGAGCCGGCAAACCCGCCCAAGCCAGCCGGGGGTCAACGCACCACGATGAATAGCGCCCCGTCGCCGCGCCGCACATGCAGCAACACACGCTCACCGACCGCCTTGAGCGCCGCCTCGGCCTCCCTGACTGAACGCACGCGCTTGCGGTCGATCGAGAGGATCACGTCGCCCTCGCGCAGACCTGCCCGCCAGGCCGCGCTGTCCGGTTCGACGGCGTAGACCTGTACCCCCTGTTCCTGGCCGAAGAGCGGATGATCGGGGGCGATGGGCCCCAGCTCGACCCCCTCCAGGCGGCGGCTGTTCACACTAGGCGGCTCGTTTTGTTCGGCCGTGGCGCGCTGACCGCCGATGGCCTCGATCTTGACGCTCAACTTGAGCGGCCGTCCCTCACGCAGCAGATCGAGCTGGGCCGTGCTGCCGCGTCGCATCATGCCGATGGCGTTGCGCAGCTCGTTGGCGGAACGCACCGGTTGGCCGTTGACGGCGAGCACGATGTCGCCGGCACGCACCCCGGCACGGGCCGCTGGCGAGCCGTCGATGACCTGGGCGACCACCGCCCCCTGCCCCGCCTTCAGGTTGAAGGCCTGGGCCAGTTCCGGGGTGAGGTCCTGTACCAGCACGCCGAGCTGGCCGCGGCGCACCTCGCCGTGCTCGCTCAGCTGGGTCATGACGTTCTTCGCCATGTTGCTGGGGATGGCGAAGCCGATGCCGACGTTGCCGCCCGCTGGGCCGATGATGGCGGTGTTGATGCCGATCAGGTGCCCTTCCAAGGTGACCAGGGCGCCACCGGAGTTGCCGGGGTTGATGGAGGCATCGGTCTGGATGAAGTTCTCATAACCTTCGATGCCCAGATCGGTGCGCCCCAGCGCGCTGACGATGCCGTAGGTCACCGTGTGGGTGAGGCCGAAGGGGTTGCCGATGGCCACCACGAAGTCGCCCACACGCAGCCGGTCGGAGTCGGCCAGCTCGATGGCCGTGAGGTTGTCCGCCTCGATCTTGAGCAGCGCCAGATCGGTGTCTGGGTCCGCCCCCACCAGTTTGGCGCTGAAGCTGCGGCGGTCGCGCAGGGTGACAGTGATCTCGTCGGCGTTCTCCACCACGTGGTGGTTGGTCAGCACATAGCCGGCCTTGGCATCGACGATCACTCCGGAGCCCAGGCTCTGGGCCTGGCGCGGCACCTCGGGCAGGTCAAAGAAGTGGCGGAAGAAAGGGTCGTCCAGCAGCGGGTTGCGCCGCGTGCGCACGGTGGACTGGGTGGAGATGTTGACCACCGCCGGCAGGACCTTGTCCAGCATGGGGGCCAGGCTGTAGCCGGTAAGGGGCGGCAGGCTGGCCGGGCCCTGGACCTGCGGCGCACTGGGGGTGACCGGGGCCTCGGCCTGCTCGGCCTTCTTACCGCAGGCCGCAAGCCCCAGGAGCAAGACACCAGCGAGTAGCGGGATCGACAGGCGGATGAGGCCGCGGGCGGATGCGTGTGACATGGGCCTGCATTGTACGTGAGGACAGCCTGGCGGTGGATGCCTCGATGTCAGCGCCGATGCCACAGCACCGCCCTTACACACCGCCGCTGGGGTTTGCCTGCCCGACGGGCAAGTTTAGGATGTCGATATGACGCCAGCCCATCGAGACCGATGTCCACGGCCCGTACGCATGCCCTGGTGAACCAGCTTCAGACCCTGTTGCTGGTGCTGACCCTGCTGGGTCTGAGCGCCCTGTCCGGCGGGCTGCTGTTCGGCGAGACCGGCCTGTGGGTCGCCCTCATCGCTGCCGGGGTGGCCCTTATCTTCGAGCCCACCGCGGCCTCCTGGTTGACCCTGCGTCTGTACCGGGCGCAACCCATTTCGCCCGAGGCGGCGCCTGGGCTGTGGCAGACCCTGGCCTGGCTCTCGGAGCGCGCCGGTCTGCCGGCGCTGCCTATCCCGCACTACGTGGCGAGCCCCATGGTCAACGCCTTCGCCGTGGGCAACCGCGCCCGCTCGGCCATCGCCCTGACCGACGGCCTGCTGCGTACCCTCACGGCCCGCGAACTGACCGGCGTACTGGCCCACGAGGTGGCACACATCGCCCACGGCGACCTGCGCGTCATGGGGCTGGCCGATTATGTGAGCCGGTTGACCAGCCTGTTCGCCCTGCCCGGCCAGTTCCTGCTGCTGCTCGCCCTGCCTATGGCACTCGTTGCGGAGGTGGAGATCAACTGGTGGGGCCTACTGCTGCTCGCCGTCTCACCACACATCGCCCTCATCGCCCAGCTCGGCCTCTCGCGCGTGCGGGAGTACGACGCCGATCGCCGTGCCGCCGAGTTCACCGGTGACCCCGAGGGCCTGGCCTCGGCGCTCGCGCGTATCGAGCGGGTGAGCCGCTCCTGGCGCGCCTGGCTCATGCCCGGCTGGGGCAACCCGGAACCGTCCTGGTTGCGCACCCACCCGGTCACCGAGGAACGGGTGCGCCGACTGCTGGAGATGGCGACACGGCAGGACCGATCGCCCGGACCCCGTCTCGAGACGCTGTGGGAACAGGCCCGCTACCCCCGGCCGCTCCCCGGCAACCCGCGCTTGCGTCTGGGTGGCTTCTGGTGGTGAGGCACCTGCCTGGGGCGTCGCGTTGATCAGCCGCGCCCGCTCCACTATAAAAGCGTATGTCTGAGTGCGATGTGTCTGAGTGCGGAGAGGGACTCATGCAGATCCTGAACAGCATCCTCGAACAGATCCACGCCGTCGGGCTGCCACTCTATGCGGTCACGCTCACCGCCGTCCCCCGGGCGCACACACCGCTGCTGCTCATGTTGCACTGGCACGGCTTTCGCATGCAGACCGGCGTGGGCGCGCCCGTGAACCAACCGGTGCCCGGCTCCGCCCTGCAACTCAACGAGCCCTGGCAAAGTCTGGAACAGGTCGAGCTCGCCATGCTCGACGCCGCCTGGCAGCTGGGCGCCTGGGACATGGAACGGCGGGTGCGGCGCGCCTGCACCTGGGTCGGCGCCAGCGCGCGCGAGGCCCTGGAATGCCGCCAGGCCTTCGGTGACAACCCGCACGCCCCCGGCGACGAGCAACACCTGGTGGCCGAGGCTCCCGATCGCTTGGAGCTCATGCACCTGGGCGCACGGCAGGGCTATGTGCGCTGGCTGTTTCGCCCCGTGCGCGGCGGGCTGTGGCAGGACCGCGGTGAGGACGAGACCTTGGCAGCCGACGGCAGCCGGCAGCCACCCTGCCCCCTGCGCCCGCAGCCGCCCCGGTTCGGACGCAGCGTGCAGACGGTCTACCGCCTTGGGCGCTCCACCCGCCTGATCGTCGCCTGATGGGGCGTCGCCTACCCCTCTTGAAATCTCCGACAGCATCCCTAAATCCCTGACCGCCGGCGGGGTATGGGTGCTGTCGTCCCAAGCCCCGGCCGGCGCGAACACGCTTTGGTGATATGAAAACGCGTCAAGGAGAGATTGTCATGCACATTCGTCCCCTACACGATCGGATTATCGTCAAGCGCGTCGAAGCTGAACGCACGACGGCGTCCGGCATCGTGATCCCCGACACTGCCGCCGAGAAGCCGGAGCAGGGCGAGGTGATCGCCGTCGGCCCCGGGCGCCTGGATGAGCGCGGCAAACGCATCGCCCCCGATGTGAAGATCGGCGACCGCGTCCTGTTTGGCAAATATGCCGGCCAGACCGTGAAGGTCGAGGGCGAGGAGCTGCTGGTTCTGCGTGAGGACGACATCATGGCCGTCATCACGCCCGAGGCCGGCGCCATGAAGAAGGCCGCCTGAACTCGTATCGAATCTGGATCCAAGAGGAGGTATCGCGAATGGCTGCGAAGATCGTCCAATTCCACGACAACGCCCGCGAACGCATGGTGCGCGGCGTGAACATCCTGGCCAATGCCGTCAAGGTGACCCTTGGTCCCAAGGGCCGCAACGTGGTCCTGGATCGCTCCTTCGGCGCCCCCATCATCACCAAGGACGGTGTGACAGTGGCCAAGGAGATCGAACTCAAAGATAAGTTCGAGAACATGGGCGCGCAGATGGTCAAGGAGGTCGCCTCCAAGACGGCGGATGTAGCCGGTGACGGCACCACCACCGCCACCGTGCTGGCCCAGGCCATCGTCAACGAGGGCATGAAGTATGTGGCCGCCGGCATGAACCCGATGGACCTCAAACGCGGCATCGACAAGGCGGTGCACGCGGTGGTGGACGAGCTCAAGAAGCTGTCCAAGCCCTGCACCACCAGCAAGGAGATCGCCCAGGTGGCCACCATCTCCGCCAACGCCGACACCGATATCGGCGAAACAATCGCCCGCGCCATGGACAAGGTCGGCAAGGAGGGCGTGATCACCATCGAGGAAGGCAAGTCGCTGGAGAACGAGCTCGAGGTCGTCGAGGGCATGCAGTTCGACCGCGGCTATCTCTCGCCCTACTTCATCAACGACCCTGACAAGCAGATGGCCGTGCTGGAGGACCCGTTCATCCTGCTACACGACAAGAAGATCTCCTCCATCCGCGACTTGCTGCCCATCCTCGAGCAGGTGGCCAAGGCCGGCAAACCGCTGCTCATCGTCGCTGAGGACGTCGAGGGCGAGGCCCTGGCCACCCTGGTGGTCAACAGCATCCGCGGCATCCTCAAAGTGGCGGCGGTCAAGGCCCCCGGCTTTGGCGACCGCCGCAAGGCGATGCTGGAGGACATGGCCATCCTCACCGGCGGCACGGTGATCTCGGAGGAGACCGGCAAGAAACTGGAGAAGACGGAACTTGCCGACCTGGGCCGCGCCAAGCGCGTCGAGATCCACAAGGAGACCACGACCATCATCGACGGCGCCGGCGAGAAGGCCAGGATCCAGGCCCGCATCAAGGCCATCCAGGCGCAAATCGAGGAGACCACCTCGGACTACGACCGCGAGAAGCTGCAAGAGCGTGTGGCCAAGCTGGCCGGCGGCGTGGCGGTGATCAAGGTCGGCGCGGCCACCGAGGTCGAGATGAAAGAGAAGAAGGACCGCGTCGACGACGCCTTGCATGCCACCCGCGCCGCGGTGGAAGAGGGCATCGTGCCGGGCGGCGGTGTGGCCTTGCTGCGCGCGCGGGCGGCGATCAAGGACCTCAAGGGCGAAAACCACGACCAGGACGCCGGCATCAAGATCGTCCTGCGCGCCATCGAGGAGCCGCTGCGCGCCATTGCCGCCAATGCCGGCGAGGAGCCCTCGGTGGTGGTCGCCAAAGTGCTCGAAGGCAGCGGCAACTTCGGCTGGAATGCCGCCACCGGCGAATTCGGCGACCTGATGGCCATGGGGGTCATCGACCCGACCAAGGTCACCCGCACGGCGCTGCAGAACGCCGCCTCGGTCGCTGGCTTGATCCTCACCACCGACGCCACGGTGGCCGAGCTGCCCAAGGAAGAGAAGGCCAGCACGCCGGCGACGGCGGACATGGACTACTGATTGGATGACAGGGGTGGGCCTGACAGCGGCCCAATCGCATCCGACATCCTCTCACCGATCCGCCCGCCAGGGCGGATTTTTTCTAGTATTTCACCGAACAGCCATACGGTCGTGTCACCGGCACGCTCACCGGCTTGCCGGCCTTGAGCTCGGCCAAGACGGCGGCCACATGATTGCGCGCGCCGGGGATGTCGGCCGGGTCGGCGGTTGGCCGGTCGTCGATGCCGCCCATGTAAACGAGGACACCGCGCGGGTCGATGATGGACATCTGCGGTGTGGTCTTGGCCGCGTACAGGCGGCCGATGTCGCCGCGCTCGTCCAGGAGCACGGCATGCGGGGCGGCGCCCCGGCTGCGGGTGAGTTCGTCCGCCTGCCGACCGGTGACATGGCCCTGCTTGCCCGGTGTCGAGGAGATGATGGTGAGCCACACCACCCCGTCGGCGGCCGCCTGGCGCTGCAGCTGTTGCATGTTGCCGCTGCCAGAGTGCTTGCGCACATAGGGGCAGTCGTGATTGCTCCACTCCAGCACCACCGTGCGGCCGCGGTAGTCGCTCAGGCGGTGCACCCGTCCCTGGCTGTCGGTCCCGGCAAAGGCCGGGGCGATCTGCCCCACCTGGGCGTTGGCCCGCACCGTCCCCGGCAGCCAGTAGAGATCGGCCCCCATCAGGGCCAGGGCGGAGAGCATGACGGCGCGGCGGGAGAGATATATCGCACGGGTCTTCATGGGTCGGTCCCTCATCGATATGGCCTGGTCATTGGTCCCCGCGTGCCTGAGCTTGACCGGCCAGGACCACGCGGACGCTGTCGAGCGCGACGGACTTGATCAACGACAGGGGCAGGACGCGAGAGGCGCCATACCTGGCGGGTTAGCGCAGGTAAAACGGCAGACCGCTGCGCCCGAAGGACTCCAGGACGCGGGTCAGCGCTGGGTCGTGCCGGTTCCAGTCAGCCACCAGGCGGATCACGCCGGCCTAGTCCGATGCCTGACGGACCTTCGCCGTCCCCAGGGCGGTGCGTTCGTTCACCATACGTGGGATGCACCAGGCGACGGTGAAGTTCACCAGCACTGTCCGACCCGTACCGCGCAGCCCTGCCAGATGCCTTGCGCTGCCCGTCTCACCTCCGGGCGTCGTCAGCGCATATGATGCGCCGGCACTGTGGCGCCATATCGCCCGCTCGCCATGGCGCCAC
>JBKBRS010000415.1:0-512 GCA_046292095.1 Thiobacillaceae bacterium
CGGCGCTGGGCGCGCCCGATGTTGAGCGGCGCTTTGGGGGGCTGCGACGCCTGTACGGTCCGCAAGGCGCGCAGCGACTGTTCGACGCGCACATCACCGTCGTCGGCATTGGCGGGGTTGGGTCGTGGGCGGCCGAGGCCCTGGCCCGCAGTGGCGTGAGCCGCCTTACTCTGATCGATCTGGACCACGTCGCCGAGTCCAACACCAACCGACAAATCCATGCTCAGGAGGGCACCTATGGACAGGCCAAGGTGGAGGCCATGCGCGCCCGCATCGCGGCCATCCATCCAGCCTGCCGGGTGTGCACCATCGACGACTTCGTGACCCCGGACAACTGGGCGGATCTGGTGCGCGAGGTGCAGGCGCTCCAAGGTGTTCAAGGGCCGTTCGCGGTCATCGATGCCTGTGACCAGATGGCGGCCAAGACGGCCATGGCCGCCTGGGCGCTGCAGACGCGCAGTGTGTTCATCACTGCCGGCGCCGCAGGGGGCAAGCGGCGCGGGGATCGGGTG
>JBKBRS010000416.1:0-512 GCA_046292095.1 Thiobacillaceae bacterium
TGATCGTAGAAAACATCGCCGCCCTTGTCGAAACGGTGCAGATCGCTGGCCAGCGCCTGTTCGAGAAACTCGGCGCTGACGAGACGGCACCCCGACGCCTGCGCCGCCGTGCGCAGCGTTTCCAGCACGTTCAGCAGGCGTCGTGCGTCGCCATCGGCATAGCCGATGATACGATCGACCGCATCGTCGGCGAATTCCAGCTCGGGGAAGGCGCGCGCCTGGGCGCGCAGGAATAGTTCGCGCAGCTCGGCGGACGTTAGCGGCTTGAGCACATACACGGCCGCGCGTGAGAGCAGCGCGGAATTGACTTCGAACGAGGGGTTTTCCGTCGTCGCCCCGACGAAGGTCAAGAGCCCCTGCTCGACATAGGGCAGGAAGGCGTCCTGCTGGGCCTTGTTGAAGCGGTGCACCTCGTCGACGAACAGCAGCGTGCGTCGCCCCGTCTGCGCCAGCGTCAGCTGCGCCTGGTCGACTGCGGCGCGGATGTCCTTGACCCCGGAGAACACCGCCGA
>JBKBRS010000417.1:0-511 GCA_046292095.1 Thiobacillaceae bacterium
ATCAGGGGCGGTCGCCATCGGGTCATCGCTGGCCAGCCGGGTGAGCACATCCGGCGGCATGGCCTGGGCCAGATCGGTCGGCGCGGCGTAGCTCATCCGGCCAACCCCCATCTAACCCCGTCAAACGGGTTTTTAGGCCCGTGGAGCGATTTTTTGGGGATGGGTGATACCTCCATAGCCACCTCAGCCGTTCGCGGCCTTAGCGCCGCTTTTGCGCCAGGTGCGTGCAGCAGCGGTGGGCGGCGCGGGTTTTGCGGCGGGCGCGCCCGCATCGGCTGCCCCGCCCACCTCGGCCACCAGCAGCGCCGGGTCGGCCTGGAGTGCCTCGGCCTGCGCTGGCATGACCTCCACTTCGAGCGGCTCGCGCCCGAAGGGGCCCAGCCCCGCGCGGTAGCGCCGCGCGTCGCCGTGGGACGGCCGGGTGCGGACGGTGAGGCGGATCACGGCATCACCTCACATCAGGCCAGCCACGGCGAGACGATGACCTCGACCGCCTTGTAGTTGGGGTTGC
>JBKBRS010000418.1:0-508 GCA_046292095.1 Thiobacillaceae bacterium
CTGGACACCTTGGGGGTGTCCATCGTCCTCGGGGTGCTCTTCCTCTATCTCTTCCGCAAGGCCGCGGTCAACGCCACAGCAGGCGTGCCCGGCGGCTTACAGAACTTCGTCGAGTGGGTGGTGGAGTTCATCGACACCAGCGTGCGCGGCTCCTTCAGCGGCGGGCGCAACCTGCTGATCGCCCCGCTGGCGCTCACCATCTTCATCTGGATCTTTCTGTTGAACCTCATGGATCTGGTGCCCATCGACTGGGTCCCTGGTCTGATGAGCGCCCTGGGTCTGCCCTATTTCAAGCTGGTGCCGACCACCGACCCCAACGCCACCTTCGGCATGTCCATCGCCGTATTCCTGCTGGTGCTCTACTACAGCTTCAAGATCAAGGGTGCTGGCGGTTTCGCCGCAGAGCTCGCGCTGCACCCCTTCGGCAAGTGGGGGATGCCGGCCAACCTCTTCCTCGAGATCATCAACCTGATCGCCAAGCCGGTCTCCCTGGCGCTGCGTCTCTTCG
>JBKBRS010000419.1:0-506 GCA_046292095.1 Thiobacillaceae bacterium
CAGCAGGCCGCTGTCGCAGGCATCGAACGCGGTTTTGGCAAACACCTGCCGGCACCGGCTGCGCAGCGACGGCGCCAGGGGCCCCAGCCGCTCGGGGGCTTGCTCCGTCCCCCAGACGGGCACGTCCAGCAGGTGCGCCAACCCGGCCAGCAGTTCGGCGCGCTGCAACACCTCGTCGCCCCGCGCGATGGCCGGCATCAACCGGGCTTGGTAATCCACCAGCACGAGCTGGCAGTCGTTTGCATCCAACAACATGCGTTCTTTGATTCCCCAAACACCTGTGGGACCAGGCAGCCCCGTTGACGCCAGCCGTCATCCTGTCCTAATGTGTGCGCTATGATGCCGCGACCTGCCCCGGCCCAGCCGCTCATCCGCCAGACCCTGCACCGCCGGGCGTGGGGGATCGCGCTGACGCTCGCGCTTCCGCTGTCCGCGAAGGCGGGCGATCCTATCATGGATCTTCTTGCTGCGCGGGGGGTGTTGGGGGATGGGGCCGCGCCCGCGTG
>JBKBRS010000420.1:0-506 GCA_046292095.1 Thiobacillaceae bacterium
GGCGCTCACGCCGCTGATGAAGGAAGTCGTGCGCGAACCCGGCGCCTGGCTTGCGAACTACAGCAAGGCGCCGATCCTTTGGCTTGCCCCGATCCTGGGCATCGGTGGCGCGCTGGCGGCCGTGGTGCTGGCCCGTGGCGGCAGGACGCTCATGGCCTTCGTTGCCTCTTCGCTGGCCATCTTCGGCGTCATCTTCACCGCCGGCGGCTCGATGTTCCCGTTCGTCATGCCCTCGTCGAGCCAGCCGAGCATGAGTCTGACGGCCTGGGATGTCACTTCGAGCCAATACACGCTGGGCGTGATGCTGATAGTCGCGCTGATCTTCACGCCGATCGTGATCGCCTATACCGGTTGGGCGTATCGGGTGATGCGCGGCAAGCTCGACGAGCAATTCATCACCGCCAACGACAAAGCGCTTTATTGAGGAGTCAGACCATGTGGTATTTCGCCTGGATTCTCGGCCTCGGCTTCGCCGTCCTGCTCGCCGTCGTCAATGCCCTCTGGTA
>JBKBRS010000421.1:0-505 GCA_046292095.1 Thiobacillaceae bacterium
GGCGCTGGTGCGGCGGCCGGCGGGACGGGTGGGTGAGGCGGTCGGCGACCTGCTCGATCCCGCATCCCTTGCCCGCGCCTGCGAAGGCGTCGACACCGTGTTTCACTGCGCCGGCTACGCGCATGCGTTTGCCTCTTCCGATCCCGATGCGCATTGGCGCATCGACTTCGAAGGCACGCGCAACCTCGTCCAGGCCGCGAGCGAGGCGGGTGTCAGGCGCTTCGTCTTCCTCTCGAGTGTCAAGGCGATGGCCGAGCCGAATGATGCGTGCGTGGATGAGGACTGGCCGGGCGAGCCGGCGACTCCCTATGGCAAGGCGAAGCGCGCGGCCGAGGAGGCGGTGCTGGATGCGGGCGCGAAATACGGCATGCACGTGGTGAATCTGCGGCTGGCGATGGTCTATGGCCGCGGCGGGCGCGGGAACCTGGAGCGCATGGCCCGGGCGATCCGCGCCGGCTGGTTTCCGCGCCTGCCGGAGACGGGCAACCGGCGCTCGCTCGTGCAT
>JBKBRS010000422.1:0-505 GCA_046292095.1 Thiobacillaceae bacterium
ACGCCCAACGTTCGCGCCCGACGCGATCACGCGCGACGTGATCGACCTCGTGAACCGTCGCTTCGCCGACCACCCGGGCTCGCTCGATTCGTTCGCGTGGCCCGTCACGCGCGCGCAGGCGCTGCGTGCACTCGACACGTTCGTCGACGAGCGCCTCGAGTCGTTCGGCCGCTTCCAGGACGCGATGTGGCCCGGCCAGCCGTGGCTGTACCACTCCCATCTTTCGGCGGCGCTGAACCTCAAGCTGCTGCACCCGAGGGAAGTCATCGACCGCGCCGAGGCCGCGTACCGCGACGGCCGCGTGCCGCTCGCGAGCGCCGAGGGCTTCATCCGCCAGATCCTCGGCTGGCGCGAGTACGTGCGCGGCATCTACTGGACGCGCATGCCCGGCTACCTCGCGCTCAACGCGCTCGACGCGCACCAGCCGCTGCCGGCGTTCTACTGGCGCGGCGACGCGCCGATGGCGTGCCTCGCCGACGCGATCGGCTCCACGCTCGCGCACGGC
>JBKBRS010000423.1:0-503 GCA_046292095.1 Thiobacillaceae bacterium
GGTCATCACCTGGCACATCCCCGTTGCCTTCCTCGCCGGCGTGACGGTCACGGCGGGCGTGCTCTACGGGCTCGACCCGGCCCGCTATGCCGACCCCCTCTTCCACCTGGTGACGGGCAGCACCATGCTGGGGGCCTTCTTCATCCTCACCGATCCGGTCTCCGCCAGCGGGACGCCGCGCGGCAAGCTGATCTATGCGGGACTGGCCGGGTTCATCACCGTGATCATCCGCAGTTATGGCAATTATCCGGACGGCGTGGCCTTCTCGGTTTTGCTGATGAACATGGCCGTACCCTTCATCGACGCGCACACCCAGCCCAGGTTGTTCGGTGAAGCTCGCAGTGGCAGGAGGGGGCCATGAACCCCGCCGTCCGGGAGACGCTGACCGCCTCGGTCACCCTGCTCGTTTTCGCCGTCCTCGGTTCGGCCCTGCTGTCAGGGACCTTCACGCTGACCCGTCCCCAGATCATCGCCAGCCAGGAGGCGGAGAAACGCGCCCGCAT
>JBKBRS010000040.1:0-14843 GCA_046292095.1 Thiobacillaceae bacterium
TCCTCGGCCAGGTTTTCCGCCCTGAGGCAGGCGCGCACCACCTCCAGCATGGAGCCGAACTTGAAATCGAGCTTCACCCCGTGGGCCGTCTCGACCTCGGCGCGGATTTCTTCGACCCAGGCCTTGACGCGCTTCAATTCCTGCGCGGTGCAGACCTGCGGCACCATGATCTCGGGGTGGACTTCCAAGCCCTCCTTCTGACACTCCGCCGCCGCCTCCAGGATGGCGCGGATCTGCATGGCGTAGATCTCTGGGAAGGTCAGTCCCAGGCGCACGCCGCGGTGACCCAACATAGGGTTGACCTCATGCAGCATGCGCACCTTCTTCAACATGGCCTCCTTCTTACGGATGGCCTCGTTGACCAGGGCCGGGTCGGCCAGCCTCTGCACCTGCGGGTGCTCGCCGCTCAGACGCGACATGAATTCGGCGGCCTCGGCCAGCACGTGCATGCCGCGCACGGTGTCGGCCAGGTGGCGCAGGGTAGCGATCTCCTCGACGAGCTGCTGTTCGCTGGGCAGGAATTCGTGGATGGGCGGGTCAAGCAGCCGCACGGTCACCGGCCGCGGCGCCATCACCCGGAAGATGGCCTTGAAGTCCTCGCGCTGGATGGGCAGTAGGCGGTTCAACGCCGCCTGGCGGTCGGCCGGGGTCTCGGCGACGATCATCTCGATGACGATGGGCAGACGCTCGACGGCGTTGAACATGCGCTCGGTGCGGGCGAGGCCGATGCCCATGGCGCCGTACTTGAGCGCCCGCTCGGCATCCTGCGGGGTGTCGGCGTTGGCCATGACCTTGAGCCGCGCCATCTGGTCGGCCCAGGCGAGCAGGGTCTGCAGTTCGGGTGAGAACTCGGCCTCGATCATCGGCACCTCGCCGAGATAGACGTTGCCAGTCGTGCCGTCGATGGTGATCAGATCGCCCTCGTGGATGACATGTTCACCCACCACGGCCTGGCGCATGCGTACGTCGACGTGGATGCCCTCGGCGCCGGCCACGCAGGGCTTGCCCATGCCGCGCGCCACCACGGCGGCATGGCTGGTCTTGCCGCCGCGGCTGGTGAGGATGCCTTGCGCGGCGAAGAAACCGTGGATGTCCTCCGGCTTGGTCTCCTCGCGCACCAGGATCACCTTTTCACCTGCGCGTCCGCGCTTCTCGGCGCGGTCGGCATCGAACACCGCCACCCCGCAGGCCGCCCCCGGCGAGGCCGGCAGCCCACGCGCCACCGCCCGGGCGCGCGCCTTGGGATCGAGCCGCGGAAACAGCAGCTGCTCCAGCATCTCCGGCTGGATGCGCGTCAAGGCCTGGCGGCGATCGATCAGGCCCTCGTCCACCATCTCCACCGAGGTGCGCACCAGGGCCTGGGCGTTCATCTTGCCGTTGCGCGTCTGCAGGACGTAGAGCACGCCGCGCTCGACGGTGAACTCGAAGTCCTGCACCTCCTTGTAATGCGTCTCCAGGCGGTTTCTCAGATCGACGAGCTGGCGGTAGATGTCCGGACGCTCGCGCTCCAGTTCCGCCAGCGGTTTGGGCGTGCGGATGCCGGCCACCACGTCCTCGCCCTGGGCGTTGGTGAGATACTCGCCGTACATGACGTTCTCGCCGGTGGCCGGGTCGCGCGTGAAGCCCACGCCAGTGGCGCTCCAGTTCTCGCCCTCGTCGCCCATGTTGCCGAAGACCATGGCCACCACGTTGACCGCCGTGCCATTGGCCATCTCCGGCGTGATCTTGAACTCGCGCCGGTAGTCCACCGCCCGCTTGCCCATCCAGGAGTTGAACACCGCACGGATGGCGATCTCCAGTTGCGCGTAGGGGTCCGAGGGGAAGGGCTTGCCGGTGACCCGTTCCACGACCGCCAGGAAGCGCTCTGCGATCTCGGCCAGGTGCCCGGCATTGAGCCCCAGGTCGTGCTTGACGCCGGCGGCCTGTTTCACCGCCTCGAATTCGCTGTCGAAGGCCTCCTCCGGCACACCCAGGGCCACCTTACCGAACAGCTGGATGAAGCGCCGGTAGGCGTCGTAGCCGAAGCGCTCGTTGCCGGTCTGCTCGATCAGCCCCTGCAGGGTGTCGCGGTTGAGTCCCAGGTTGAGGATGGTGTCCATCATGCCGGGCATGGACAGGGCCGAGCCGGAGCGCACCGACACAAGCAGGGGGTTCGCGCGCCCGCCGAAGGTCTTGCCGGTCTTGGCCTCCACCGCCGCCATGTGCAACCGAACCTGTTCCATCACCCCCTCGGGCAGCCGCCGCTCCGGGTCGTCCAGATAGGCCAGGCAGGCCTCGGTGGTGATGACGAAACCGGGGGGGACGTTCAGCCCGATCTGCGTCATCTCGCACAGATTGGCCCCCTTGCCGCCCAGCAGGTGTTTGTTCTTGCCATCGCCTTCGGTGAAGGCGTATACCCACTTCTTGCTCACGAAAGACCTCCACGCAGAGTAGTGAATGATATGGACACAGGATCGGGCGCCCGGTGCCGGCGCGCCGGACTGGGATCAACGACCGGCGGCGCCCCCCTGCCGGTAGCGCGCGAGCCACAGCAGCCCCATCACCGTCTTGCCCTCGCAGATACGGCCGTCGCCGATCATGGCGAGCGCCTCGCTCCAGGGCACGCGCAGGATCTCCAGGAACTCGTCGTGATCCGGCCCGTCGCCCACGTGCCTCAAGCCCCGCGCCAAGAAGAAGACCAGTCGCTCGTCGGAGTAGCCGATGCAGGGATAGAAGGTGGCGAGATACTGCCATTCGTCCGCGGTGTAGCCGGTCTCCTCCCTCAACTCCCGCTGGGCACAAGCGAGTTCTGTCTCGTGGGGGTCGAACTTGCCGGCCGGCAGCTCGATGAAATCGCGGTGCAGGGGGTAGCGGTGCTGCCGCTCCAACAGCACGTCGCCGTTGTCGAACAGCGGGATCACCACTGCCGCGCCCGGATGCACCAAGTATTCGCGGATGGACTCATGGCCGTTGGGCAGCCGCACCCGGTCGAGCCGCGCAAGCAACAGCCGACCGCTATAGACCGTCTCGGAGCTCAGGGTCTTCTCACGGAGGTCGGTGCCGGTGGCAGGGGGTACCTCGCGCATGTCAGCACGCGTTCGCGCCGCGCGCGGCGCGCCTACGGGCGGTCGGTGGCTTCATCCTACTACGCGCCGGGCCGGCCCAAGCGTATTGACCGCCCCCTCGGGGGCGTTGGCATAGAGCCTGGGGTCGTTTCATCCTGGAGGTCTTGCTGGGCTTCAGGCCCAACAGTATATGACAACCGCATGACCGCCGCCAGGGCCGGGAGGCCAGCCCCACGGCTGGGCAACGATCGGCAGGCAAGCCGGGGCAACGGCTTCAGTCCGCCTGTTCGGCCTCGGCCGCGGCGATCGCCGCGCGCTGCCGCTCGGCGAATTCGCTGGAGGAGTTGAAGCCGCGCAGCTTGAGGATGTGGTTGCGCACCGCCACCTCGACCAGCACGGCCAGGTTGCGGCCGACCGCCACCGGGATGCGCACCTCCGGGATCTCGACGCCGAGGATCACGCGCCCCTCGGCGTGCATGTCCAGGCGGTCGATCTCCTCCCAGCGTTCGGCCGGGGTGAGATTGATGATGAGCTTGAGGTTCTTGCGGTGTTTGACGGCGGTCTCGCCGAAGAGCCGGCGCACGTTGATGACCCCGAGCCCGCGCACCTCCATGAAGTCCTGCAGTATGGCGGGGCAGCGCCCCTCCAGGGTGTCGGGCGAGACGGCGAAGATGTCCACGGCATCGTCCGCCACCAGCCGGTGGCCGCGCGAGATCAGTTCCAGGGCGAGCTCGCTCTTGCCCACGGCCGGGTCGCCGGTGATCAGCACGCCCAGGCCGGAGACCTCGAGGAATACGCCGTGCAGCATGGTCGAGGGGGCCAGGGCCTGGCTCATGATGTGCGACAGCACGCGCATGAGGCCGGGGCTGGGCTCGGGCGAGGTGAACAACGGGGTGGCGGTGCGCTCCGCGGCCTCCACCATCAGTTCCGGCACGGCCTCGCCGTTGGCCACCACCACGGCCGCCAGCTCGGCCGAGAAGAGGTTGTCGATGGCCTGGCGCAGGGCCTCGGGCGGAAGCCGGCGCAGATAGTCCATCTCCGCACAACCCAACACCTGCACCCGGTTCGGGTGCACGAAGTTCAGGTGGCCGATCAGGGCCAGGCTGGGTTTCTGGACAGTGTCGGAGGTAAGCAGGCGGTCGCCGCCCTCGCGGCCCGCCCGCCAGACGAGCTGCAAGCGCTCCGAGGCCTCGCGGAAGAGCTCGGCCACGGTGATGCCGTTGCTCACGGCGTCCATGCCTGGATCAGCCGATAGAGCTCGGCGGCGTCCGCCGCGTGGCGCAATTTCTCGCGAAAGGCCGCGTCACTCAGCATCTGGGCCAGCTCGCCGAGGATCTGCAGGTGCAGATCGGTGGCGGTGGCGGGGGCGAGCAGGACGAAGACCAGGTCCACCGGCAGGTTGTCGGGGGCGTCAAAATCGATCGGCGCCTTCAGGCGCACACAGGCGCAGGCGGTGTCCTTGAGCCCTTTGATGCGCCCATGCGGGATGGCGATGCCATAGCCCAGGGCGGTGGACCCCAGCTTCTCGCGCGAGAACAGGCTGTCGAAGACCTCGCTGGCGGAGATGCCCTCACTGGCCTCGAACAGCTTGCCCACCAGCTCGAAGAGGCGTTTTTTGCTGGCGGCGTCCAGGTCCACGACCACGTTTTGTGGCCGGATCAGGGGGGCGATCAGATTCATGGCGTCAAGCCATCGCGGGCCGGTTGCTAGCCCAGTTCCGTACTCTGTCGCTTAAGACCCCCCGAGTCGCGATGCACGTCGCTCACCTTCTGCTTGTGCTTGAGGATCTGCCGATCCAGCTTGTCGGCCAGGCTGTCGATGGCGGCGTACATGTCGCCGTCGACGTGTTCCACATAGATGTCCTTGCCCGGCAGGTGGACGTTGACCTCCGCCTTCTGGCGCAGCTTCTCGACCGACAGCACGACGGACACGTCGATCACGTGATCGAAATGGCGGGTCACCCGCCCGATCTTGTCCTCGATATAGCTGCGGATGGCGGGGGTGACGTCGAGATGGTGGCCGGTGATGTTGAGGTTCATGCGGATGGCTCCTTGTCGTGGATCAGACGGACTTGCGCTGGGTGGCCGGGGGGATGTTCATCGCTTCTCGGTATTTTGCGACGGTTCGGCGCGCGACCACAAAGCCTTGCTGCTTTAGCATCAGCGAGATGGTGCTGTCGGACAGGGGGTCTGCACGGTTTTCCGCCTCGATGAACTGCTTGATCAGGGCCTTGATCGCCGTGCTGGAGGCCGCACCCCCGGCATCCGTGGCGATCGAGCTGCCGAAGAAGTATTTGAATTCATAGATCCCCCGCGGCGTCATCATATACTTCTGCGTGGTGACGCGGGAGATGGTGGACTCGTGCAGGCCGACCGCCTCGCCGATCTCGCGCAGCGTGAGCGGGCGCATGGCCACCTCGCCGTATTCCAGGAAGTGCCGCTGGCGGTCGACGATGGCCTGGGCCACCCGCAGGATGGTCTCGAAGCGTTGCTGCACGTTCTTGATCAGCCAGCGTGCCTCCTGTAGCTGCGAGGACAGGCTCGCCGCCTCCTCCCGGTGATGACGCAGGATGTCCGCATACATCTGGTTGATCCGTAGCCTCGGCATGACGTCCGGGTTGAGGCTCGCTACCCACATGCCCTTGCTCTTTTTCACGATCACATCGGGCACCACGTAGTGGGCATCGGCCGGGGTATAACGCGCGCCCGGCCGGGGGTCGAGCGAGGTGATCAACTGGCGCATGGCGGTGAAGTCCCGGTCGTTGGGCATGTCCAGGATCTTCTTCAGCTTGCCGTATTCGCGTTGCGCCAGCAGGTCCAGGTAGTGGCGGACGACGGTCTTGGCCGCCGCCAGGTGCGGGGTGTCCTGGGGCAGGGCGTTGAGCTGCAGCCACAGACATTCTCCCAAATCGCGGGCGCCCACCCCCACCGGATCGAAGCTCTGCAGCAGCTTGAGGGCGGCCTGTAGCTCCAGGGGATCGACATCCCAGTCGCGCGGCAGCATCTGCGCCACCTCGTCCAGGCCGACCGAGAGATAGCCGTCTTCGTCCAGGCTCTCGATCAGCAGGCGCACCAGGCGGCGGTCGCGCTCCGGCATGGCGGTGAGCGAGAGCTGGTTGAGCAGGTGTTGACGCAGCCCCGTGCTGGCGGTGTCGGCCTGCTGGAATTCGCGCTCACCCTCGTCCTCACCGGCGGCGCTCGCGTAGCTGCGCTCCCCCCAGGCCATCTCCTCATAGACCTCGTCGCCATTGACGGCGGTCTGGGGCTCCTCGGCGGCGTGTCCCTCGGCAGGTGCCTCGGGTGCGGCGTAGCCCTCGTCCACGCGCTCCAGCATGGGGTTTTCCTGCAGCATCTGTCCGATCTCCTGGTCCAGCTCCAGGGTGGACAACTGGAGCAGCCGTATGGACTGCTGCAGTTGCGGTGTCAGGGTGAGCTGCTGGTGCAGCTTCAGCTGTAGGCTTTGCTTCATGCTTTGAGGCGGCTATGCATACGCCCCATTATCGGACATCCGGCAAGTTTCTAGAGTCGGAAGTGTTCTCCCAGATAGACCTTGCGGACGCTGTCATTATAAATGATCTCCTCCGCGCGCCCGGCGGCGAGCACCGACCCTTCGTTGATGATGTAGGCCCGGTCGCAGATACCCAGGGTCTCACGCACGTTGTGGTCGGTGATCAGCACCCCGATCCCACGTTCGACCAGGAAGCGCACGATCTTCTGGATGTCCATCACGGAGATCGGGTCGATGCCGGCGAACGGTTCGTCGAGCAGGACGAAACGCGGCTGCATGGCCAGCGCACGGGCGATCTCCACGCGCCGACGCTCGCCGCCGGACAGGCTCACGGCACGGGCCTCGCGCAGGTGGGTGATGTGCAGGTCCTCGAGCAGGTAGTTGAGATGTTCCTCCAGTTCCGCTCCCTTCAGACCGCGCAGCTCGAGCACCGCGGCGATGTTCTCGGCCACGTTGAGCTTGCGGAAGATGGACGGTTCCTGCGGCAGATAACACAGCCCCTCGCGGGCGCGGCGGTAGACCGGGGCGTGGGTGATGTCGACCCCGTCGAGCAGTATCCGGCCGCTGTCAGGGCGGACCAGCCCGACCAGCATGTAGAAGCAGGTCGTCTTGCCGGCGCCGTTCGGGCCCAGCAGACCGACCACCTCGCCGCTATCCACCCGCAGCGAGACGTCGTTCACCACCTGACGCGAACGGTAACGCTTTCTGAGGGCGGTGGCCTCCAGAACGCTCATGGCTTGGGGGCCGGCCCCGCGCCAGGCCGCGCCGGGGCCGTTTCCTGTCCGGCCGGGTCGGCGCCACTCGCGCGTGCCGGTGGCAGGATCACGGCCCGTACCCGCCCGGGTTTCTGCCCTGGCAGACCGCCGCTGGCCTGATAGACCTCGGTTCGCGCGTCATAGACGATGAGATCGCCGCGCAGCTCCTCCTCGCCCTTCTTGAGGAAGGCTTCGCCGATGAGGCGCACCTGCTCCTTGCGCGCGTCGTATTCGACGCGATTGGCCCAGGCATCGACCCAATCGCCGCGTCCGTCCAGCCGCTGGCGAAAATGCACCGGCCGGCCCGTGGCCACGCCGGTGAGGAAGCCCTCGGCGTCCTGACGCACCTCGATGCGGTCGGCCTGCACGCGTAGGCTTCCCTGGGTGAGGATCACCTTGCCCTCATAGACCGCGACCTTGTTGAGGTCGTCCATGCGCACCGCATCGGCCTCGACCTGGATGGGCTTGTCGCGGTCGGCGCGCTCGGCATGGACGTTGAAGACGGCTGCACAGAGAAGCGCCAGCAGCGCCAGGGTCCGCCTATCAACGAGGTACATAGATCCCCCTGACGTTGCCCTTGAGGTCCAGACTGCGCGCCCGGGCATCGTACACCAGGCTGTTGGCGGTTAGACGAGAATCCCCCTGGCGCAGTTCGACCGGCCGGTCGGTACGCAGGGTCTGGGCTTCCGGCGTGATCTGCAGATATTCGGTGGTGAGCAGGAGCTCGGGCGCCCCCGCCGTGGCCGCCCGGCTCACACGCACCCGATCGAGCAGGTGGATGTGTTCGCCGTGGGTGGAGACGAAACCACGGGCCGACTCGGCGCGGATGGCCGGGGCTTGAACAGACTGGACCTGGAAACGGGGCGCGGTCAGCTCGGTCGTCTCGTCATCCGTGAAATAGACCATCTTGGCCGCCGCCAGGGCATAGCGCGGGTGGCCCTGAGGGTCGAAGGCGGTGGCGACGAAGTTTTCGACGATGAGGTCCGGCGTGTGCCGGAAGGCCGCGTCGTCATCCGGCAGTGGCTGGCTGGCGAGCTGATTGAGCCAGTAGGCCAGGGCCGCCATCGCGGCCACCACGGTGAGCGGCAGCCAGGCGGTGGTTTGGGCGATCATCGGTCGTACAGGGCCAATTGGGACTCCCAGGTGCCCTGGGCACGCATGATCAGCTCGCAGGCCTCGCGTGCCGCACCGCGCCCGGCCTGTGCCTGGGTGACGTAGTGGACCTGCCGGCGCACGAGCTCGGGCGCCGTGGGGACGGACAGGGCCAGACCACAGCGCTTGAGCACGGGCAGATCGACGATGTCGTCACCCATGTAGGCCGTCTGCTCGGGTGTGAGCCCCGTTTCCGCCAGCAAGGTCTGGTATGAGGCGAGCTTGTCGTCGGCGCCCTGGAAGATACGCGAGATGTTGAGGTTCTTCGCCCGGTGTAGCACCACGTTGGAGGTGCGCCCGGTGATGATGGCCGCCTCCACGCCGGTTGCGCGCAGCATCTTGATGCCGTGGCCGTCGAGCGAGTTGAAGGCCTTGTACTCCTGCCCGTCGTCGCCGTAGAACAGGCTGCCGTCGGTCAGCACGCCGTCGACGTCGAAGATGATCAGGCGCACGGTGGCGGCACGCCGGTAGATCGCTTGCAAGTCCATCGCCATGCCCGCCGCCCTCAGACGACCCCGGCCCGCAGCAGGTCATGCATGTTGAGCGCGCCGGTCAGCCGCCCCTCGGCATCGAGGGCGAGCAGCCCATTGACGCGGGCCTCCTGCATCAGGCGGGCGGCCTCCACCGCCAGGACGTCCTCGGAGATGGTGCGCGGGTTGCGCGTCATCACCTCGCGGATCATCAGATTGCGCACGTCCACGTCACGGTCGAGCAGGCGACGCAGGTCGCCGTCGGTGAAGACGCCGGTGAGTCGGCCCGCCTCGTCGACGATGGCGGTCATGCCCAGCCCCTTGCGCGTCATCTCCAACAAGGCCTCCTTGAGGCTCGCCGACTCGCGCACCACCGGCAGGGCATCGCCCTGGTGCATGAGGTCGCGCACGTGCACCAGCAAGCGCCGGCCCAGGCTGCCCCCAGGGTGGGTGCGGGCGAAGTCCTCGGCGGTAAAGCCGCGGGCATGGAGGGTCGCCACCGCCAGGGCATCGCCCAGGGCGAGGGCTGCCGTGGTGCTGGCGGTGGGGGCGAGGTTGTGTGGGCAGGCCTCCTGAGCGACCTGGGCATCGAGATGGATGTCGGCCTCGCGCGCCAGGGTGGAGCGGGCGTTGCCGGTCATGGCGATCAACCGCGCCCCCTTGCGCTTGATCAGCGGCAGGATGGTGACGAGCTCGGCGCTCTCGCCCGAGTTGGACAAGGCGAGCACGACGTCCTGCGACGTGATCATGCCGAGGTCGCCGTGGCTCGCCTCGGCCGGATGCACGAAGAAGGCAGGGGTGCCCGTGCTGGCCAGGGTCGCGGCGATCTTGCGCGCGATGTGCCCGGACTTGCCCATGCCGCTGACCACCACCCGGCCCGGACAGTGCAAAAAGGCCTCGACGGCGGCGACGAAGGCATCTCCAACGCGATCCGCCAGGGCCTGCACGGCCTCGGCCTCGATGACGAGCGTGCGGCGCGCGAGCGCGAGGATGTCGGCGGCACGAATCTCGGGGGATGTCATAATGGCGGCAAAGTATAGCGGTTTTCCCCGGCCCCCGGCGTGCCGTCCGACCGCGTGGCGGCGCCAGCGGGCCCGACCCGGCCCAGACCCTTACCCAAGCATGCCCACCACCCTGGAACTCGTGCTCCTGCTGCTCGGCGCGACCGTCGTGGCGGTGGCCTTGTTCCGGCGGCTCAAGCTGCCGCCGATTTTGGCCTACATCCTGATCGGCGCTATCCTCGGCCTCACGCTGCCCACCCACGAGGCTGACTCACCCGCCGCCCATCTGGCGGAGTTCGGCGTGGTCTTCCTGATGTTCTCCATCGGCCTGGAGTTCTCCCTGGCCAAGCTCAAGACCATGCGTACCGAGGTCTTCGGCATGGGAGGCGCCCAGGTGGTGCTGACCACGCTCGCCTTCACCGGTGTGGGCCTGCTCGCGGGCATGTCCCTGGAGTCGGGGCTCGCCGCCGGCGCCATCCTCGCCCTGTCCTCCACCGCCATCGTCAGCAAGCTGCTGGCCGAGCGCAACGAGCTCGACAGCGAGCACGGCCGCCCGGTGATCGGCGTGCTGCTGTTCCAGGACCTGGCGGTCGCCCCCCTGGTCATCTTTATCCCGGCGCTCGCCGCCAGCCAGGACCTCACCGGATCGCTGGTCTTGGCGAGCGTCAAGGCCGCTGCGGCGCTGGCCTTGATCCTGATCATCGGCCAGCGCGTCATGCGCCCATGGTTCCATCTCATCGCCCAGGCCAAGTCGAGCGAGCTGTTCATGCTTAACGTGCTGCTGATCACCCTGGGGCTCGCCTATGCCACCGAGCGGGCGGGTCTGTCGATGGCGCTGGGCGCCTTCCTGGCCGGGGTGCTGATCGCCGAGACGGAGTACCGCTACCAGGTCGAAAGCGACATCCGCCCCTTCCGCGACGTGCTGATGGGGCTATTCTTCGTCTCCATCGGCCTGCTGCTCGACCTCGGGGTCCTGGTCGAGCACTGGCCGCAGGTCCTCGTCGCCGTGGCGCTCCTGGTGCTGATCAAGCTCGTCCTGGTCATCGCCATCGTCTGGCTGTTCCGACGCAGCGGATCGACCGCCGTCAAGAGCGGGCTGGCGCTCGCGCAGGCCGGCGAGTTCGGCTTCGTGCTGCTGTCCGTGGCCGCTCGCCACGGGCTGATCGAGACGGCGCTCAACCAGTATCTGCTGGCGGCGATGATCCTGTCGATGCTGGCCGCGCCCGGGCTCATCCACTACGCGCCGCGCCTCGCGCGGCGGCTCGACGAACGCGAGTGGAGCCGGCGAGCGGTGGGCATCCACGAGATCGCCGCACGCTCCTTCGGCATCCACGACCACGTGATCCTCTGCGGCTATGGCCGCACGGGACAGAGTCTCGCCCGGCTGCTGGAGGCGGAGGGCGTCCCCTACATCGCCCTGGATCACGACCCCAAGCGGGTGAGCGCGGCGGCAGTCGCTGGTGAGAACGTCGTGTTCGGCGAATCGACCCGCACCGAGGTCCTGCTCGCCGCAGGGCTACGCCGGGCCCGCGCGGTGGTGATCACCTTCGCCCACACCCCCGCGGCCTTGCGCACCCTCGCCGCCGTCCAGCAGATCAAGCCGGATGTGCCGGTGATCGTGCGCACCGTGGACGAGACCGATCTGGACCGGCTGCGCGCGGCCGGCGCCACCGAGGTGGTGCCCGAGGTCATGGAGGGGGCGCTGATGCTCGGCTCGCAGACCCTGCTCATGGCCGGCGTGCCGCTCGCCCGCGTGCTCAAGCGCATTCGGCAAACCCGCGAGGCGCGCTATGCCGCCTTGCGCGGCTATTTCCGCGGGCTGACCGACGAGTCCGTGGAGGGCGAGGCGGGCCAGGAGCGCCTGGTCAGCATCCCTCTCACCGAGGGCCATCCGGCCGTGGGCCGGCGCCTGGCCGAGTTCGACCTAGACGCCATCGGGGCGGTCGTCGTGGCCGTGCGGCGGCATGGCATCCGCGGCACCGAGCCCACGCCCGACACACGTCTGGAAAGCGGGGACATCATCGTTCTGCGCGGCACGCCGGAGGCCCTGGCGGCCGCGGAGATGCAGCTCGCCGCCTAAAGACGGACGGCCGTCGGTCCAGACAAGTCACGGCGCCGACGCTGACCGACCGTCCCCTGGCTTCAAGCCTTAAAACAGCGCGGCCGCCCCGCAGTTGCCCTCCCCGCCGGCGGCGTTCCACAGCCCCGTGCGCGCATCGTAACAGCGCGCCGCCACCGGTGGCGGGCCACCGCCGCTGTAGGGGCTGAAGCGGAAATTGCCGCCGTCGGCGAGCCCGTCATCGATCTTGCGGTCGATTTCGGCCAGGATCTTGGCGGGGATCTGGTTGCCGGTCTTGAGGTTCAGGCGCGGCATGCCGCCCGAACCGGCGAACTCGGCATCGTGCTGCAGCTGCAGGCTGGCCCCGTAGGGGTTGCGCGGCCAGTCGCCGGCGGGGTCGGGACGGCTGTCGCTGGCGCGATAGTAGCCGGTGATGAGATTGGCATGCGACAGGTGTACCCAGGCGAGCAGGCCCTCGCGGGCCTGTGGCGTGTCCTGCACCACCCCGTCGCCGTTGCCGCCCACCTGCGGGTTGGGGATGCCGGCCAGGTTGGCGTAGGCGAGCGGGCCGGGGTAGCCGCCGGGCGCCGCCTGGTATTTGTCCTGAAACGTCAGATAGGCGGCCTTGATGCTGTCCATCTGCGAGATCAGGTTGCGCACCCGCGCGCTGTCGATGAGCTCCTGCCCCTTGAGTACACCGCCCAGCAGCAGGCCGATGACCACCAGGACGATGGCCAGCTCGATCAGGGTGAATCCGGTCAGCACGCGCGGCATGGCACACCCGGCCAAGCAAGCCGCGCGCCCGCTGGTGGCGCCGGCCGCATGGCGTCCGGCCGCCGCAAAGGGCAAGCCGGCCGTCGGTTTACCGACAGTCCTGTCCGAAAATCGTCTGCGCGCACGAGGGCCCATGGAGCGCAGTGTACGCGCCCGCGATACGAGTCTCAATTTCCCGAGCACAGCGCCGATGTTTTAATTTCGTGATCATGAAAACGTCCCAGCCCACCACCGCCGGCAGGCTGCCCCCTGTGGATGACGGGGCCGTCGTCAGCGCACTCACCCGCCAGGGTAACCGCACCCTGGCCCTGATGCTGCTCCTGTTGCACGCTGCCTTCGTCTGGGGCGAAGGCTCCACCTGGGGTCAGGCCGTCACCCTCGCCCACTATGGCGCTTTTCTGCTCTGGCAGCCCTTTTTGAGCGGCGCCCAAAGGCTGCCCTGGTCCCGCGCCGCTGCCGTGCTGGCCGTGGGCGCCGGGCTTGCAATCTGGCCGATGCCCTGGGCCGTCACCCTGTGGTGCCTCATGCTTGCCGGCCTGCTGGGTGGTGTCGCCCTGGGTTCGGGGGGCTGGCGGGAGCGCCTGCCGCTGCTGCTCGCCTCCGCCTATCTGATCGCCCTCGTCATCCTCTGGCTGCTGCCCCGCGCCCTGGGACTGTCGGTAGTGACCCCATGGCCGCTGGGGCGCGACGCCTTGGTCCTCGCCCCTCTGATCCTGCTCTTCATGCCGTCGGCGCGGCGGCGCGAGGCCGTTGCCGGCACACAGCTGCTCTATGCCCTGGTGATCTTCCTGCTGGTGGGCGTGCTGTTGCTGGGCGGCTACACGGTCATGCGAGTGGCGGACACCGGTTACTTCCGCGGCATGCTGATCAGCAGCCTGATCCTGGCGGGGGTACTGCTGATGTTCGTCTGGCTGTGGAACCCGCGCGGCGAGTATGCCGGTCTGCGCAATCTGTTCTCCCGCTATGTACTCTCGCTGGGCCTGCCCCTGGAGGAATGGCTCAGGCAGACGGCTGAGGCGGCGGAGAAGGAGACCGACCCCGAGACCTTTCTGCGCGCCACCATGGAAGGGTTTTCCAACCTGCCCTGGACGACCGGTGTGACCTGGCAGACCGCCTATTCGCAAGGCCGTCTGGGTCGCGAGAGCCGGCACAGCAGCCGCTTCCACCACCTGGGAGTCGAGGTCGTGTTCTACACCGAGCGCCCGCTGAACCCCGCCTTCGCCCTCCAGCTGCGGCTGCTGACCACTGTGGTGGGATACTTCTACGCCGCCAAGATCCGCGAACAGGCCCTGCACGCCCATGCCTATACCCAGGCCATCTACGAGACGGGCTCGCGGCTCACGCACGACGTGAAGAACATGCTGCAGTCGCTCAAGACCCTGAGCTCCGCCGCAGAACACAGCGGACCGGAACAGGCCGAGGAGCTGCAGCAGCTCATGCAGCGGCAGATGCCGCAGATCGTCAAGCGGCTGGAGATCACCCTGGACAAGCTGAAGTCCCCCCACCTGCAGGACGAGCCGGGCGCCGGCCAGGGCCAGGTCCTCGCGCGTGAATGGTGGCGCGACCTCAAGGCCCGCTACAGCCAGGACGATATCGATTTCCAGACCGACGACCCCAACGCCGAGGGCTGGCTGCCCCAGGAACTGTTCGAGAGCGTGGCCGACAACCTGCTGCAGAATGCGCTGCGCAAGCGGCGTCAGGATCCGGAGCTGCACATCCGGGTCTGGTTCACCTTGCGCGACGGCCCGCAGCTCAAGGTCACCGACGACGGCGCGGCCGCCCCGCCCGAGGTGGTGCAAAAGCTCTTCCATGCCCCGGTCTCGAACTACGACGGGCTGGGGATCGGCCTGTACCACGCCGCCCGGCAGGCCGCCCAGCAGGGTTTCCGCCTGGCGCTGGAGGAAAACCGGGAAGGCGAGGTGAGCTTCCGGCTCTCCCCCGCCACGCACACGCATGAGGCTCAGGATGCTGAAATGGCTTCGCGCTCGCACGACCGGCCAGCCGGTTGAGGCCCCCCCACCGGCCACACCGGCCGAAACCGCGACGGCGCCCGACTACCTCAGGCGCGAGCCCGTGCTCAA
>JBKBRS010000041.1:0-4855 GCA_046292095.1 Thiobacillaceae bacterium
TGCTATGCCGTGGGCTACGCCTTTTTCGAGGGCGTGCCGGACGAAGTCCATTCGGTCATACAGGAATGCTTGAACAAAGGTGAACCGCTCAGCGAGAACCTCCTGCTCGCCCTGTATGAACGTTACATCCTACCCGATGGCTACGAGCGCTTCCGCAGCGTGCGCACCGACCTGGAGCGGCTGCTCAAGATGCTGCTCAAGACCCTGCGCGCGGCAGATGACGACAACCAGACCTTTCAGCAGGCCCTCAAGGACAACATCCAGGCCCTGGAGACGGCGGACGACAGTCACACCTTGCAAACGATCGCCCAATCGCTGCTCACGGCTGCCCGTGGACCCACTGACTGGCCTCTACAACCGGCGTGGCTTAGACCAGGTGATACGCGACCTCTGGCCGACCAACCCGGTGATCACCATGCTGGTGGCGGACATCGACCACTTCAAGAAGATCAACGACACCTACGGCCATCAGGTGGGCGACGTGGTCATCCGTCAGGTGGCCGAGACCATCCGGCGGGGCATCCGCGGTGAGGATTACGCTGCCCGCTACGGCGGCGAGGAGTTCGTCGTGCTGCTGCCGGATACCGAACTACAAGGCGGGCTGCAGGTCGCGGAGAACATCCGTTCGCGCGTGGCCAAGCTCAGGCTGGTGCGCAAGCACGACAACCTGGCCATCGACGCCTTCACCGTTTCGGTCGGTGTGGCCAGCCGCAAGCCCGAAGAGACGCCCGAGGCACTGTTCAAGCGCGCCGACGAGGCCCTGTATCTCTCCAAGGCCAGTGGCCGCAATCGGGTCACCTCATTGGTCTGAGATCTGAGGACAGAAGACAGAGGACCGAGTGCAGATGACTGAGGACAGAATACAGAGGACTGTTCTTTCAGCCCCTTAGTGGCATTCTGCATGGGCACCTGAGGGTTGCTACAGTCCTTTGTCCTCTGTCCTCTGTCTTCTATCCTCAGTCCTCAGATGTAGAACTTCGCCGCCCGCCGCCGTCCGGGCTTCTTCTTCTGGGTCACCACCCCCCTGACCACCGATTCCACGCTGTCGATGGGGATGTTGGGGTAGAGCGGGTTCAGGGGTTTCAACATCCAGCCCTCGGGGTGCTTGACCAGCTGGCGGAAGATGTAGCGCTCGTTCTCGTCCTCGACCCAAGCGAGATAGGCGATGACATAGGAGCCGTCCTTGGCCAGGCCCTCGGGTTCGACGACGATGATCTCACCGTGTTCGAACTCCGGCGCCATGGAGTCGCCCAGCACCATCAGGGCGTAGGACTCCCCGCCCGCGCAGGCGGAGACCTCCGGCGCGGCCTGGCCAGCGAGCTCGGCGCGCACGGGGATGTCGAGGGATTTGCCGCGGGGAGGGTCCATGCTCATCTCTATTTACCTCGCAGGAAGAGCCGATCCAGATCGGCCAGGGTCAGTTGAAACCAGGTCGGCCGACCGTGGTTGCACTGGTCGGCGCGCGGGATGCGCTCCATGTCGCGCAGCAGGGCGTTCATCTCCGGCACGGTCAGCCGCCGGTTGGCGCGTATGGCTGCATGACAGGCCAGACGGGCGAGAAGTTCATTCTGGTGCGCGGCCAGGGCCTGGCTGCCACCATACGACTGGATGTCCCTGAGCACCTGGCGCGCCACGGCCTCGGCGTCCGCCTCCTTGAGCAGGGCGGGCAGCGAGCGCACCGCCAGGTGGGTGGGCGAGACCGCCGCCAGGTCGAAACCCAGGCGTGCCAGCAGCTCGCCGCTCTCCTCGACGACGGCCATCTCGGCCGGGGAGGCGGCGAACACCACCGGGATCAGCAGGGGCTGTGCCGCCATGCGCCGCGCCGCCCAGGCCTCCTTGAGCCGTTCGTAAAGGATGCGCTCGTGCGCCGCGTGCATGTCCACCACCACCAGCCCCTCGGCGTTCTCGGCCAGGATATAGACGCCGGCGAGCTGTGCCAGGGCGTAGCCGAGCGGGGGTGTCGGCTGTGGCGGGGTGCAGGCTGAGGGTTCGGCCAAGGCTTCGGCCACCATGGTGCAATAGGCGGCCACGGGCTCCGCCAGGGCCAGGGCGTCCTGCGTGAAAGGGGCTGCGCCTTGCGGCGGGGTGGGGGGTGGCGGCGCCCAGGCAGCGGCGGGGCGTGCGGCGGCTCTACCGCCCATGCGCGGGCGATCGGCGGGGGCATCCCCGGCTTCGTCCCGCGACTGCGCATCGCCAGCGATCGCCCGCTCGACCGCATGCCGGACGAAGGGGTGCACGGCGCGGGCGTCGCGGAAGCGCACCTCGGTCTTGGCCGGGTGCACGTTGACGTCCACCTGGGCGGGTGGCAGTTCCAGGTGCAGGACATAGGCCGGGTGACGGCCATGGTGCAGGACGTCACGGTAGGCCTCGCGCACCGCGTGGGTGAGCAGTTTGTCGCGCACAAAGCGGCCGTTGACGAAGAGATACTGGGCGTCGCGCCCGGCCCGGCTGTAGGCCGGCAGGCTGACCAGACCATACAGGCCCAGCGCGCCGGCCTTGGCATCGAGGCTGCGGGAGGCGCCGGCGAAGGTCTCTCCCAGCACGGCCAGCGCGCGTTCCCGCCAGTCCTGCGCCGCGCGGCGCCAGACCACGCGACCGTTGTGCACCAGCTCGAAGGCCACGCCGGGGCGCGCCAGGGCCATGCGGCGCAGGGTCTCCTCGCTATGGGCGTACTCGGTGGCGGCGGTGCGCAGGAACTTGCGCCGCGCCGGGGTGTTGAAGAAGAGGTCGCGCACCTCCACCACCGTGCCGCGGGCCAGGGCCGCCGGCTGCACGGCGGAGAGTACGCCGCCCTGGGCGGTGATGCGCCAGGCATGCCCCGCCCCCGCAGCTCGGCTGGTCAGGGTCAAGCGTGAGACGGCGGCGATACTGGCCAGTGCCTCGCCGCGGAAACCCAGGCTCGCCACCGCCTCCAGATCGGCCAGCGAGGCGATCTTGCTGGTGGCGTGGCGCGCCAGCGCCAGCGGCAGGTCGTCGCGGGCGATCCCCACGCCGTCGTCGCTCACCCGGATGAGTCGCATGCCTCCCTCCTCGAGCTCCACTCGAATCGTATGGGCACCGGCATCCAGGCTGTTCTCGACCAGTTCCTTCACGGCCGAGGCCGGACGCTCGACGACCTCGCCGGCAGCGATCTGGGAGATCAGCAGGTCAGGCAGGTGACGGATGGCGGGCATCCGTCCCAGTGTACCACGCATGACCCACTCCGCCCGGCTTGAGCTTGGTCAAGGCGCCCGGTGACGCCGGCCCCACAATAGCCAGCTTTGCTGGATCTCGATGTTTCGCCATGACGCCAATCACCCGGTTGCTCAGCAACGACCACGACCATTGCGACCAGTTGTTCGCCACGGCGGAAAACGCCGTGCAGGCGCGCGACTGGGCACACGCCGGGCGTGCTTTCGCCGCGTTCGCCAGCGCCCTGGAACGCCATTTCCACGCCGAGGAACAGGTCCTGTTCCCCGCCTTCGAGGCGCGCAGCGGCATGAGCGGCGGGCCGACTTTCGTCATGCGCAGCGAACACCTGCAGATGCGCGAGCTCGTCGAGCAGATGTCCGCCGCCCTTGCAAACCAGGACGATGCCGGCTTCATCGGCGCCTCCGAGACCTTGCTCATGCTCATGCGCCAACACAACCTGAAGGAAGAGCAGATCCTCTACCCCATGACCGATCGCGTCCTGGCTGACGCGACCGACCTCGTGGGAGCGCTGGAAAAGACCCTGCAAGAGGGCTGAGCGTGGATGAACTCCTCATCGATGCCCGCGGGCTGGAGCCGCCCGAGCCGCTGGAGCGTGTGCTCACTGCGCTCGGCCTACGCCGGCCGGGCCAGCGCATCCGCCTGCTGCTGCACCGCGAGCCCTTTCCCCTCTACACCCTGCTGCAGCAGAGGGGGCTCGCCTACGCCACAGCGCTCATGCCGGACGGCAATTTTCGCATCCTGATCGGAGACCCCCCTCTGCCTGCAGGCATATGAGCCAGGCCGGGCTTTCTTACGAGCAGGCCCCGCCCTACGGCCTGCCCCTGCGTTTTTTTTTGACCGCGCCGCTGTTCCTGCTGCTAGCGGCAGTGGCGGCCATCCCCCTCGCCCCGGACTGGACGGCAGACCCGCACACCCTGGCCGCCATCGCGCTGACGCATCTGCTCACCCTCGGCTTTCTCGGCATGGTCATGCAAGGGGCGCTGCTGCAAATGCTGCCGGTGGTGATCGGCGCCCCTGTGCCGGCGACCCTCTGGGTCGCCCCGCGGGGGCCGGGGGGCTCGCGTTGGGTGCTCTGCTGCTGGCCGTCGGGCTGTATCGCAACCAGGCCACATGCCTTCACCTGGCCATGACCGCCTTGGCGATCGGCTGGGTGCCCTTTCTGGCCGCCACGGCGGCGAGTCTGGCGCGTGCGCGCACCACAAGCCGGCTCACCCTCATCCCCATGCGCCTGGCCTGGCTAGCCGCGCTGCTGACCGTCGCCCTGGGTCTGTGGCTGGCTGGCGTGCTGGCGGGCGCCTTTGACCCGAGCGGCATCGATGAGGGTCTTGGCCTGCATGTGGCCTGGGGGCTCACCGGCTGGGTCTTGCTGTTGGTCATGGGCGTGGCCTACCAGGTGGTCCCCATGTTGCAGATCACCCCACCCTACCCAACACTCTACGCCCGCTGGGCAACTTGGGTGGTCTTCACCGCTCTCGCGCTCATGAGCCTGGCCACCGTTGCCGAGCTGCCGGCGCTTGCCGCGTTTGGACAAGGCCTCGTCGGCGCCTCGTTGGCCGGCTTCGGCCTGGTCACGCTCGACCGGCAGCGCCGGCGGCGGCGCCGGGTCACGGACGCCACCTTGCTGTTCTGGCGGCTGGGGATGCTCTCACTCGTCGCCCTCGCC
>JBKBRS010000041.1:4955-6824 GCA_046292095.1 Thiobacillaceae bacterium
GCCGGCGGCGGCGCCGGGTCACGGACGCCACCTTGCTGTTCTGGCGGCTGGGGATGCTCTCACTCGTCGCCCTCGCCTCGCTGCCTTCACTGTACCCAGATCTTCCGGCCGGCTGGCAGGGGCCCATGGCCGTGACAGGGGGGCTGCTCTTTCTGCTCGGCTTCGCCGCCAGCGTGGTGAACGGCATGCTCTACAAGATCGTGCCTTTCCTCGCCTGGTTCCACCTGCAGACGCAGACCGGGGCGCGCGCCGGCACCATCCCCAACATGAAGGAATTCATTGCCGATGGACAAGCCCGGCGTCACTGGCGGTTGCACTTGGCGGCGGTCCTGTGGCTCCTCCCCGCACCTTGGCTGCCGCCCGCCTATGCCGCGCCCGGGCTGCTACTGCTCGCCCTCTCCGCCGATGTGCTGTGGCGCAACCTGTTGGGCTGCGTGCGCCTGTTCCAACGCTATGGCGGGCGCCTGTACTGAGCCTCCCGACCTACCGCCTAGGCGCCCAATTTCCTCTGCGCGACGTCTATGGCGATGCGCAGCGGCAGCGGCAGGCGGTCGAGCACCGCGGCGAGTTCGATTGCGTCGAGCAGGTTCTTGGCCGCCAGCCCGAGCTCGGTATCGCCCTCGATGATGAGTCGCCGGTCGAAGAACAGGGTGTCGGGGTCCTCCAGCCGCAGGGCGAGGCGCAGGAAGTCCTCCAGGTCGGCGGTGTAACGCACGTCGGCCACAGGTGTCACTTGCGGGGCGAAGCCGGACTCGGTCACGCTGAAATAGGCCGCAAGGCCCAGGTCGCGCACCCGCACGCCGAAGCGCCGGCCGCGCAGCCGCTGCCAGTCCAAGCGGCGAATGCTGGGCCAGGCGACCAGGTTGAGGGCGGTGGTGAGCGCCAGCGACACCGGCAGGTGCGGCAGCCGCTCAAGCAGGCGTGGCAGGGCCGCTGGCGGCCGGGGCAAGGTCGCATCGGTCGCGTTCTTCATCGCCCGTCTCCTGACGTCAGGCCAGGCCCAGGTGATGCCCGGCGCGGCCCAACCAGTAACCGTCGCAGGCCTCGCCCGGCATCAGACGCTGCAACTGCCGCGCCGCGTCGGTCGGGGTGACAGCCCCATCGAGCAAGGCACGAAAGACCTCGACCACCCGTTGCATGTGACGGGATTGCGGCGACAGCCGCAACACCTGCACACCCCCGAGCGTCGGCAAATGGTGGGCAAGGCTGTGAACCCGCCCCGATTGCGTCTGGATGCCGTTGAGGGTCAGAAACCGCTCGCCCTCGCGCGTGTCCAGGCTCAATCCGTCCGGATGATCCAGGCAGCGAAACTGACAGTCATCCTTTTGCAGGTTGTAGTGCCGGGCCGTGAAACAGCGCGCCGAGTAGGCAAGCGGCATCCGGCCATAAGCGAACAGTTCCGTTTCGACCCCCGCCGGCACCGGCATGTCCGTGATCGATGAGCGGCTCATCTCCACCGGCGGCACCCAGCGCACGGCCCCCAGATCGGCGAGCAGGGCGAGGGTGTCGGGGTTGTAGGCGTTCAGTGTCGGTCCGGCCACGAAACGCACCCCCGCGCCGCTGGCCAGGCGCACCGCCCCCCAGTCGTTGGCCTCGAGCAACACCCCTGTGGCCGATCCCTGATGCTCGGCCACATGGGTGACGATCTTGCGCATGACCTTGAGGTCTGACTCCGATTCGATCAGCGGCAAGGTGGACAACACCACCGCCTTACCAGCCTCGGCAAGCTGCCCAGCCAGCGCCAGCCAATCGTTGAGCCTGAGCAGATGCCGACGCGAACAGACCGTTTCGCCGAGATAGACGATGTCCACCGGCCATGCGGCCACTGCCTCATAGAAGGCCAGGGTCTGCTCACGCGGCCAATAGTAG
>JBKBRS010000041.1:6923-14668 GCA_046292095.1 Thiobacillaceae bacterium
AGCAAGGGGCCCAAGGCGAGCTTCATGGCATGGGTCTCATTTCCACGGACGGTAGTAGGCGCCCAGGGTATGCATACGCCCCTCGGACAGCTTGTCCAATTCGGCCATCCAGGCCGGCTGCACGGCAAAGCGCTCGGGGTCGCGCACGACGGCATCGATCGCCTGCCGCCACACACGGGTGACCTGGGCGACATAGGCGGGGCTGCGCTGACGCCCCTCGATCTTGATGGCGGCTATGCCCATCTTCAGCATCTGCGGCAACAGCGCCAGGGTGTTGAGGCTGGTGGGTTCCTCCAGGGCGTAATAAGTCTCGCCGGCCACGGCGAAGCGGCCCTTGCACAGGGTTGGATAACCCGCCTTCTCCTGCGCGGCGTAGCGGTCGATGAGGATGCCATTGAGGCGCGTCTCCAGCCCCTGGGGGGTGTCGTGCCAGCGCACCGCGTGCGCCGGTGAACAGGCGCCATAGGTGTTGGGCGATGCACCGCAGGCGTAGGAGGACAGCAGACAGCGCCCCTCCACCATCACGCATAGGCCGCCGAAGCCGAACAGCTCGATCTCCACCTGGGTGTTCTTCACCACATGCTCCACCTGGGCGAGCGACAGCACCCGCGGCAGTACCGCGCGCCGGATGCCAAAACGCTCACGATAAAACTCGATGGCCTCGTAGTTGGTGGCCGAGCCCTGCACCGACAGGTGCAGACGCAGATCTGGATGGGTCTTCACCGCATAGGCCATGAGGCCGGCATCGGCGAGGATCACGGCGTCCACCCCGGCGGCGGCCGCCCGGTCCACCGCCGCGCGCCAGCGCTCGACCTGTCCGGGCTGGGGATAGGTATTCAGCGCCAGGAGGACCTGCCGGCCGCGCGCACGCGCGTAACGGATGCCCTCGGCCAGGGTCTGCTCGTCGAAGTTGAGGCCGGCGAAGTTGCGTGCGTTGGTGTCGTCCTTCAGCCCCACGTAGACCGCATCCGCCCCGTGGTCGATGGCGGCCTTGAGCGCCGGCAGGCTGCCGGCCGGGCAGACGAGTTGCAGACTCATACGGCACACCCCCGTTGCGCCGACAACGGTTGCGCCTGGGCCGGCAGGCTGGCGGGCAGGCCCGCCTTCACCCCCTGCCGGCTGTCGCGCCGCACGAGTTCGGCGACGATGGCGTTGACCACCGGCCACTTGTGTGCACACCACTGCGGGGCGAGTAACAGATTCGCCGGCGCGGTGCCGGTGAGGCGGTGGAAGACGACCTCCCAAGGGGTGCGTTCGATGAGATCGGCGACCAACGTCACGTAGTCCTCCTCTGACCAGGGCGTGTATTCGCCTCGCCGCCATTCATTGGCAAGCCGTGTGCCTTTGACCACGTGCAGGGGATGCAGCTTGAGCCCGTCGGTGCCGACGTCCAACACGGTTTCCAAGGTCTTCTCCGCATGCCAGGCGGTCTCGCCCGGCAACCCGATGATCAAATGGGTGCAGACGGGAATACCCATACGGCGCGCTGCCCGGCAGGACTGGAGGTATTCGCGCAGACCATGGCCGCGGTTGACCCTGGCGAGGGTGACGTCGAAGGCGGACTGCAGGCCCAGCTCCAGCCAGACCTCGTGCCCCTGATCGCGGTAGGCGGCCAGCAGGTCGAGCACCGCCTTGGGCACGCAGTCTGGGCGCGTCCCCACCGACAGACCGATCACCCCCTCCTGGGCCAAAGCCTCATCGTAGAGACGGCGCAGTTGCGCCACATCGGCATAGGTGTTGGTATAGGCCTGGAAATAGGCGAGATACTTGCGAGCGTTGGTGTAGCGGGCCGCAGCGCGCCGGCCTGCCAACATTTGTGCCGCGATGCCCGTGGACGGGGCAGGCCTTTCAGCCATGCCCGCTGGCGTGCCGCTGCGCCGCTGCGCGACATCGGCATTGAACGAGGCGTTGTTGCAGAAGGTGCAGCCGCCGATGCCCTTGCTCCCGTCGCGGTTTGGACAGGTGAAGCCGGCATTGAGCGCGATCTTGTGCACACGCTCGCCGTGGCGTGCGCGCAACCACTGACCGAAGGTGTGCACGTAATGCGTCAGCTCAGGCATCGTTCACCTTGCGGCACAGGCAATAGATGAACTGCTGCACCTTGCCAGCCGGGGTGTGATGCGCCTCCCGCTCGTGGTGAAGCAGGCTGAAGGGCGCGCCGAATTCCGCGTGCAGGCCGTCTGGGTCGTAGCGCATGACCGGCAGCCCGCTGCAGCGCTCAGGGCCGTCCGGGGCGAAGGTGGCGACGATGACCAGTCCACCGGGCCTGACCGCATGCAGAACCTGCCGCACATAGGCGCGGCGGTCGGCGGGGTCGGTGAGGAAATGGAACACCGCCCGGTCGTGCCAGACGTCGTAGCCGTGCCGTGGCAGCGCGGCCTGAAGCACATCCGCCTCGAGCCAGTCGACCCGTTGCGCGCGCGCACCCAATCGTGCCCGCGCTGCCGTCAGGGCATGGGCCGAGAGGTCGAGCACGGTGACATTGCCGTAGCCGGCAGCGAGCAGGTCGTCGACCAGGGTGGAGGCGCCGCCCCCCACGTCGATGATACGCGCACTGGCGGCCATGCCGGCCTCGCGGATGAGCTTGAGCGACCGTTCGGCATGTGGCTGGAACCAGCTCACCTCTGTGGGCGACTTGCTGGCATAGACCCGTTCCCAATGGGCTTTCATTTGCATGGGCTAACGTGTTGCAGATAGGTCGCTTTTTACACCTTCTCGGGCATTTTTGCAGGCTCGTCCCACATGAGCCAGCGTACGAACAAGATGCCAAACCAGACGAGGGCCGTGAGCGCCGGCATGCCGGCACACTTGTAGCCCATGAGCGGCAGCCCGGCCGCCGCGACGAAGAGCAGGGCGCGTGCCCCGCCCCAGCGGGCCAGTGCCTGCAAGGATTGCTCATGCCAAGGCTCGCGCCGGCCCGGGCGCAGCCAGACGGGGGCGAGCTGCGCGGCCGCGCCACTGACCAGCGGCATGAGGAAAGCGGGTAGGAATACGCTGAGCGGGCTCGCGCTCAATCCCGGAACAAAGCTGGAGAGCATGGCCGCGGCAAGTCCCAACGCGGCGGCCGCAAGCACGGGCTCATTGCCATGCAGGGCGAGGAGCTGGCGGTCATACAAGCTGGCCCAGGCCGAAAACATGTGCGCGAGCACCCACAGCCACAGCGCCGCTCCGACTCCGGAGAGCCAGCGCCACTGTGCCGCTTGCCCCAACGCGAACAGGAGGCTACCGGCCAGGGCCCATTTCAGGTCGCGTTTGAGCCGCCGGGCCGCCCCTGGGTCCGGGCGGTTCGCCACGGTGGGCATGAGCACCTGCAGGGTGCCCACGGCGGTCATCGCGACGAACCCGTAGAGATTGATGTGCAAGTGAAAGGCGCGTAAGCGTCCGTACCAGTCGGGCAGCCAGGGGATGAGCGCTGCGGCCGCAAGCCCCATGGCCAAACAACCCATCGCCGCGATATACCAGCCAAGCCCAGGGTGCGGCCCACCCAATGCAGCGCGGCCGGCCGCACGCATCCAGCCGAGCATGGCGAACGCGCCGGTCAGGGCAAGCAGGGCGGCGGCCGTGAGCCACCCCCAGGCGAGCCCCCCTGCGAGCACCGCCGCGGCGAGCAGACCGGCCGCCAGCATCAGCCAGGGTACCCGGGCAAGCCAGGGCGCCGCCCCTCGCCCGCGGCAGAGGACGGGCACGAAGTGTTGCATGGCGGCGGTGATCAGGCTCATCACGCCGACCGCCAGCACCAGGTGCGCCCAGAACGCAGGTGACGCCGCCCACAGCCGCGGCAGGGTGAGGCCGCCTAAGAGCAGGGCCAGGGTGAGGGCGACGAGCAGGATCAGCACATCGTGACGGGGATCAGCGGGTGCCACGGGTGGCCATGTCGTCGCGTCGGCAGAGACGTGACCGGGTGTGCGGGCGGCAGCGCAGGGCATGCCCAGGAGCGCAGCAAAGATCAAGCCGTCAGCGGCGGATGAAGTCGATCACCACCCCCTGCTCGCCCTGCTCCAGATATCTGACCTCCACCGCGTCGCCATAGCGCACCTGCATCTGCTGCAGCAGCGGCAGGGGGTTGTGGTCGTTGATGAAGCGCATGCGCTCACCGGGGGTGAGCGCATCCAGGGCCCCGAAGATCGCGGCATGGCGGAAGCGTTTGGCGATGCCGCGGGCATCGAAGTGATAGATGCCGTCCGGCCGGCTGTGGTTGTGGACGACGGGAATCTGCATGCGATCTCCTCTAGCTCAGCGAGAAATGGTCACGTACAACCGAGGGCGGCCCGCATCCGCTCGTAGCGCTCGGCCTGGATGCCGTGGGCGATGGCGTGTGCCCGCGCATACTGGCCTCGGTAGAGGGCCGGCAGGATCTCCTGCTCGCGGGTGCGCTTGAAGGGCTCCCAGACGCGCCGGAAGGCGATGGCGCGGGCGGTGTCGTCACCACGCAGGGCGCCCACCTCGCCCTCCAGCCGCGCGCTGGCGGCATAGACCTCGCGCTTGAGGGCATCCAGGTCGCCCCTGCCGCGGCTGTCGATCATCTCGAGCAGTCGCGCACGCGCGGCGACCAGGGCCTCACAGGCCACGTCTGTGCTGCCGGCGATGGCCGGCAGGGTGAACACCAAGGTCAAAAAAGAAGTCGCGCATCGCGCGAGTGCCCGCATGGCAGACATCAATGCTCGCCCTTGGTCTTGCGGATGCCGGCCAGGCGGTTGCCCTGCTTCTGCGGCCCGCCCAAGGGGAAGATGTCGTGCAGATAGCGGCTCGTGCCCTTCTCCGGTCCCCAGACCTCGCGGAAGTGACGCACCATGTCGCGCACCTGGGCCTGGACGCCATGCTCATCGTAATACTGGCGGATGAACCAGATCACCTGCCAATGCTCATCGGTGAGATCGAGGCCTTCGCGGGCGGCCTCGGCGCGGGCAAACCCCTCGCTCCATTCGTCCATGTTGAGGATGTAGCCCTCGGGGTCGGTCAGCACCTCGCGGCCGTCCACCAGCAGCGTACGGGTATAAATGGCATAGGGATTGGCAGTGTTTTTCGCCTCTTTCAGGTAATTGATGGTGGGCATGTGCGACGTCACAGTCCAAGACTCCTTGATTCTGCAGTTGCAATCATCGGGTATTAGCCGGCCGGCGCCTTGACCAAGGTCAAAGGCCGCCGCCAGCAGGGTTTAGGCCGTACGCCTGGCGCGCACGATCTGGTAGGCACGGAATAGATAGCCGATGGGCGCGCTCCAGATGTGCACGAGCCGCGTGAAGGGGAAGAACAGGAACACAGACAGCCCGAGGAAGATGTGCAGCTTGTAGATCCAATCCACGCCGCGCAGCAGCTCGGGGTTGGGCTGCAGGGTGACGATGCTCTGCACCCACTCCGCGAGGCGCAACATCACCGTGGGATCGCCCTTGGCGGCGTGTCCCATGGACCAGAAGATGGTGGAAAGGCCGACGATGGCCGTGCCCACCAGCCAGCCCAGGATGTTGATGTCCATCCAGCGGCTGGCTGCACGCACGCGTGGGTTGGTCAGCCGCCGCAGCCACAGCAGGGTGCCGCCGAGAATCACCATCAGGCCGAAGACGCCGCCTGCGTACATGGCCAGGTACTGGTGCGTCAGGTCGGAGACGCCTAAGGCCTGGAAGACGCCGTGCGGGGTGAGCAGGCCGATCAGATGCCCAAAGAAGATGCCCAGCATGCCAATGTGGAAGACATTGCTGGCGAAGCGCATGCCCTTCTTCGATAGAAGCTGGCTGGAATCGCTCTTCCAGGTGTATTGCTCATGGTCGAAGCGGATCCAACTGCCCAGCAGGAAGGTGGCCAATGCGATGTAGGGGTAGACCCCGAAGACGATGAGATGCAGATCCATGATTCACTCCTCGATGTGAGCTTGGGGCGGCTGGCGCATGCGTCGCGGTCGGTGATTCACGCCGCCGCCCGCACGAGCTGACTGCGCGCCTCGATGAGGCGCACCAGAGGCGCGTAGGGGCTGTCGGCCGCCTCCAGATTGGCGGCGAGCTGGCCGAGCACCTTGCTCCATTGCGCCAGGAAGATGCGCGCTTCTTCGGCTTCGAGCTGGGCAGCGAATTCCAGCATGAGCGGCAGATGATCCGGCAGCTCGTTCACCCCAGAGGCCTCGACGTCCGCGTCATTGGCCGCATAAGGGCGCAGCTCCAGGCCGAATGCCTTGTAGAACTCCGCCAGATCGATCAACGCCGGCCCACGGTTCTTGTCGTCGCCGAACAGGTGGTGGGTGAGATTTAGGGTGTGCTGTGGCGTCAGATCGAAGGTCTGGACATAAATCGCCTGGGCCTCCAGGGGCTCCATCCCGGCCAGATGGTCGAGGAAGCCCTCCAGCACGCGCCGCTCCTCGCCGGTGCAAGCGTGCGCGACGGCTGCACGCAGCTCGGGCAGGGCCGCGTACAGGTCCTCGCCCGGATAGTCGAGCAGCTTGGACAGCAATCGGTAGAACATGGTGTGACTCCTTTGCTTGTCTGGTCTGCCCCTCCCCCGCGGGGGAGGGGTTGGTGGGAGGGCCTCAGTCCGCCGACGGCACCGGATCGCGTTCCTCCACTGTCTCCTTGCGCCGCTCGGGCCACAGCGAGTTGGGGGAGATGCCGGGCGAAGAGTCGTTGCCGAAGGTGAAGCCGTTCTGGCCCTGGTGACCATAGAAGTCCTCCAGGGTGACCTCTTGATGGCTGGTGGGCACCACAAAGCGGTCCTCGTAATTGGCGATGGCGAGATAACGGTACATCTCGCGCGCCGTCGCCTCGTCGATGCCCGCCGCGGCGAGGGCCTCGGTATTGGGCGTGCCCTCGACGTGCACCGAACGCATGTAGGAACGCATGGCGATCAGCCGGTTGATGGCGGCGACCACCGGCGCCTCAGCCCCGGCAGTGAGCAGGTTGGCGAGATACTTCACCGGCAGGCGCAGGGCCTCCGCCTTGGGGATGCAGCCATCGGCCTCGGTGGGCAGCCGCCCCTGGTCGATCGCCGACTGCACGGGCGAGAGCGGCGGCACGTACCAGACCATGGGCAGGGTGCGGAACTCGGGATGGAGGGGGAAGGCGATCTTCCACTGAACGGCCATCTTCCAGATCGGCGAGCGGCGCGCCGCCTCCAGCCAGTCGTCGTTGATGCCCTCGCGGCGGGCCGCCTCGATCACCTCGGGGTCGTTGGGATCGAGGAAGATGTCGAGCTGGGCCTGGTAGAGGTCCTGGACACTGGGCGTGGCGGCGAGCTGCTCGATCTTGTCGGCGTCGTAGAGCATGATGCCGTTGTAGCGGATGCGTCCCACGCAGGATTCCGAACAGACCGTGGGCATGCCCGACTCCACGCGCGGGTAGCAGCCAATGCACTTCTCCGCCTTGCCGCTCTCCCAGTTGTAGAACACCTTCTTGTACGGGCAGGCGGAGATGCACATGCGCCAGCCGCGGCACTTGTCCTGGTCCACCAGCACGATGCCGTCCTCCTCGCGCTTGTAGATGGAGCCGGAGGGGCATGCGGCCACACAGGCCGGGTTGATGCAGTGGTTGCAGATGCGCGGCAGATAAAGGTGGAAGGTGTTCTCGAACTGTCGGTAGATCTCCTTCTGCAGACCCGCCATGTTCACGTCGCGCGCCCGCGCCTCGAACTCGCCCGCCAGGTCGTCCTCCCAGTTCGGACCCCAGTGGATCTTTTCCATCTTCTCACCGGTGATCTGCGACACCGGCCGCGCGGTCGGGGCCGCCTCGGACAGGGGCGCCTTGAGCAGATGGGCGTAGTCGAAG
>JBKBRS010000042.1:0-4259 GCA_046292095.1 Thiobacillaceae bacterium
GCTGCTGGCTGATGGTGGAGCCGCCGGCGACGATGCGGCCGCGCTTGAGGTTCTTCTCCACTGCCGTCTCGATGCCCTCCCAGTCGAAGCCCTGGTGGGTCAGGAAGCGGCTGTCCTCGGCGGCGATGACCGCCCGCTTGAGGTGGATGGAGATGCGCTCATAGGGCACCCAGCGGTGATGCAGCTCGGCCTCCGGGTCCTTTTCCTGCAGACGCTTAAGCCCCGCCTCCATGAAGGCAGTGGAGCCGGGGTTGAAGACCCCCCACCAGGCCACCTGGACCAGAAACCAGAGCTGCACCGCCAACACGACGAGGCAGACGACCAGCAGCGTCTTGAGCAGGATGCGGAGCATGTCGTTTACCTAGACACCGACTCACCGCGCAACAGGGCGATGACCGGGGTGGTCTGCGGGCGCACGCCGCGCCACACATAGAAGGCCTCGGCCGCCTGTTCCACCAGCATGCCCAGCCCGTCGGCGGTGCGCGCGCCAGCGGCGCGCGCGTGCTGCAGGAAGGGGGTGTCGCGACCGTACATCATGTCGTAGGCCAGGGCCCCGCTGGCGTAGACGCCATCCGGCAGCGGTGGGAGTTCACCCGCCAGGCTAGCCGCCGTAGCGTTGATGACGAGGTCGTAGGCGGTGCCGACAAGGTCCTCATAGCCGCCGCCGCGCACCGGCCCGAGGCCGGCGAAGCGTTCGGCCAGCTCGATGGCGCGCTGAGGCGTGCGGTTGGCGATGAACAGCATGGCAGGGCCTTCTCCGAGCAGCGGCTGGATGACCCCGCGTGCCGCGCCACCGGCCCCCATGAGCAGGATGCGCCGTCCCTTGAGATCGAGCCCCAGGTTGCGGGTGAGATCGGCCACCAGGCCGGCACCGTCGGTGTTGTCGCCCAGGACCTCGATGCCGTCGAAGCGCAGGGTATTCACCGCCTGCGCCGCCTCCGCGCGGGCCGTTGTGCGGGTGGCGAGGCGCCAGGCCGCTTCCTTGAAAGGGACCGTCACGTTGGCACCCTTGCCGCCGCCGGCGCGAAAGGCGGCCACGCACGCGGCGAAGCCATCCAGGGGGGCGAGTAGCGCCGTGTAGTCCATGTCCTGCCCGGTCTGACGCGCGAACGCGGCGTGGATGACGGGCGATTTGGAATGGGCGATGGGGTTGCCGAAGACGGCGTAGTGGTCGGTCATCGATGCGGACTGAAAAGGTCAGATTTTAAGGCGGCGCCCCGCCACACTCCACGCACTGTTCGGGTGCGTTGCGCACCAATCTGGTGCAGAACAAAAGTCGAGCCGCCCGTCAGGGCATTGTGGCACAATGCATCAGCACCATTTTGAAGCTGGCACGCGTTGTGCTTATGGCTGGTCTCTCGCTTCAACCCGTGTCCATTCAACCATAGGAGCGCAAATATGGCGGTCGCCGATGTCATGAAAATGATCCAGGACAACGACGTCAAATTCGTCGATTTACGTTTTACCGACACCCGCGGCAAGGAGCAGCACGTCTCTGTGCCGGCCAAGGCCTTCAGCGAGGACATCTTCAGCGACGGGCACCCCTTCGACGGCTCCTCGATCGCCGGCTGGAAAGGCATCCAGGCCTCGGACATGCTGCTCATGCCGGACCCGGACACCGCCAACATCGACCCCTTCTTCGACGAGCCCACGCTCATTCTCACCTGTGACGTGGTGGAGCCCGACACCGGCAAGGGCTATGACCGCTGCCCGCGTTCCATCGCCAAGCGCGCCGAGGCCTATCTGAAGTCCACCGGTCTGGGCGACACCGCCTATTTCGGCCCTGAGCCGGAGTTCTTCATCTTCGACTCGGTGACCTGGCACGACGACATGTCCGGCTGCCACGTCAAGATCCGCTCGGAGGAGGCGGCCTGGTCTTCCGGCGAACAGAGCGAGGTGGGCAACCTCGGACACCGGCCGAAGGTCAAGGGCGGTTACTTCCCGGTGCCCCCCATCGACAGCCTGCAAGACATCCGCTCGGCCATGTGCCTGGCGCTGGAGGAGATGGGCGTGCCGGTGGAGGTACACCACCATGAGGTGGCCACCGCCGGCCAGTGCGAGATCGGCACCCGCTTCTCCACCCTGGTGCAGCGCGCCGACTGGACGCAGATCCTGAAATACGTGGTGCACAACGTCGCCCACAGCTATGGCAAGACCGCCACCTTCATGCCCAAGCCCATCGTCGGCGACAACGGCTCCGGCATGCACACCCACCAGTCGGTGTGGAAGGACGGCAAGAACCTGTTCGCCGGCAACGGCTACGCGGGTCTGTCCGAGTTCGCGCTGTACTACATCGGCGGCATCATCAAGCATGCGCGCGCACTGAACGCCATCACCAACCCCGGCACCAACTCCTACAAGCGGCTGGTGCCGGGCTTCGAGGCGCCGGTGATGCTGGCCTATTCCGCCCGCAACCGCTCGGCCTCCATCCGCATCCCCCACGTGGCGAGCGACAAGGCCCGCCGTATCGAGGTGCGTTTCCCCGACCCCATTGCCAACCCCTATCTCGCCTTCGCCGCCATGCTCATGGCCGGGCTCGACGGCGTGCAGAACAAGATCCATCCGGGTGACCCGGCCGACAAGAATCTCTATGACCTGCCGCCCGAGGAGGCCAAGGCCATCCCCACGGTCTGCCACTCGCTCGACATGGCCCTGGAGGCGCTGGACCGCGACCGCGAGTTCCTCACCCGCGGCGGGGTGTTCAGCAACGACTTCATCGACGCCTACATCGAGCTCAAGATGGAGGAGGTCACGCGTCTGCGCATGACCACCCATCCGATCGAGTTCGACATGTACTACTCGGTCTGAGGCAAGCGCCGTTCACCAAGGGCAGCTGCGGCTGCCCTTTTTTCTTGCCGCCCGCGGGGCCTGGGCATACACTGCTCAAGTTGCCTCTCAGCGTTGTGCCATGCGTTTCGTCCACCGCCTGACTCTGGGGCTCTGCAGCGTGGGGCTCGCCTTCGGCGTCCAGGCCGAGATCTACAAATTCATCGACGACCAGGGCAACGTCACCTACACCAACATCCCCCGGCCTGGCGCGAAGAAGCTGGAGCTCGACCCGCCGCCCAGCGCGCCCACCCTGCCCAAGGCCGCCACGCCGCCGACGCGTCCGCGCGTGACCACACCCTCGCCCGCCTATTTCCCCAAGGTCGACCCCGGCACCCAGCGGCGCCGGGACGACATGCGCCGACAACTGCTGATGCAGGAACTGGCAAGCGAACAGCGCAACCTGGAGGCTGCGCGTCGGGCCCTGGCTGAGGCCAGCCGCCAGCCCGGTGCCAATCTCAATCGTCTGGCCGACAGCGTGCGCCTGCACGAGAAGAACATCGAGATGCTCAACAAGGAACTGGCCCTGATCCGCTGAGCGGTGCGCCGGCGTCTACCCGCGTCGCGAGTGGCGAGGGGATCGCCGGCAGGTGGTCTATTTCTTGCTTAACAGTCGGGAGACACCCTCCTGGCATGCCCCGAATGAACTTTACCACCCCTGGCCTGGACATCCTCGCCACGGCCGTCCTGCTACTGGACCCCGAGCGCCACATCCGCTACCTCAATCCCGCGGCCGAGAACTTGCTCGGGGTGTCCGCCCACCACGCCCTGAACCGCCCCCTGTCCAGCATCATCCGCCCCTGCCCCGATTTGGAGCGTGCCGTCGACGCCGCACTGAAAGAGGGCGCGACCTTCACCGAACACCAATTGGTCGTCGAGGTCGGTGAGCTGGCGTTGATCCTCGACGCGACGGTGACCCCGCTCGAGGCAGAGGCGGTGGTCCTGGAGTTCCACCCCGCCGGCAACAGCGTCAGGATCGCCCGCGAGGAGCAGGCCATGGCGCAGGCGCAGACCGTGCATTGGCTGTTGCGCCAGCTGGCGCACGAGATCCGCAACCCGCTCGGCGGGCTGCGCGGCGCGGCCCAGTTGCTGGAGGCCGAGCTCAACGGCGCCGAGCTGCTCGAATACACCCAGGTCATCATCCAGGAGGCCAAGCGGCTGCAGGACCTGCTCGATCGCTGGCTCGCCCCGGCGCGCAGGCCGGATATCCGTCCCGTCAACGTGCACGAGGTGCTGGAGCGCGTGCGCAGCCTGTTGCTGGCCGAGTATCCCGAGCTCACCATCCGCCGCGATTACGACGTGAGCCTGCCCGAGCTCCAAGGAGACCTCGAGCAATTGATCCAGGCCGTGCTCAACATCGCCCGCAACGCCGCCCAGGCGATCGAGGGCAAGGGCGAGGTCGTCTTTCGCACCCGCGTGGCGCGGCGGGTGAC
>JBKBRS010000042.1:4354-14498 GCA_046292095.1 Thiobacillaceae bacterium
TGACCCTCGCCATGAAAAGCTGGCGTCTGGCCATCCGCCTGGACGTCATCGATCATGGACCCGGCATCCCTCAGGACATGCAGGACAAGATCTTCTTTCCCCTGGTCTCCGGCCGCGAGGGCGGCAGCGGCGTGGGGCTCACCCTCGCCCAGAGCCTGATCCAGCGCCACGCGGGGGTGATCCACCTGACCAGCGAGCCCGGGCACACCTGTTTCTCCATCTATCTGCCGGTTCAGGAATCCGGGGTCAGGAATCAGGAATCAGGGCAAACTATCCGGCATACCCCTCACCCCTGACGCCTCACCCCTCACCACAAACATGCGCCCGATCTGGATCATCGACGACGACCGCTCCATCCGCTGGGTCTTCGAGAAGGCGCTCAAGCGCGAGAACCTGCCGCATCAGGTGTTCGATTCCGCCACGGCCGCGCTGCGCGCCTTAGAACGCGAAACCCCCGGCGCCATCCTCACCGACGTGCGCATGCCGGGCATGGATGGGCTCGATTTCATGGAAAAGGTCAAGGCGCGCCACCCGCGGCTGCCGATCATCATCATGACCGCCTACGCCGACCTCGACTCTGCGGTGGCCGCCTTTGCCGGGGGCGCCTTCGAATATCTGCCCAAGCCCTTCGACCTCAATCACGCCCTGGAGTTGATCCACCGCGCCCTGGAGGAGGGCGAACGGGAAGAGGGCGGCGGCGGCGGCGAGATCGGCCTCACCGGCCAGGCCATGCTGGGCCAGGCGCCGGCCATGCAAGAGGTGTTTCGCGCCATCGGCCGGCTGGCGCAGTCGCATGCCACGGTCCTCATCACCGGCGAGACGGGTACGGGCAAGGAATTGGTCGCGCGGGCCCTGCACCGGCACAGTCCACGCCACGACAAGCCCTTCATCGCGCTCAACACCGCGGCCATCCCCAAGGACCTTCTGGAAAGCGAGCTCTTCGGCCACGAGCGCGGCGCCTTCACCGGCGCCACTGGCTCGCGCCGCGGCCGCTTCGAGCAGGCCGACGGCGGCACCCTGTTCCTGGACGAGATCGGCGACATGCCGCCCGACCTGCAGACACGGCTATTGCGTGTGCTGGCCGACGGGGAGTTCTACCGCGTCGGCGGTCACGCCCCCATCCGCGTCAACGTCAGGGTCATCGCCGCCACCCACCAGAACCTGGAGGCGCGGGTGCGTCAGGGCCTGTTCCGCGAGGACCTGTTCCATCGCCTGAACGTCATCCGCATCAAGCTGCCCCCCTTGCGCGAACGACGCGAGGACATCCCGCTGCTGGTGCGCCACTTCCTCCAAAAGAGCGCGCGCGAGCTGGGTGTGGAGATGAAACAGGTCTCCGACGAGGCCATGCGCCTGCTCACGGCGCTCCCCTATCCCGGCAACGTGCGCCAACTGGAAAACCTCTGCCACTGGCTCACGGTGATGGCACCCGGCCAGGTGATCGAGCCCAAAGACCTGCCGCCGGAGACCCTGGAGGAGCCGCGGCACGATGCCCTCGACTGGGCCGAGGCCCTGGCCCGCACCGCCCAGGCGCGAATCGCCCGCGGTGAGCATGGCATCCTCGACGACCTGACCGCCCAGTTCGAACGCACCCTGATCCGTGTCGCCCTCGACCACACGGGCGGACGGCGCATCGAGGCCGCAAATCTGCTCGGCTGGGGTCGCAACACCCTCACGCGCAAGATCCAGGAGCTAGGTCTGGAACCGGAATCTTGAGGCTACTTGTTGCCATATTGAAACAGGGTGCTAAATACCCGACAAGGCAGTCCGACCATGTTTGATCCAGATCAAGGCAAACTTGCTCGACTAGTACGTGTGTATCAATATCAATGATGCGTTTTTCATAAAATGAGTCGTCATGCGTACTATGTCTGGATTGCTCGCCACCCTTCTCGTTTCCCTCTCTGCCCAGGCCGCCCCTGATTGCCAGACGGAATACCTGAGTGAGGAGGACCTGGCCATCATGGCCTCGGTGCGTGCGCCGACGGTCGAGGCGCAGACCGTGGCCGCGAACACCCCGTCCTCCATGGCGAGGTCGCCCACTATGGCCAACTCACCCCTGAGGATCTGGCCGTCATCCGTTCGGTGCAGCCGGAGGGTGCGCGCATCGTGCTGTGCCCCACGCGTCCGGCCGTGCTGAACTGAAGACCGCGCCGCAATCGATGCCACCGGCGGATACGGGGACGCCGCATAATGTCGGCCTCCCATGTCCGCCGCTTTCCTGACCGAACTCTTTCTCCAGGTCTGGCTGCCCATCGCCCTGCTGGTCACGGCGGGCGGGCTGTGGGCGCGGCTACGCCAAGACCCGCCGGCGGACCAGCTGCGGGTCTGTCTCAACCGCCTGGTCGTCGACGTCTTCGCGCCGCCGCTGCTGTTCGCCCTATCGGCCCAGGCGAGACTCGACGGGGAGCTGCTGACCGTACCGGTGATCACCATCACCGGCATCCTGGTCAGTGTCGTGCTGCTCTATCCGCTGCTCTACCACGCACCCCTGGGGCGCGCGCTCACGCGAGAGGGCCGCGCCGCCATCCTGCTGGCCGGCAGCTACGGCAACGTGCTGTTCATGGGCTACCCCGTGCTCACCTTCCTGCATGGGCCCATGGGCGGCAGCTACGCCGCCTTTGCCGACGTCCTCGCCTCCACCCCGCTGCTCTGGACCCTGGGGGTGTGGATCGCTACCCGGCTGGGCCATCCGGGAGGACGTGGCACCAGTCTGCTTGCCACCGTCCTGCGACTGCCGCCGATCTGGGGCTTCGTGCTCGGCTTCGCCGTCAATTTCGCCGGCCTGCAAATCGAGCCCTTGATCCAGGCCGCGCGCTTCATGGGCCAGGCGACCATCCCGCTGATGCTCTTCACCCTGGGGCTGTCCATCCCCTGGGCCGCACTCAAGCCCAGCCGCCCGGTGCTGGCGGCGGTGGCCGTGAAGCTGATCATCGGCCCGGTGATCGTCCTCGCCCTCACCCATCTGCTGCTGGGCGAGCTCAGGGCGGCGCAGCGCGCCGCCATCCTCGAGGTGGCCATGCCCACCATGCTGATGGCGGCGAGCTTCGCCGACCGTTTCGGCTTGGACGTGCGCGCCGCGGCGCTGACGGTGAGCTGGACCAGCTTGCTGTTCCTGCTGGCCCTGCCCGTGTGGATCCTGCTGCTCAGATGAAAGCGCCATGCCGGCGTCACCGCGTCGAGCCTTGTGCCGGGCCTGCAACAACTGGTTACACTCCGCCACCGCTCGGACATCGTCTGCCAACGCTGGCGACGTAACGTGACCCTACCCGTCAATCCCGACGGGCATCTCGATTGGAGTCACGTCATGTCCAGGCATTACTCGAAGAAGTCGCTCACCGCCCTTGCCCTGACTGTCGCGCTCTGCGCAAGCTCGGCACAGGCCTGTGTATTCGGGCTGCCCTTCCTCGCTCCGGCAGCAGCTTGTCCGACCCAAGCGGAGACGGGCCCGGCCTGTCCGGTGCAGCCGGGCGAGCGTGATCCCGACTGCCTGCTGCACAAGCGCGATCTCGCCCAGGCGGCCGGGGCCATGGGCAATATGGCCGCCGGCGGCATGAACCTCGCCGGGGGCCTATTCCGTGGACTGGCCGAACAGGCCCAGCGCGCCGGCCGCCTCTTCGGCGGCCTTTGAAGCCCGGGCAGCCGGGTTCGGGACCGATCCCCCATGCGGGGGGTCGGCGCGCCGATTTCCCGCGCTCGCCCGCCTTGGGCGCAAGGCGTGAACCGGCGCATCTAGCCAATCAATTCGAGTTCGCGCAGTTGTGGCAGGACGCTCTGGACCGCCCGCCGCCCCTCGGCGATCGCCTCGCGTCCGCGATGGAATTCCAGCAGGCCGAGGTGTGCCAGCCGTGGCGTGATCAGCACGTCGGGCGGTTCGCCGGCCAGGCGGCTGCGGCTGATCTGCAACTGCATGATGTTGATGCTGGTCGCCAGGGTGTCGAACAGGGAGGGGGGCTCCTCGTCTTTGTCACGCCAGGGCAGCGGCAGGGCCTGGATGCCCGTCTGCAGGCGCTGCATCAGGGCGGCGGCCAGGCTGTCCTCGGTCGGCCGGTTGCTGGCGGGGGCACGCGTGCGCGGACGCAGGTGCCGGCCCACCAGATTGGTGTTGAGATCGATGGCGATGACGATTTCGGCCCCCAGGGCACGGGCGAGCGACACCGGCACCGGATTGACCAAGCCGCCGTCGACCAGCCAGCGACCGTTGTGGAGGGCCGGGGTAAACAAGCCGGGCAGGGCGATGGAGGCGCGCACGGCCTCCAACAAACCGCCCTCGCGCAGCCAGACCTCGCGGCCCGTGGCCAGGTCGGTGGCGACGGCCGCATAGGTCTGCCCGAGCTCACCGATCGCCCGATCGCGAAAATGGGCGCGGAAGAAGTCCATCAGCCGGTCACCCCGGATCATGCCGCCGTTGAGGGTGAGATCGAAGAAACCGACCACCTCTTTGATCTTGAGTCCGGTCACCCAGCCCTCCAGCCGCTCCAGGCTATCGGAGGCATAGGCCGCGCCGATCAGGGCACCGATAGAGGTCCCACAGACCACGGCGAATCGCAACCCGGCATCCTCCAGGGCGCGGATGGCGCCGATGTGTGCCCAGCCGCGGGCCGAGCCGCTGCCAAGGGCGAGACCGAGGATGGGTTTGTGGCTCATGTGCGCGGCCTCACCCGCACACCCTCGCGGATGCGGTCGTCCGGATGGCTGATCACCTGCTCGCCGGCCTTGAGACCCGAGAGAACCTGCACCGCCAGCCCCGCTCGTTCCCCGAGCTGGACCGGGCGCAGCCGGGCCCGGCCCGACTCGACGACGAACACGGCCCAGCCCGCGTTGTGGCGGAAGAGGCTGCTCGCCGGCACCTGCAGCACATCGTCACCTTCCCATAGGACGAAGCGGGCGTCCACCCGGAAGGCGTCACCCAGCCCTCGCCAGGCCTCGCGCGGTGATGTGATGTCGACGATCACCCGCACCCGCTGCTCCTCCACCCCCAAGGCCGAGACCTTGGTGAAACCGGCCGGCTCCACCACCCGCACCTGCCCCGTGAGCGGCGGCCCGCCCCAACGCTCCAGGCTCACCCGCCCGCCAGGCCGGATGCGCACGGCCTGGGTCGAGAGCACTTCGACCACCACCTCCAGCGCCTCGGGGTTGCCGATCTCCAACAGGGGCTGCCCCACCGCCACCGTGCCCTCACTCTCGCGCACCAACTTCAGCACCTTCCCGTCGATCGGGGCGCGTACCTCCAGCCGCTCCGCCGGCCTGCCTGCATGCAGGGCCGCGGCATGTGCAAGGACGGCGCGTGCGGTCTCCAGCTGATGGCGCGCCACGTCCACGGCATGCGCCGATGCCTCACGCGCCGCCTCGGCGCGGGACACCCGCGTCCTGGCCTGGTCCACGGCGGCGCGCGACAGGAAATCGGCCTGCCCCAGGGCCTCGGCCCGTTTCAGCTCCTGCCGCGCCAGCTCGGCCTCGGCCGCGGCCGCACGTGCCTCCTCGCGAGCGGCCGCCAGGCTCGCCTCGGCCGCGCGCATCTGCGCCAGCGCCTGTGCCCGTGTGCGCGGGTCGAGGGCGTCGCCACGCGCCGGCTCGAGTATCGCCACGACCTGGCCACGCCGCAACGGGTCGCCCACTTTCAGCTCGATGCGGCGCAGATAGCCGCTCATCGGCGCATGGATCACGTAGAGGTCACGCACCCGCGTCTTGCCCTCCTCCTCGACGCTGACGGTGAGCGGCCCCCGGCTCACCTCAGCCAGCTCCACCGCCACCGGCCGCGGCATGAAGCCCAAGACGAGTCCACCGGCGATGGCCAGGACGAGGAGGATCAGGGCAAAGCGGGCGCGAGACATGGAGGTGGGACAGGCGAGCAGCCCAGAGTAAAACCCATGCCGCCGCCGCGTGCAACCGCCACCTTCGGCAGCGGCTACTCAGACCTGCGCGATAAAAGGTCGACAAAAAAGGCGGCCGCAGCCGCCTTCAGTGTCCTTGGGTGACCGGACTCAGTTGACCTTGGGATCGAGCTCGCCGCTGGCGTAGCGCTTGGTCATCGCCTCCAGGCTCAGGGGCTTGATCTTGCTGGCCTGGCCTGCGCAGCCGAAGGCCTCGTAACGCGCCTTGCAGATCTCGCTCATGGCCTTGGTGGCGGCCTTGAGGAATTTGCGCGGGTCGAACTCCTTCTTGTTCTCCCAGAGGAACTTGCGGATCGCCCCGGTGGCGGCCATACGCAGGTCGGTGTCGATGTTGACCTTGCGCACGCCGTGCTTGATGCCCTCGACGATCTCCTCGACCGGCACACCGTAGGTCTGTCCCATGTCGCCGCCGTACTCGTTGATGATCTTGAGCCACTCCTGCGGCACCGAGGAGGAGCCGTGCATCACCAGGTGCGTGTTGGGGATACGGGCGTGGATCTGCTTGACGCGGTCGATGGCGAGGATGTCGCCGGTCGGCGGGCGAGTGAACTTGTAGGCGCCGTGGCTGGTGCCGATGGCGATGGCCAGGGCGTCGACCTTGGTCTGTTTGACGAAGTCGGCGGCCTGGTCGGGGTCGGTGAGCAGCATGGAGTGATCAAGCTTGCCCTCGGCGCCCACACCGTCCTCCTCACCGGCCATGCCGGTCTCCAAGCTGCCCAGGCAGCCCAGCTCCCCCTCGACCGACACGCCGCAGGCATGCGCCAGTTCCACCACCTGGCGGGTGACGTTGACGTTGTATTCGTAGCTGGCCGGGGTCTTGGCGTCCTCCATGAGTGAGCCATCCATCATCACCGAGGTGAAGCCGGACTGGATGGAGCGGAAGCACACCGCGGGCGAGGCGCCGTGGTCCTGATGCACGCAGATGGGGATGTGCGGATACATCTCCACGGCGGCGTACATGAGATGACGCAGGAAGGGCTCGCCGGCGTAGGAGCGGGCGCCGGCCGAGGCCTGGACGATGACCGGCGCATCGCAGGCGTCGGCGGCCTGCATAATGGCATGCATCTGCTCCATGTTGTTGACGTTGAAGGCGGGCACGCCGTAGCCGTGCTCGGCGGCATGGTCCAGCAGTTGACGCAGGGTGATGAGGGCCATCGGGATCTCCTGTTCGCTAGGTTAAACCTTCTTTCGTTCGCCGACGCGAACGATCTTGAGGGTGTTGGTGCCGCCCGGTTTGCCGATCGGCTCGCCGATGGTGAGCAGGATCAGGTCGCCGTTGCGCACCGCGCCGCGCCGCCGTAACTCCTCCTCGGCCTCGGCCAGCAGCTGGTCGCGGTCGTTGCTGGAGGGCCGGAAGTTGATGGGGTAGACACCGCGGAAGAGGGTCACTTTTCTACGGGTTTCGACCTCGGGTGTCAAGGCGTAGATCGGCACATGGGTGCTGATACGCGAGGTCCACAGCGCAGTGGCGCCCGACTGGGTCATCGCGGCGATGGCCTTGACGTTGAGGTGTAGCGCCGTGAAGGCGGCGGACTTGGCGATGGCCTCGTCCACGCGGACGATGCCCGCCTCGGCGGCCTTGAGCGGGAACTGCGGCCGCTCGACCTCCTTCTCCGCCTCGATGCACACCCGGTGCATGGCGGCGATGGCCTCGATGGGGTATTTGCCCACCGCCGTCTCGGCCGAGAGCATCACCGCGTCGGTCCCATCGAGCACGGCGTTGGCCACGTCGGAGACCTCGGCACGGGTGGGGATGGGGCTGGCGATCATCGATTCCATCATTTGCGTGGCGGTGATGACCAGCTTGTTGTGCTCGCGCGCCATGCGGATCATCTTCTTCTGCAGGGCCGGCACGGCGGCATCCCCCACCTCCACCCCCAGGTCGCCGCGCGCCACCATGATGGCGTCCGAGGCGTTGAGGATCTCGGGTAGCGCCTCGATCGCCTCGGCCCGCTCGATCTTGGCGATGAGCCAGGCACGGCCGCCGGCGGCGCGCAGGATCTCGCGCGCCTGCTGCATATCGGCCGCCGAACGGGGAAAGGAGACGGCAAGATAATCGGCCTTCAACTGCGCCGCGGTCTTGATGTCCTCGATGTCCTTGTCGGTCAGGGCCGCGGCGGACAGCCCGCCGCCCTTGCGGTTGATGCCCTTGTTGTTGGAGAGCACCCCGCCGCGCACCACCTTGCAGATGACCTGGTTGCCCTCGACCTCCTCGACCCACAGCTCGATGCGACCGTCATCCAGCAAGAGGGTGGCGCCGCGGGAGACGTCCTGGACAAGGTCGGGGTAGTCCAGGCCGACGCGAGTGGCGTCGCCGAGTTTGCAATCGGCGTCGAGGATGAAGCGCTCGCCCTCCTGCAAGGTGACCTTGCCGTCCCTGAAGCGGCCGATGCGGATCTTGGGGCCCTGCAGGTCCACCAGCACGCCGACGGCGCGGCCGCGGGTCTTGGCCAGCGATCTCACCAGCTCGGCGGCCTGGATGTGCTCCTCGGCGCTGCCGTGCGAAAAGTTCAGCCGCACGACGTCGACGCCGGCCTCGATCATCCGGTCGAGCACCTTGGGGTCGCGGCTGGCCGGACCCAGGGTGGCGACGATCTTGGTTCTGCGGATCATTTTTTTGGGTGAGGGGTAAGGGGTGAGGGGTGAGGGGAAAGAGGTGATGCGACAACGCATCACCCCGCACGCCTCACCACCTCACCCGTGGATCAGCCGGCCGCGCGCTTTTCCAAGATCTCGACCGCGGGCAGGACCTTGCCCTCGAGGTACTCCAGGAAGGCGCCGCCGGCGGTGGAGATGTAGGACACCTTGTCGTAGATGTCGTACTTCTGGATGGCGGCGATGGTGTCGCCGCCGCCGGCCAGGGTGAAGGCCTTGGTGGCAGCGATCGCCATGGCGATGGTCTTGGTGCCCTCGCCGAACTGGTCGAACTCGAACACGCCGACCGGGCCGTTCCACACCACGGTGCCGGCGTTCATGATGATGTCGGCGAGCTGTTGCGCGCTCTTGGGGCCGATGTCGAAGATCATGTCGTCGTCGGCCACTTCGTCGGCGCTCTTCAGCACCGCCGGTTCGTTGGCATCGAATTTCTTGCCGACCACTACGTCCACGGCGATGGGGATGTTCGCCCCGCGCGCGGCCATCTTCTCCATGAGGGCGCGGGCCGTGGGCACCAGCTCGTCCTCGCACAGGGACTTGCCGACGTTCTTGCCGGCGGCCTTGAGGAAGGTGTTGGCGATGCCACCACCGACCACGAGCTGGTCGACCTTCTCGGACAGGGCCTCGAGCACGGTGAGCTTGGTCGAGACCTTGGAGCCGCCAACGATTGCAACCATGGGCCGGGCGGGGTTGGCCAGCGCCCGGTCGAGCGCCTCCAGCTCCTCGGTGACCAAGATGCCGGCGCAGGCCACCGGGGCGTACTGGGCGATGCCGTAGGTGGAGGCCTCGGCGCGGTGGGCGGTGCCAAAGGCGTCCATGACGAAGACGTCGCACAGGGCGGCGTATTTCCGCGCCGTCTCCTCGGCGTTCTTCTTCTCGCCTTTGTTGATGCGGCAGTTCTCCAAGAGCACGACCTCGCCCTCTGCCACCTCGAAGCCGCCGTCCACCCAGTCCTTGATCAGACGTACGGGCTTGCCGAGTTTGGCGCTCATCACCTCGGCCACCGGCGCGAGCGACACCTCCGGCGTCCACTCGCCCTCGGTCGGGCGCCCCAGATGGGAGGTGACCATGACCCGCGCGCCGGCCTTCAGGGCGTGCTCGATGGTGGGCATGGAGGCGGTGATGCGGGCGTCACTGGTGACCTTGCCGTCCTTGACGGGGACGTTCAGGTCGGCGCGGATGAACACGCGCTTGCCTTTGAGGTCGAGGTCGGTCATGCGGAGGAATTTGGCCATGATGCACTCCTGATCGTTAAGCTGTAAGGGATGAGCGTTCTCACGCCTTACAACTCCGTGGCACGGATCGGGCAGGTACCAGAGGGTCAGCGCAGGCACGCCCGCGCCAGATCCCCTGTTCCCGATCCCTGATTCCTGTTACCGGGACGCGATGTGTTGCGTCAGCCGCAGCATATTGCAAGTGTAGCCGTACTCGTTGTCGTACCAGGCCACCACCTTGACGAAGGTGTCGTCCAGGGCGATGCCGGCCTCGGCATCGAAGATGGAGGAGTAGCCCACCCCGCGGAAGTCGGTGGAGACCACCTTCTCATCGGTGTAGGCCAGGGTCTTGCTGATGTCGCCCTCCTGCGAGGCGCGCTTCAT
>JBKBRS010000043.1:0-14435 GCA_046292095.1 Thiobacillaceae bacterium
CGCGACTCGCCGGCCACCGCTATCACGCCGTCCATCGCCTTGAGATCCGCCTCCTGCCGGTGCAGCCAGGCGAGCAGGTCGTCGCGCAAAGCCAAGGCAGGGGTGAAGGGCTCGCCGATCACCCGCTCGGCCCAGTCGATGAGCCCCGCGTCGAGGGGATCGGCGTGCACCAGCCACAGCCGCCCGCTGGCGTCGCGGCCAGCGGCACATTCGCGCGCCAGCGCCTGGGCGAAGGGGAGCTGCCCGAAGGCCGGCGTCAGGTCACGCAGCGCTGCCATGTCCATGACGGGGTAGGCAAAGGCCTCGCCCAGCGCGCGGAGAAAATCGGTCCCTTCCAGGCCGCTTGCCTCCTGCAGGACCTTCGGCCTGTTTGGCCCGCGCCCCTGGGCGCGTGCGCGCTGCACCATTTCGGCGGTGATCTCGCCACTCACTGCAGCGTCCCCGCCAGGTCGAAGATGGGCATGTACAGCAGCACGACGATGGCGCCGATGACGAGGCCGATCGCCACCATCAGCACCGGCTCGATCAGTCGGGTGAGCCAGTCTACCGCCCGCGCCAGCTCCTCGTCGTAGAAGGCGGCGATGGACTCCATCATCGCCCCCATGCGACCGCTCTTCTCGCCCACGCGCAGCATGCGCAAGGCCACCGGCGTGGTGAGGCCGGCTTGCTCCATTGCCTGGGAGATCGCCTTGCCCTCGCGGATGTCGCGCTGGGCGCTGGCCAGGCGCTGGCGCAGTTCAGGGTGCAGCAGGCCCTCGACCATGCCGAGCGCCGTGACGATGGGGATGCCCCCCGTCAGCAGCATGCCCACCGTGCGGTAGAAGCGGGTGAGCTGGAAGATGCGCAGCCGCTCGCCCAGCGCAGGGATGCGCCACAGCCCGCGCGACACCGCTGCCCGCACCGGCGCCTGGCGCAGGGACTGGACCACGGCGATGACCAGGGCCAACAGCGCAAGTCCCACCCATTGTGCATGCGCATGGATGAAGGCCCCCCACTCCATCAACAGCCGCGAAGCCCAGGGGAGCCGATCCAGGTTGTCGGCGTAGATGCCGGAGAAACGCGGCACCACCCAGCCCAGCAGATAGACCGCCACCAGTGTGCCCACGGAGAGCAGCAGGGCCGGATAGACCGTCGCCGCCGCCACCTTCTTGCGGATCACCTCCACCTGCTCCTGATAGGCCACGTAGCGGGCGAGCGCCTCCGGCAGGTCGCTGGTCTTCTCCGACGCCCGCACCGTCGCCACGTAGAGCGGCGGGAAGGCCTCAGGATAGTGGGCGATGGCGGCGGAGAAGGACTCCCCCTCGTACAAGTGCGCCAGCACCTGGGTCAGCATCCGCCGCGTCTCGCTGCGCGACTCCTTCTCCGCCAGGGTCTGCAAGGCCTCCACCAGGGACAACCCACTGCCCAGCAGCGCCAGCAACTCGCGCGAAAACAAGGTGAGCGGAAAACGGTAGCGCCGTGTGGACTAGCTCAGACGCAGAGGCCCGCCGGCGCGCACCGCCAGCACGGTCAGCCCCATGCGCCGCGCCTGCTCGGCCGCATCCTCGGCATGCGCCGCCTCCAGGCGCAGGTGTCGCCGCCCACGGTCATCCAGGGCCGTGACGTGGTAGCGCATGCCTACCAGTTGGTGATGTCGGCGGCGAGCCCCGTACCACCCGGCTGGCCGTCCTTGCCGAAGGAGAACAGATCGACCTCGCCGTGCTCACCCGGCGAGCGGTATTGGTACGGATTGCCCCAGGGATCCATCGGCACACCCTTTTTCAGGTAGGGCCCCTGCCATCGGCTCTCGCCGGGGGGCTGTACGGTCAGGGCCGCCAGCCCCTGCTCGGTCGTGGGGTAGCGTCCGACGTCCAGCCGGTACTGGTCCAGCGCATCCTCCAGCGCCTTGATCTGCGCCCGCGCCGCCTTGACCTTGGACTTGTCCTCCTGTTGGAAATAGTTCGGCGCAACATAGCCGATCAACAGGCCGAGGATGACCAGGACGATCAACAGCTCCAGCAGGGTGAAGCCGGCGGCGCGCCCTGGCCGGGTCGGTCTTTTGTGCATGCGTGTACTCGTGTCGCGGTGGTTGGATCGTGACATTCTTATCACATTTGTGTTAACGGCCCAACGGCACGAGGGCTTCAAGCCAGTCAGGCCGGATGCCGTACGACACGGTCTTTTATGAATTGATAGGCTGATCAGGGTGGCACAATCTTGCAAGTGACGAACTCCGAGTCCTACGCCGAACACACACCCATGCCCACATTCTCTGCCAATAAACTCACAGCTGCACTCGTCTTTCTCGCTTTGAGCATCTGGCTCGCCACCCTCGCCCCCAGCGCCGAGATCGCCTGGGTGCTGGGCCTGCTGCTGCTCACCGTCTATCTCTTCGCCTTCGAGGTCCTGCGCGTGGACGTGGCGGCGGTGACCCTTCTCCTGCTGCTGGGCTTGCTGAGCAGCGCCCATGAATTGATCGGCCTCGCACGGCCGCTGGTGCCGGCAGGGGAGCTGTTCCAAGGCTTTGCCAGCAACGCGGTGGTGTCCATCATCGGCGTCATGATCATCGGCGCGGGGCTGGACAAGACCGGGCTGATGACGCGGTTAGCGGGCGTCATCCTCAAGCTGGCTGGGCAGACCGAGGCGCGTGTGATCCCGGCGGTGTCGGGGACGGTGGGGCGACCTCCAGCTTCATGCAGAACGTCGGCGCCGCCGCGCTTTTCCTGCCGGTGGTGGGCCGCATCGCCGCCCGCACCGGCATCCCGATGTCGCGGCTGCTCATGCCCATGGGCTTCAGCGCCATCCTGGGCGGGACTATTACCCTGGTGGGGTCCAGCCCGCTGATCCTGCTCAACGACCTGATCCTCGCCTCGAACAAGGCCCTGCCGCCCGAGCAACAGATGGCGACCTGGTCGATGTTCTCGGTGACGCCCGTGGGTCTGGCCCTGTTTGCCGCCGGTATCGCCTATTTCGTGCTAGCCGGCCGCCATGTCCTGCCGGCGCGCCCGCACGAGGAGATCACCCGCGCCGTCGGCACCCTGGAGTATTTCCAGTCGCTCTACGGCCTGGACTACACCCTCCGGGAGGTGCGGGTCCCCGCCGGTAGCCCGCTGGTCGGCCAGACCCTGGAGGCGGTCGAGCGCGCCCACCGCATCCACGTCATCGCCGTGCAGTCGGGCGATGCGGCCCCGCGTATCGGGCCCGGCAGTCTGGCGCGCGACATCGGTATCGAGGCCGGCGCGGTGCTGGGCGTCCTCGGCGCGCCGGCAGCGGTCGAGGCCTTCGCCCAGGCCAACGGCCTCGCCCTGCGCGAGGGCCTGGAGGTCTTCGCCGAGGCCCTGTCGCCGCAGAACGCGGGTATTGCCGAGGTGGTGATCCCGCCCAAATCGGCCCTGATCGGCAAGAGTCCGCGCGAGCTGTGGCTGCGCAAGACCTATGGGCTCTCCCCGGTGGCCCTGCACCGCACCGGCAAGACCCTGCGCGAGGGCGACGGCATCCGCGATCTGCCGCTGCAGGCGGGCGACGCCCTGGTGGTGCACACCACCTGGCGGGCCCTGGCCCATTTGCAACGCGATCGCAATTTCGCCGTGCTGACCAGCGACTTTCCACACGAGGAGCTGCGCCCGCACAAGGTCACGCCGGCCCTGGTCTGCCTCGGCATTGCAGTGTACCTGCTGCTCTTCACCGACGTGCGCCTGTCGCTCGCGCTCATGACGGGGGCCATCGGCATGGTCCTGACCGGGGTGCTGCGCATGGATGAGGCCTATCAGGCGGTGAGCTGGAAGTCGGTGTTCCTGCTGGCGAGTCTCATCCCCCTGGGGCTGGCGGTGGAGGTGAGCGGCACCGCGGCCTGGATCGCCGGCAGACCCTTACCCTCTTGGGCGATGTACCGGCCTGGGGATTGCAGCTTGCTGTCGCCGTGCTGGCCACCGTCTTCACGCTGGTGATGTCCAACGTCGGCGCCACCGTGCTGCTGGTGCCGCTGGCGGTCAACATCGCCGTCGCCGCCGGGGCCAGCCCGGCCGTGTTCGCCCTGACCGTGGCGCTTGCCACCTCCAACGCCTTCCTGCTACCCACGTATCAGGTCAACGCCCTGATCATGGGCCCGGGCGACTATCGCGTGGCCGACTTCCTGCGCGCCGGCGGCATCATGACCGTGCTGTTCCTGGGGTTGATGATGCTGATGCTCAATCTGTTGTACTGAACATCCAAAACGGGGGGCCCAGTACTGCTACACTGAACCCGTGCAGCACGGGTCATTGCCCATGAGCAATCTGACGATCACCGTCGACGACGAGACCCTCCGCCGTGCCCGGCTCAAGGCCCCGGAGCAGGGCACCTCGGTCAACGCCCTCCTTCGGGAGTACCTCGAGGCCTATGCCGGTGGCAACACCACCCAAATGCAGGCCGTGGTGCGTCTATTGAGCCTCTCACGCGCGGCCTCGGCACGTGCGAGTGGGGCGCGCTGGACTCGGGATGAGCTCCAAGAGCGTTCCTGATGCGCGCCTTCCTCGACGCCAACGTCCTGGTCTATCTGTTCGATGCCGACACGCCCGACAAGCAAGAACAGGCCAGTGCGTTGCTGCAGGCGGATGTCGCCAGGGGGCGCGCCGTCCTCAGCACACAGGTGCTGCAGGAGTTCTATGTCGCCGTCACACGCAAGCTGGCCCGACCCCTGGATGCGCTGACGGCGGAGGCGGCGCTCCGGTGTCTGGCCGAGCTTCCGGTCACCCCGGTCGACAGTGCCCTGGTCCTGCGCGCGGCCCAACGTAGCCGCACCGACAAGCTCTCATTTTGGGATAGCCTGATCGTCGAGACCGCCTTGCAGTCGGGCACCAAGGTCCTCTACAGCGAGGACCTGCGCACGGCCGGGTTGTCGAGGGCATGCAGATCGTGAACCCTTTCCTGGCCTGAGCACACGGTTGCGTTGACATATGCAAGCGCGTGTCCAGCACGCGACCCATTCAGCCGTGACATCGCGCTGCTCCTGCCACCCCCCGCCTGGGGCCACCGCCACCTAGAGGTTTTGTCAGCATGCACCTGTTGCGTGGAATTACACAATGCTTCCCGCCGCTGGACCCCCGCACGCCCCTGGCCGTGCACCGCTTCACCGAGGCGGCGCGGCTGGCCTATGCCGACCGGGCACACTTTCTGGCCGACCCGGCCTATGCCGCCGTGGCCGTGGAACAGCTCCTCGCCGCCGATTACCTCGCCGCGCGCGCCGCCCTGATCCACGATGCGACGAGCCTGGGGCGGGCCCGCCCCGGCACGCTTCCCCAGTCACCCGCCGGCGCGGACCCGGCTGGCGGCCGCGGTGGCACGACCCACCTCTCCGTCGTCGATGCCGAGGGCAATGCTGCGGCGCTGACCAGCTCGATCGAGGACGCCTTTGGCAGCCGCATCCTGGTGGGCGGCTTTCTGCTCAACAACCAGCTGACCGACTTCGCCTTCCGCCCGGAGGTCGATGGCTGGCCGGTCGCCAACCGGGTCGAGGCCGGCAAGCGGCCCCTCTCGGCCATGAGCCCGGCCCTGGTGTTCGACCCGGATGGCCGGCTGTACGCCATCCTCGGCTCGCCAGGTGGCAGCCGCATCATCCACTATGTCGCCCGCGCCATCGTCGCCCTCATCGACGGGCGTTTAACGGCAGGCGAAGTGGTCGCCCTGCCCCATGCCGGCAGCCGCAACGGGCCGACCGAGCTGGAACGCGGGCGCGTACCGCTCGAACTGGCCGATGACTTACGCGCGCGCGGGCACGAGATCGTGTTCAGCGACATGACCAGCGGTCTGGCCCTGATCGTGCGCCAGGGCGGGCGTTGGGTCGGGGCGGCCGATCCGCGCCGGGAGGGCATGGCGGCGGGGGAATGAAGCCCCAAGCAGGCTGATCCGCGGGGACCTTACGAACGCTCGGGCTTACCTGGGGTCAGAGAGTAAAAATGGGACTGGTCGGGCAGGATCAAATGCATTACTGGGGCGTGTGCATGATCGTCGTCGCCTGGCTCATGCTGGGCGGCGTGGTGTGGTTTTTCATGGACGGCTGGGTGACGCGGCAGGCCAACCCCAACGCCGAGCTCGCCCAGGTCGCCGTGGCCGACAGCGTGGTGCTCAAGCGCAATGCCGGCGGGCACTTCGTCGCGCCGGGGCGGATCAACGGTATGGCGGTCAACTTCCTGGTGGACACCGGTGCGACCGGGGTCGCCCTGCCGGCCGCTGTGGCCCGCCGCGTCGGCGCCCAGCCGGGCAGCCCGGTGCACACCGCCACCGCTTTGGGGTTGACCACGGCCTACACCACCCGTCTGGAGTCGGTGGAACTCGCCGGCCTCGCCGTGCGCAACGTGGCCGGGGTGATCGTGCCGGACATGCCCGGCGACACCGTGCTGCTGGGCATGAGCTTCCTGTCGCGCTTTGCTGTGCGCATGGAGGGCGGCGAGATGCACATCGGCGTGCGCACGCCATAAAAAAGCCGCCCGCAGGCGGCTGGAGGACGCATTTTGTGGGCGCGGGCCCGGCAGCCGCCGGTTCAGCGACCAGCGCCCAGACGGTTCTCGACCAGGGGGTCGACCTTCGCCTGTGGGGCATGGCAGAGGGTACACACGGCACGCGAGCCGTCGAGTTTGCCGCTGGCCAGGTCGCTGTAATAGCTCACCGGCATCGGGGTCGGCACCCCCTTGGGCACCGCCTGCCCGGCCATCGAGGCATTCTGATGGCAGCTCAGGCACAGGTTCTTGCTCTGGGTGACCGGCACGAAGGCGGAGATGTCGTGCGGGATCATGGGTGGGGCGGTATGGTAGGACTGTTCGTAGCGCGTGCCCGCACCCGGACGCTCGGCGGGATAGTCGAAGGCAGCCGGCGCGGGGTCATTGAACACACTGGTCTTGGACAGCCCCATGGCCTCGTCGGAGATGGGCTGGTTCGCGGTGGCGCAAGCCCCCAGGGCGAGAAACAGGCCGGTGTAGAGAAGCAGCTGTCTTTTCATACGAGTCTCCTAGTCTTCGATCAGGATACGACCCGAGCGGAACGCTCGTTGTGTCTTCGGATCAGGGGGCGCAGGTCGAAGGCGAGGCTGCCTTCGGGACACAGGGGACTGCAACGCCCACAGTTGCTGCACTCGCCGGAATAGACGTAACCGGTCTCGGCGATCTTTTTCAGGTTTAAGACCTGCGGCTCGGGGCAGACACGCGCACATTCGCCGCAATGGGTACACGTACGCGCGTCGAAGCGCACCCGCAGCTGGGCGGTATGGCGGCCGACCACCGACCAGAACGCGCCCAGGGGGCAGAGGTGCCCGCACCAGCCGTTCTTCAAGATGAGCAGGTCGAACAGGAAGATGGCCAGCAGTGCGATGAAGCCCAGTCCCAGACCGAAGATGATCTCCCGGTGCATCATGCCGATGGGGCTCACCCACTCGAAGGCCGCCACACCGGTCAGGGCCGAGAGCACCAAGGCGGCGGCCAGCATCAGATAGCGCACGTTGCGGGTGATGTGGAAGATGGGGCGCACGTCGAGGCGCATGCGCAGCCAGTTGGCCAGATCGGTGACCATGTTGACCGGACAGACCCAGGCGCAGTAGACACGCCCACCGAGGATCAGATAGAAGGCGAAGACGATGCCCGCCCCCAGCAGGACCTCGGTCTGCAGGACGTGACCGGTCAGGAAGATCTGGAGTACGGCGAAGGGATCCGCCATCGGTAGGATGCCGGCGAACTTGGAGGCGGAGAGGTTGCCGGTCAGCAGCGGCACGTCCTTGGCGACCTGCCAGCCCCAATGCGCAGTGCCGAAGAACATAAGGAGAATGCCCAGCTGCGACACCCGTCGCAGGACGATGTAGCGCCAGGACCACAGGCGCTGCGGCAGCGTCCGCGCCCGGATCTTGTCGAGACTAGCCTGGGCATCCTGGCGTGTGGGTTCAAGGGTGCTCACAGCCCACTCTCATTCAGGTAATCCATGCCGGGGGCCTTTTTCGGTGGCTTGGCAGGCGCGGCCCCTGTCGCGGGTGGTCCGGACGGTTTGAAGTCCTGCGTGATCTCGGTGTCGAAGGTCCAGCCCAGGCGATAGTGCTCACCGATTTTGCCCTGCACCATCTTGTGCGGAAAGACGCGGATGGCCGGCTCATCGGTGGGGCACGCCTTCTCGCAGATGCCGCAGCCCGTGCAGGCGTCCGAATGCACGATGGGGTAGAACATCGCATGCTTGGAGATCGGCCTGGGGTGCGTCTCCAGGGTGATAGCCTTGCCCTTGAGGGGACATTCGCGGTGACAGACCTCGCAGCGCAGTCCCCGCCACGAGAGGCAGTTCTCGATGTCGATCACCGCCAGACCCATGCGGGAATCGTTGATGTTCTTCAACGCCGGCGACAGCGCCCCGGTCGGACAGGCCTTCATGCAGGGGATGTCCGGGCAGAGGTAGCAGGGGATGTCGCGCGGGGTGAAATAGGGTGTGCCGATGGGCAGATTGCCACCGGCTGGGGCCAGCTTGAGGGTGTCATAGGGACAATCGTTGACGCACTTACCACATTTGATGCAGGCCGCCAGGAAATCCGGCTCGGAAAGCGCCCCGGGCGGGCGCAGGGCGTAGGGATGTGCGCGCGCCTCCTGCCGCAGCATGTAAAGCCACAGCATGGCCCCCGTCGCCGCCACCGCGGTGCCCTGCGCCACCTGCAGCAGGAACTCGCGGCGTGTGGTGGTCTTCTCTGCCATCGCGATGACCTGGCTGTCCGGCCCGTGCCACTAAATCCCAGCGACGCAGGCCGGATTCGCCCCGTGCCGCCTCAGGCCTTGTAGACCCTCACCGCGCACTTCTTGAAGTCGCTCTCTTTCGAGATGGGGCAGGTGGTGTCCAGGGTCACCCGGTTGATGAGCACCCCTTCGTCGAAGAAGGGCACATAGACGTAGCCGCGCACCATCTTGTTGCGGCCGCCCGTCTCGACCCGCACCTGCACCTTGCCTCGGCGCGACTCGACCCAGACCAGGTCGTTGCGCTTGAGCCCGCGCGCGCGCGCGCGTCCTCGGGGTGCATCCACAGCACCGCGGCCGGCACGGCACGGTGCAGCTCGGGCACACGCCGCGTCATGGTGCCGGTGTGCCAGTGCTCCAAGACCCGCCCGGTGCACAGCCACAGGTCATAGCGCTCGTCGGGCTGCTCCGCCGGGGCGGCGTAGGGCCGGTAGAAGATCTTGGCCTTGCCGGCCACCGACACCGGGGTGGGGTCGGTGACCTTGTCCAGGTCCCCTTTGGGGATGGCCTTGAAGAGGTCGCCATAGAACTCGAAACCGGCGCCCTTCTTGACATACGGGTCGTAATGTTCGTTGAAGCGCCAGGGCACCTCCTTGCCACCGACCACGGGCCACTTAAGGCCGCGCACCTTGTCGCCGTGATAGACGTCGAAGTCCGCCAGGTCCTTGCCCTTGCCGCGGCCGAACTGGACGTATTCCGCCACAGGGCCTTCTCCGGGAACCAACCGTCACCCAGCAGACGCACCACGTGGTTGTCGTGCCCCTTGGCGATCGGGTCGGGCCATTTGTATTTCTTGTTTTCGGGCGTGGCGAACAACACTTCATATAGGCTCGCCTCTGGCGAATAACCCATCTTCATCGCCTCGTCCAGGACGCTGGGCAGCTTGCCGTCGGGGAAGCCGTCCGCCTTGAGGCCCGGCACGCTCTGTTCGCCCCAGAAGTCCTTGATCTTGAAGCGTTTCGAGAACTCCAGCACCTGCCAGATGTCGGCGCGCGCCTCGCCGGGCGGATTGACCTGCTGGCGCCAGTGCTGGGTACGGCGCTCGGCGTTACCATAGGCCCCCCACTTCTCGAAGATCATCGCCGCCGGCAGGATCAAGTCCGCCACCTTGGCCGACACCGTGGGATAGGCATCGGAGACGACGATGAAGTTGTCCATCTCGCGTGCCGCCTTAAGCCAGTGGTTGTTGTTGGGGTGGCTCTGCCAGGGGTTGTTGACCTGTACCCACACCCACTTCACCGAGCCATCCTCCAGGTCGCGCAGGATCTTGGCGTAAAAGGAGCCGATCTTGGGGTTGAGCGTCTTGGCCGGCAGATGCCAGGCCTTTTCCACATCAGCCCTATGCTTGGGATTGGGCACCAGGCGGTCGGCCGGCAGGCGGTGCGCGAAGGTCCCCACCTCGCGCGCCGTGCCGCAGGCCGAGGGCTGTCCCGTGAGCGAGAAGGCGCCGTTGCCCGGCTGGGCGTATTTGCCCAGCAGTAGATGGTTCATGTAGACCTGCTCGTTGACCCAGGTGCCGCGCTGGTGTTGGTTGAAGCCCATGGTCCAGAAGGACAACACCTTGCGCTTGGGATCGATGTAGTGGTCGGCGAGCTGCCTGAGTTTGGCCTTGAAGCTGTCGAGCGACTCGTCCGGGTCGCCCTTGGCCAGTTCGGCGACGAAGTCCAGGGTGTAGGGTTCCACCGCGCGCTTGAAGTCGTCGAAGCTGATTAGCCAGTGGCGCGCCGGGTTGGCGGTGTTCTTCTGCTCGACCACCTCGCCCTCCTGACGGCGCTGGGCGACGGCCTCGTATTTGTCGAGCTTGACCCTGAGCTCCTTGGCCTGGGTGTCCTTCTCCGCCGGGAAGGCGTACTTGCCGGTCGGCCGCATGCCATAGCCGATGTCGTAAGGGCCGGTGGCAAAGACGCAGTGCCTGTTGACGAAGTCCCAGTTCACCGCATCGCGGGCGATGATCTCGCGGGCGATGTAGTTCTGGATGGCGAGATCCGCGTTCGGCTTGATGATGATCTCCAGATCGGCGATGTCGGAGGACATGTTGCGGAAGGTGGTGATGTTGATCACCCGGCAATCCTTGTGTCCCAGCCGCCGGTTGGTGATGCGCGACCACAGGATGGGGTGCATCTCCGCCATGTTCGACCCCCACAGGATCATGCTGTCGGCATATTCGATGTCGTCGTAGTTGCCGGCCGGCTCGTCGGCGCCGAAGACGCTGTAGAACGCCGCCACGGCGCTCGCCATGCAGTTGCGTGCGTTGGGGTCGATGTTGTTGGAGCGGAAGCCCGCCTTGAACAGCTTGTTCATGGCGTAGCCCTCCTGTACCGTCCACTGCCCGGAGCCGAGGCAGGCAATGCCGCTGGGGCCTTTCTCGGCATAGACCTTGCGGAACTGCCGCTCCATCTCGTCGAAGGCCTGCTCCCAGGTCACAGGCACGAACTGGCCCTTCTTGTCGAACTTGCCGTCCTTCATGCGCATGAGCGGCTGGGTCAGCCGGTCCTTGCCATATTGAATCTTGCCGTTGAAGTAGCCCTTGATGCAGTTCAGCCCCCGGTTGACCGGCGCGTCCGGGTCGCCCTTGGTGGCGACGATCTGGCCGTCCTTGGTCGCTACCATGATGCCGCAGCCGGTGCCGCAGAAGCGGCACACCGCCTTGTCCCACTGCCAGCCCGCCTCGGAGGCCCTGACGGCCGCCTCGGCCTGTTTCGAGATCGGCAGGCCCACCGTGGCAGCGGTGCTGGCGGCGATGCTGGTCTTCAGAAAATCACGGCGTGAGAGTCCCATGACAGCCTCCTTCGCTAGGGTTCAGTCGTTCAGGTAAGCCGGGACAGCGCAGGCGTTGCTGTCCTGTTCGGCCAGATCGGGCGGCAGCTCGGCATAGGTCTGCCGGTCATCGGCGAGGTAGTGGTAGACCATCTCGGCCACCAGCACGTGAGGCAAGGCCTTGATGCGCTTCAGCCCCTCGATCTCCCCCAGGATGTCTGAGGCCTCCAGCACCACGACGATGCGGCCGGTGGCCGCGTCCACCTGGTGCACCTCGACGCCGGGCAGGGCGTTGAGCTCGCGGATCACGGTGGACAGCCGCTCGGGCCTGGCCACCACCAGAATTCCGGACAGGTTCATCTCCACCTCATCGACTTCGGGTCGCGTATTCAGGCGTGAACTTTGAGCCGCCCGTGGGCAAATGACCTTGACTTGTATCAACAAATTCACGCATCAGTGGTACATTGATACTCTGCCAACCATACAGCCCAACCGGATGATCCAGGAGACGCGCCATTCCATCGAGGAGATCCTTTCCCGGCAGCCGCTGTTTCGCGGCCTGAATGAAGAGGAGCTGAAGATACTGGCCCGACACACACGCGAATACCGCGTGCACAAGCACGAGATCCTGTTCAACAAGGGCGACATGCCGCAGGGCATCCACGCGGTGGTCATGGGCCAGGTCAAGCTGTTCATCCCCTCCACCCAGGGCTGGGAGAAGGTGATCCACATGGAGGGACCGGGCAGCACCTTCGGCGAGGCGGTCGCCTTACTCGACAAACCCTACCCTGTGAGTGCCCAGGCCATGCAGGAGACGATCGTGCTGTTGATCGGCAAGGAGGCCCTCAGCCAGGCTTTGGACACGAGCCCCATACTCTGCCGCAAGATGCTCGCCAGTTTATGCGTTCGGCTGCACGAACTGCTGACCGACATCGAGGCCTGCACCTCGCGCACCAGCCTGCAGCGCGTGACCTGTTTCCTGTCGCAGCAGGCCCCAGCAGGTCAGAAACGCTACGAGGTCGCCCTGGGCACCAGCAAGCAGACCCTGGCCGCCCAGCTCAACCTCGCCCCGGAGACCCTCTCGCGCATGCTCTCCCTGCTCGCGCAGGCCGGGCTGATCGAGGTGCAAGGACGCACCATCACCGTGCTCGACGTCGACAAGCTGCGCCGCTACAGCAACTCGTCATGAGCGGCGTGCGGCCGCAGTACGACTGAAAAAATTCATACCGTCGCCTTCCGCCAGAAAGGCTTCACCACCCTGAACCCCCGCCAAGCCTTTTCGAGCTCGGCCAGCCGCTCGGCCTGCTCATGCGCAGTAAAGCCTGCTACCAGGCCTGCCGCCTCCAAAACTACCATGCCGCCGACTTGTTTGGCCTCTGCCAACAGGCGGGTGGTGACGGCCATGTCGTTGAGCACGCCCAGGACATCCTGCAGATGCGCCAGTGCGGCGATGAACCGACGGGCCGCCTTGGGGCTGAGCGGCGCGAAGAATTCGGCGGCATAGCGCAGTTTCTTGCCGGCGATGCGCAGGGCATGCCGCTCCACGGGGTCGAGCTCGTCCAGGTGGTTGCCTAGCCGACGCAACTGACGGTAACGCCGATCGAGCGCCGCCATGGCCCACTGCCGTGCACTGATGGGCGCAGCGGAGAACTCGGCAAGCGCACGTTCCAGTGTGAGCCAAAGGCGCACCAGGCGGGCGTCGGTCAGGGCGCCCCTGGCGTGGGCATTGGCCTGCTCGCGCAGGCGCTGCGCCACCGCCGTGAGCGGCTCCAGCGCCTGCGGCCGCTCAAGTCCTGCGGCAACATGGGGCAGCGTCTCGGTGACGAAGACGTCCCAGTCCCTGGCATGGGCGAGCGCCCGCATGAGCCACTTCAGTTCGCCCGCCCACTGCGGCGTGTCGAGCCCCATGAAACGCAGCAACCCGATTGCTGCGCGCAACCGCCGCATGGCCACTCGCATCTGGTGCACATACTCGGGATCGGGTGTGCCGGTGTCCGCGAGGTAACCCGGTAGATTGGCCTCGAACTGCGCGAGACAGGCACGGGCGATCGTGCAATAGACCTCACCGGCAGCGGATTGCGGATCGATGGCGGGCAAGACCGCCTTGACGGGGGCGAGCTTTAGCGCGCCGGCGAGCTGGTAGCCGCGCTGGGCCTTGCTGCGCGGCTCCAGCCAGACGCCGGCGGACGCTCGCGCGGACCGCGTGACTCCTCTGGCGCGACTGGGCTCGCCTGCCGGCGCCGCAGCCAATTCGGCCAACAGCCGCTCGGCGAGGGTGAAAAGATCGGCGAGTGCGCCCGACGTGAGCTCCAGCTCGACCTCACGGATGGGCAGGGTCTTGTCGTCGGCGCGGACCTCGCCCAGGTCGAGCGCGACTTCGACCTCACCTTCGCCCATCGGGATCCGCCAGGCCGTGCGTTGGAATGCGGTCTCGAACACTGGGGTGAGCCGCTGTGGCGCGAAGTCCGGTAGCGCAGCGTGCGCGGCGTCCGGCAGCGCCTTCAGGTCGGGCTGCTTGCCGGCGAGGCGCACCTCCCACTCCGGTCGCTGTGCGAGCAGGCCGCCACTGCCGGCCCCGGCCTTGACGGTCTGCACCCAGTGATAGCCTACACGGCGAAGCCGCAAGGCGAGACCGGCGCGCAGCAGGGCGAAATCCGGTGTGTCGTAGTACACGCTGTACAGTCGCCGCCGCACCGGTTCGTGCGGCTGCAGCAGGGGCAGATGACGCAGCCGGCGGGCAGCGCGTGCATCGAGTGCGAGTTTGATTTCGATTTCCACGATAGCGGAGGGTGACGTGTAGTGCGCCAAGATTAACCCATCATGATCGTCCCGCTCGCCACTCGGCATATATGCCGAGGCGAGAAGTGGCAACACGGAGAGGGATGCTTGCGGCAAGAGGGTGTAAAACGTCTGGCGGTTTCACCCCGATCTCTGACCTCACCTGCACCGACCGGCTCCTACCTCGGGTTC
>JBKBRS010000044.1:0-14411 GCA_046292095.1 Thiobacillaceae bacterium
GCCGCCAGTCCCGGTGTGGGCGAGCTGCTGGGTGCCGCCGATGCCGCCTGCTACGCCGCCAAGGAAGGGGGGCGCAATCGCATCCACCGCTATCACGAGGCGGACCAGGAGCTTTTGCGCCGGCGCGGGGAGATGGAGTGGGCCAGCCGGATCACCCAGGCCCTGGACGAGGGCCGGCTGCAGGTCTATTGCCAGTATCTGGAGCCCCTGCGCGCCGGCGACAGTGCGCGGCACTACGAGCTGCTGCTGCGCATGGTGAACATGGACGATAACGTCGTTCCCCCCATGGCCTTCCTGCCGGCGGCGGAGCGCTACCAGCTCGCGGCCATCCTCGACAGTTGGGTGCTCGACCAGGTGATCGAACGCTGTGCCGGCATGTTGGAGCGGCACCCCGAGGTGATCCTGAGCCTCAACATCTCCGGGGCCTCGCTCGGCGATCAGGGTTTCCAGGCCCTGCTCCGGCAGCGGCTCAACGAGCATCCGCGCATCGCCGCCAACCTCTGCCTAGAGATCACCGAGACGGCCGCCATCGCCAACCTCGACAATGCCCTGCAGCTCATCAGCGACCTGCGCGTCTTGGGCTGCCGTTTCGCGCTGGACGATTTCGGCAGTGGGCTCTCCTCGTTCGCCTATCTGCGCAGCCTGCCGGTGGATTACTTAAAAATCGACGGGACCTTCGTGCGCGACATGCACCAGGACCCGGTGGATGCCGCCATGGTCGAGGCCATCCACAAGGTGGCCCAGCTCATGGGCGTGCGCACCGTGGCCGAGTATGTGGAAAACGCCCAGACCCTGGAGATGCTGCGGGCGCTGGGCGTGGATTACGCCCAGGGCTATCACATCCACAGCCCGCAGCCGCTGGCGGTGCTGTGCGAATCAGGGGAGTGAGGATGGCCGGTTTGCAGCGATGGACCGGACGGCGGTCCATCGTCCGTGCAGGGCCTGCGACTCAAGCCTCGCCCAGGACCTGGTAGCCGCCGTCCTCGATGGCGCGGCGTATGGCCTCGGTCGCGACCCGCGCGGGGTCGTAGTCCACCGTCACCCGCCCCCGGGCGAGGTCGACCTCGACCGTCTGCACACCGTCCAGGGCGGAGAGCAGGCGTTTGACGCTGTTGACGCAGCCGCCGCAGCTCATGCCACCCACCTTCAGGTTCAACACTGCCATCTCATGCCTCGTCGATGCGGCGATTGGGACCGAACAGCTCGATGCTGCGCCCGTCAGAGCCATAGAGCGCCGCCTGGCCGGCGGCCGTCTGGAGGATCTCGAGCGCCGTCTGGGTGCGGCGCAATTGCTCCTGGATGAGTTGGCCGTTGAGCCTGTTCAACCGACCGATCTCATCGACCAGACCGACGATCCCGGCCCAGGTCGCGCTCAGGCCGGGGTCTGCACGGGCAATGGCCTGCTCGACCGCCGCACGTGAGCTCGCCTCGGTGAGGCCGAGCTGGTTGGTCAGATCGCCCCAGGCGGCGACGAGCGCCTTGGCCTGAGCTTCCTTGCGCCCGACGCAGTCGGGCAGGGCATTGGCATCGCCCCGCTGCAGGGCCTCGCCCTCCGCGGCGAGGGTCGCGCGCATCGCCCCCAGGTGCTCGGCTAGCGCCTGTAGACAGGGCGCCAGCGCGCTCATGCGTGTTTGCTGGCATGGTGGAGATTCTCCATCGTCTCCTCCACCAGCTTGTCGGCCACGACCTCCTCGTCCATCTTGAAGCGGCCCTCAGCGATGGCCTGGCGCACCTCCTCAACCTTGCCCACGTCCGTGTCCGGCATGTCCCCCAGCGCGGCCTCGAGCGAGCGCATGAGGCTCGCCTGGGCGGTGAGGTCCACGCTGTCCTGGACGCTGCCCTGGCTCCGACCCGTGTCGCCGGGCTTGCTGCGCTCCACCTTGGACTTCGGTTGCAGGCCCGCGACGTTTTTCAGGCTGTTGTCGATCTTCATGTGCGACCTCCTTATCGCTATTCACCAGTATAACGGTTCGCCGCCAGACTGCCTTGAACCGCTCAAGGGTCGATGCGCACGCGCCCATCCGTGCCCGCCCGACCCTGCAGGATCTTGCCGGCATCGGTGCGCACCCGCACGAGCTCTCCCGGCGCCGCGGCGTTCAGGGCGGTGCCTTCCTGACTCACCACGAAGCCGGCCCCCGGCAGCCAGACCTTGACGCGCTGGCCGGCCCGCACGGTCTGGCTGCGCAACAGGCTGTCGACCGTGATGGGCTGGCCGGCCGGGAGGGGACGCGCGGTCATGGCCCCCTCCAGGAGGGTCGCGTCGCGCAGATAATCCCCGGTCGGCCGCTCGTAGACGATGCTGCGCAGCTCCACGTCGCCCGCTTTAAGCGGCTGTCGGGCGCCGAGCGGGGCCCTTGCGACCAGGGCAGGGCCCTGCAGGCTGATCTTGTAGGTGAGATAGAGCGTCCACGGTCGGATCGCGTCGTCACAGCGCAGGCCCAGATTGCCGTTGCCATGCAAGCGTGCACCGGGCGGCAGGAACGGCGCGGGCGGCCGCCCACAGCGCGGCAGGCGCAAGCGGTCGTCCACGGGACCGATCTCGATGCGGGCGGTGAGCGCTGCGTCGGCCGCGCTGACCTGCTCGTGCAGGAAGCGCTCGGCCAGCTGACGCAGACTGCCCAAGTCCTGCAGGTCGGTGGCGCTGGCCGCCCCCGCGAGCGGGACGGAGAGCAGCGCCCAGGCAAGAACGCCGCGAGCGCGTCGTTTCGCGGCAGGCTCGGCCTTACGCGGGGGTTTTCCCTGAGACATGCGGGCAGTCGGCGATGGATACGGACCCATCCTGCCATAGACCCGGACTTGCGCATAGAATTCACGTCAGCGTACTGCCCATCGATATGCAACGCCCAACCAAACCCGGCGACATCGCCCGCGAGGCGATCAAACTGCTCGCCACCCGCCGGCAACCCCCCACCCCGGAAAACTTCGCCCGCGCCTATGCCGAGGTGGAGGGTCGGGAGCTGGTCAATGCGGATTGGCCGACCACGCTGCGCAGCTTCCTGCAGCAGTGGGAGGGCCACCAGAGCGGCCTGACCCAGGCACGCAAGCGCGAGATGTTCGAGCGGGTGCTGATCAACTTCGGGGCCGACCCGGACCAATTGGCGCTCAAGCTTGCCAACCTGGCGCGCTCCTGGGCTGAGAGCGGGGCGGCGGCCAGGCTGGAGGTGGCCCAGCCGGCCGGCGATGAGGCTGGGCTGGACGCGGGCTCGCCGATGCCGGCGCAGGCGGCCCCCGACCTCGCCCTGCAGCTGGTGCAGAGCCTGCAGCAGCTCGCCGCCGGACTCCGGGATCGCTGGGAGGACCTGGCCGATCAGGCCGAGCGTCTCGCCGAGGCCTTCGCCGGCCCCCCGGAAAACACTGCCGACGCGATTCAGCGCATGGGTGCGCTGTGGCGCGAGATCCTGGTCCGCGCCGAGGACGATCAGGAACTGCTGCACAGCTTGCAGGGCCTGCTTAAGCTCCTGTTCCGCAACATGTCCGACCTCGTCGCCGAGGATGCCTGGTCGCAGGGGCAACTGCGGGCGGTCGAGGCCCTGCTGCAGGAGCGGCTCAACCCATACGTGCTGCACGAGGCCGAGCGCAGCCTGCAGGAGGTCATCGCCCGCCAGGGTCAGCTGCGCGACGAGCTGCGCGAGGCCCAACGCAAGCTCAAAGCGCTGGTCTCCACCTTCATCGATCGCATCGGTGAGCTATCCAGCAGCACGGGCGAGTACCACGACCGCCTGCAGGGCTATGCCGAGCGCATCGCCAAGGCCGAGCACATCGGTGAGTTGGCCGAGGTGATCGAGGGCCTCACGGCGGACATGGGGTGCATGCGCGAGACCATGCGACGCACCCATGAGGCGCTCGAGCAGGCGCGCAGCCAGGCGGAGGCGGCCGAGCGCCGCATACAGGCCCTGGAACAGGCGCTGGCAGAGGCCTCGGCCATGGTGCGTTCGGACCAGCTCACCGGGGCGCTCAACCGGCGCGGCATGGAGGAGGCGTTCGAACGCGAGCTCTCGCGCGTCGCCCGTCTTGGCTCACCCCTGTCGGTAGCCCTGCTCGACATCGACCATTTCAAGCGCCTCAACGACAGCCTCGGACACCAGGCCGGCGACCGGGCGCTCGTGCACCTGGCGCAGGTCGTACGGCAGTTGCTGCGGCCGACGGACTCGCTCGCCCGTTACGGCGGCGAGGAGTTCCTCATCCTGCTGCCCAACACCGCTGCAGAGGAGGCGGAGAAGGTCATGCAGCGGATGCAGCGCGAGCTCACCCGCCAGTTCTTCCTGCACAACAACCAGCGCGTGCTGATCACCTTCAGCGCCGGGGTGGTTGAACTCGCACCCGGCGAGGACCGCGACAGCGTCATCGCCCGCGCCGACGCCGCCATGTACCGCGCCAAGACATCGGGCCGCAATCGGGTCGTACGCGGCTGAGGCCCCCATCCGCGCGGCGGCAAGGATTGCCGGCAGGCTTTGCCGCTTGCCGCCCCGTCTGCCGGCCGCGACGCAGTCGCAGGACGCGCCCATGCCGAATCTGCCGGCCTTATCGCCACGCCGGGCACGTGGCACGACGCTTGCTTTGGATCTGGCATGGGCCTCCTCAGCCGACTCGATTACGACCTCGCCTTCGTCGCCAATGCGATCAAGCTGCGGGCGCAGCGCCAGGCCGTGCTGGCCGCCAACCTGGCCAATGCCGACACCCCCAACTACAAGGCGCGCGACCTGGACTTCGCCAGCGCGCTCAAGGGCGCGATGGGCGGCGGCGCGCTGCCTTTGGCCCGGACCGCGGCCGGTCATCTGCCCGCCGCCGTCAGCACCGGCAATGCGGCAGCGCGCCTGCAATACCGCGGTGTTGTCCAGCCCAGCCTGGACGGCAACACAGTGGACCCGAACATCGAACGCGCCCATTTCGCCGACAACGCGCTGCACTACCAATTCCTGCTCGAGCGCGCGATGAGCATCTTCCGCAGCGCCAAGCTGGCCCTGGAGCCTGCACGCTGATGTCCGTGAGCCAAGTCTTCCACATCGCCGCCACGGCGCTCACCGCCCAGTCCATGCGGCTCAACGCCGTGGCGAGCAACCTGGCCAATGTCGATTCCGCCCATAGCTCGACCGGCGAGGGCTATCGCGCCAAGCAGGTGGTGTTCCAGGCGGTGAGCCTGCCGGGCGCGGCGCCCTGGGCCCAGGGGGTGCGCATGACCCAGGTCATCGAGGACCCGGCCCCGCCGCGACTGGTGTACGACCCCAAGCACCCGCTGGCCGACGCCCAGGGCTATGTGGCCTATCCCAACGTCGACGTGGTGGAGGAGATGGTCAACATGATCTCCGCCTCGCGTTCATATCAGACCAATGCCGAGGTGATGTCCACCGCGCGCGATCTCATGCAGCGCGCCCTGGCGCTGCTACAAGCATAGGAGGACCGTGATGAGCGTTTCCGTCTTGGACAACGAGCGCATCCTGGCGGCCCTCAACGGGGCCGCCGCCGGCGCCGAGCGCAGCGGCCTGCGCGAGGTCGAGGACCGTTTTTTGAAGCTCCTGGTCACCCAGCTGCGCAACCAGGACCCGATGAACCCCATGCAGAACGCCGAGCTCACGATGCAGCTCGCGCAGATGTCCACGGTGGAGGGCATCAACAAGCTCAATGCCGGCCTCGAGACCCTGCTCGGCAGTTGGCGCGCCAGCCAGACCCTGCAGGCGGCGGCATTGATCGGCCGGCAGGTCTTCGTCGCCGGCGACCGCCTGCAGCCTGGCGAAGACGGGCAGGCGGTGGGCGGCCTTGAGCTTACCGAGGCGGCGAGCGCGGTCACGGTCGATGTCCTCGACGAGGCGGGCGCCGTGTTACGCCGTCTGGACTTGGGCGGCATGGCGGCGGGCTTGAGCCGCTTCGTCTGGGACGGCAAGGATGCCGCCGGCGTGCCGCTCCCTCTCGATGGCGTCTATCGCTTCAGCGTGAGCGCCGAGCATGAGGGCAGGCCGGTGCCGGCCACTGCGCTCAACCTCGACCAGGTGGCCAGCGTGATTGCCGAGCCGGCCGGCATGCGCCTGGAGCTCGCACGCGGCGGACGCCTGGGACTCGAGCAGGTGCGCCAGATCTTCTGATGGAGGCGGGTCGATGAGCTTTCAGCAGGGCTTGAGCGGACTCAACGGGGCGTCGAAGAACCTCGACGTCATCGGCAACAACATCGCCAACGTATCGACCGTGGGCTTCAAGGCGAGCCGGGTGGAATTCGCTGATCTTTATGCCAATTCGCTCTATGGCACAGGGGCGCTGCAGCCGGGCATCGGCACCCAGGTGGCGGCCATCAGCCAGCAATTCGGCCAGGGCAACATCGCGCTCACCAACAACCCGCTGGACATCGCCATCAACGGCAACGGCTTCTTCGTGTTGGACGACAACGGCTCGCCGGTCTATAGCCGCAGCGGCCAGTTTCAAATCGATAAAAATGGCTATATCGTCAACAATACCGGGCAGCGATTGACAGGCGTAAGCAACAGCACCATGGGGCCGTTGCAGATCACCACGACCAACAGCGAACCCAAGGCGACGAACGAAGTCAAGCTGGCTGTCAACCTGAATGCGAACGCGGTCGCCCCTGTGGCTGCATTTAACCCGGGGGATCCGGCCACCTATAACCACACGACGAGTATGACCGTGTATGACAGCCTGGGTAATAGTCATACGTTGTCGTTCTTTTTTCGAAAGACAGGGGCAAATGCCTGGGATGTTTATCTGCAATTCGATGGCACGGCCGCATCCCCATACGGTATAACAGGCGCCAATCCACGACCAATTGCTTTCAACACCAGTGGCGCGATCACGACAAGCATGCCCTTGACTGGCATTGGCGCTTCTCCCGCTGGGGCAGATCCTTTAAGTTTGAATCTGGATTTGACAGGAACAACCCAGTACGGCGCCAACTTCGGCATCTACAGCGTCACCCAGAACGGCTATACCACCGGCCAACTGGCCGGGCTGTCGATCGCCGAGGACGGCGCCATCCAGGGCCGCTACACCAATGGTCAGACCCAGTCCCTAGGCCAGATCGTGCTGACCAACTTCCCCAATCCACAGGGCCTGCTCGCCATCGGCAACAACCTGTGGGTGGAGACGGCCGCCTCCGGTCAGCGCATCAACCCGCAGCCGCCGGGCAGCCCCAACCTGGGCATCCTGCGCTCCGGCGCGGTGGAGGAGTCGAACGTGGACCTTACCCAGGAACTGGTCAACCTGATCGTCGCCCAGCGCGTCTATCAGGCCAATGCCCAGACCATACGCGCCCAGGACCAGATCCTGCAGACCCTGGTCAACCTGAGGTAAGCGGCAGTAAAGATACGAGGCCATGGACCGCGTCATCTACATCGCCATGACCGGGGCGCGCGAGGTCACCCGCCAGCAGGCGGCGGTGGCGCACAACCTGGCCAATGTCTCCACACACGGCTTCAAACAGGAACTGAACGTCTTCCGGGCGCTACCGGTGGTGGGGGAGGGGGCGCGGACCCGCGCCTTCGTGCTGGAGACCACGCCGCGCACCGACTTTTCCGCCGGCGCGATCCAGCAGACCGGCCGCCCGCTCGACGTGGCCGTGCGTGGCGCGGGCTGGATTGCGGTGCAGGGGCCGGACGGACGCGAGGCCTACACCCGCATGGGGCAGTTGCAGGTGGGGCAAAACGGCATCCTGCAGACCGTGAGCGGCCATATCGTGTTGGGCGACGGTGGGCCGATCGCGGTGCCGCCCGACCAGGAGGTGGCCATCGCCCCCGATGGCACGGTCTCCGCCATCCCGGTCGGCGAGAACCGCAACGCGGTCGCCATCGCCGGCCGCATCCGTCTGGTCAACCCGCCCGAGGCCGAGCTCACGCGCGGGCAGGACGGGTTGTTCCGCACCCGCGACGGGCGGCCGGCGCCGGCCGACGCCAATGTGAAGCTCGCCGTCGGGGCGCTGGAGACGAGCAACGTCAATCCGGCCGAGGCGCTGGTGCAGATGATCAGCCTAGCGCGCCAGTTCGAGTTGCAGATGCGCCTGATCCGTAGCGCCGACGACAACGCCCGCGCCGCCGACAAGCTGATCGCCAGGATCTGACCGACATGACGAGGCGAGCTCGACGATGACAGCAGGCATGTCCGTCCCTCACCCTTGCGCCTTGCCCTCGGGATCAGAGGGGAGCGGCGCAAACCGGCTGCGATACGTTTCGTCCTGATCACACCGAGGACCTCCCATGCTGCGTTCCCTGCACATCTCCCGTACCGGCCTCGACGCCCAGCAGACCCAGCTCGACGTCATCTCGAACAACCTCGCCAATGTCGGCACCACCGGTTTCAAAAAGGCGCGCGCGGTGTTCGAGGACCTGCTCTACCAGGTCATCCGCCAGCCCGGCGCCCAATCCTCGCAGCAGACGCAATTGCCCAGCGGCTTTCAGCTCGGCGTCGGCGTGCGCACGGTGGCCACCGAGCGCATCCACACTCAGGGGGCCCTGCAGCAGACCGGCAACCAGCTCGACGTGGCGATCAACGGTCGCGGTTTCTTCCAGATCCTGATGCCGGATGGGTCTACCGCCTACACGCGCGACGGCTCGTTCCAGATCGACAGCCAGGGCACCCTGGTGACCGCCAGCGGCTATGCCGTGCAGCCCAACATCACCATCCCGCAGGATGCGCTCACCGTCACCATCGCCCGCGACGGCACGGTCTCGGTGACCCAGCCCGGGGTGGCCACGCCCACGGTGCTGGGGCAGATCCAGCTGGCCAGCTTCATCAACCCGACGGGACTGCAGAGCCTGGGCGAGAACCTCTATGCCGAGACCGCCGCCTCCGGCGCGCCCCAGGTCAACATCCCGGGTCAGGGGGGCCTGGGGGTGCTCAACCAGAGCATGATCGAGACCTCCAACGTCAACGTGGCCGAGGAACTGGTGAACATGATCGTGGCGCAGCGCGCCTTCGAGCTCAATTCGCGCGCCATCACCGCCTCGGACCAGATGCTGCAGCGGCTCACCCAACTGTGATCGGCGATGCGGCGGCCTCTGTTGGTTCAAACATCCGGCCCTGTAGGCGTGGCAGGGCAGCGACCCTTGCGATTGTGTGCGTTTCTGGTCGCGACTTTTGTCGCTCCTACAGGGGTGTTGGGGCGTCGTGGAGGTGTGAGATGTTGAAATGGGCCTTGATCGGCCTGCTGGCGGTCCTGGCAGGCTGCCATACGGTACCGGAGACGCGCATCCGCGAGCCGCTCGCAGTGCGGCCGCCCGATGCACCGGCGCCGGCCGCGGCGAACGGTGCGATCTACCAGCCCGCCACCGCTGCCTTTTTGTTCGAAGACCGGCGCGCTCGCCGCGTGGGCGACACCCTGACGGTCAACCTGGTCGAACGCACCGCCGCGAGCCGCCGGTCCGAGACCGCCGAGAGCCGCAAGGCGTCCGCCAAGCTCGACATCCCCACGCCCAAGCTGCTCGGCGTCTCCCCCAATGCCATCGGCAATACCGCGTGGTCGCCAACGGCAGACGCCTCCCAAGCCTTCAAGGATAGCGACAGCAATAGCAACAACATCAGCGGCACGATCACGGTGACCGTGGTCGAGGTGTTGCCCAACGGCAATTTGGTCGTGGCTGGCGAGAAGCAGATCAGCGTCAACAACGACACCGACTATGTCCGCCTGGCCGGGGTGGTTAATCCGGCGCACATCACCGCCGCCAATACGGTCAACTCGACCCAGCTCGCCAACGTGCAGATCGAGTCCAAGAACAGCCAGGGGCTGGAGCCGAGCCAGGTCGCCAGCATGCTGGCGCGCTTCTTCCTGACGTTGTTCCCCTTCTGAATCGGCTACAGGTTACAGAGGCTGCACATGGATGCCACGAACCCTGTGAGACGCACGCCACGGCGCGCTCTGGCGGCCGCCCTGTTTTGCCTGGCCTGTCTGACCCCGCCCCTGAGCGCGGGGGCGCAGCGCATCAAGGACATCGCCGATATCCAGGGGGTGCGCGCCAACCAGCTGGTGGGCTATGGCCTGGTGGTGGGCTTGGACGGCACGGGCGACCAGACCACCTCCACGCCCTTCACCGTTCAGAGCCTGATCGCCATGCTGGGGCAACTGGGGGTGCAGCTGCCGCCGGGCACCAACCTGCAGTTGAAGAACGTGGCGGCAGTGATGGTCACGGCGCAACTGCCGCCCTTCGCCAAGCCAGGCCAGCAGATCGACGTGACCGTGTCCTCGCTCGGCAACGCCAAGAGCCTGCGCGGCGGCACCCTGCTCATGACGCCGCTCAAGGGGGTGGATGGCCAGGTCTATGCCTTGGCGCAAGGCAATCTCCTGGTCGCGGGGGCCGGCGCCGCCGCCGGAGGCGCCAGCCAGCAGATCAACCACCTCGCCGCCGGCCGCATACCCGGCGGCGCCATCGTCGAGCGGGCCGTGCCGAGCCGGGTGGGGCAGGGCGATTTCATTCATCTGGAGCTCAGGCAGAGTGACTTCACCACCGCGAGCCGGGTCACCGAGGCCATAGACCGCGCCTTTGGTCCCGGCACCGCCCTGCCGCTGGACGGGCGTCACGTGCAGGTGCGCGCCCCGGCCGACCCGGGCCAGCGCATCGCCTTCCTGGCCCGGCTCGAAAACCTGAGCCTAGACCCCGGCGAGCCCACGCCCAAGGTCATCCTCAACGCCCGCACCGGCTCCATCGTCATGAACCAGGAGGTGCGCCTGGCACAGTGCGCCATTGCTCACGGCAGCCTTTCGGTGACCATCAGCGCCGAGCCGCAGGTGAGCCAACCCGCGCCGCTTTCACCCGGGCAGACGGTGGTCACGCAAAAGGCAGACGTGCAGATCAAGAAAGAGGCCGGCGAGCTCATCGTGGTGCCGGCCACGGCCTCGCTCGCCGATGTGGTCAAGGCCTTGAACGCCGTCGGCGCCACCCCGCAGGACCTGCTCGCCATCCTCCAGGCGATGAAGGCGGCCGGGGCGCTCAAGGCCGAGCTGGAGATCATCTGAATGTGGGCAGCGGGGGTAGAGCGTCTGGCCATCGATGGCCGCGGGCTTGAGGCCCTCAAGGCGCGTGCCGGCGCCAACGATCCGACCGCGCTCAGCGAGGCGGCGCGGCAGTTCGAGGCGCTGCTTGTGCAGACTCTGCTACGCGAGATGCGCGAGGCGCGCTTCAGCACTGCCGATGACCGCTTTGCCGACAGCGAGACGATGCGGCTGTATCGCGAGCTGCTCGATCAGCAATGGGCGCAGAAGATCGTGCAGCGGGGCGGGCTGGGCTTCGCCGAGGCCATGACCCGCCAGCTCGAGCGGCAACAGGCCGTAGCCGGCCAGCCGGATGCGCCCACCGGGAATAGCGCGCGCCTGCCCGCCTCAGGGCAGGAGAACATGGAGCCGGCGCTGCGTGAGCAGACCGCATGGTCGCAGGGCGGCAGTGCACCTGCGACCGCGGCCAGCGCGATCGGCCGCGCTGCCGAGGCGGCCCCCGCCGCCTCGGCCCCACAGGACGCGATCCAGGCGCGCAAGGCACAGTTCATCGAGCGCTTGAGGCCGCACGCCGAGGCCGCCGCGCAGGCCACGGGCGTGCCGGCGGCCTTCATCCTCGCCCACGCCGCCCTGGAGTCCGGCTGGGGCGCGCGCGAGGTCCGCTGGGCAGACGGACGCAGCACGCACAACCTGTTCGGCATCAAGGCTGGCGCCTCCTGGCGCGGAGAGATCGTCGAGAGCGAGACCCTGGAATACCGCCAGGGGCTGCCCCTGCGGGTGAACGAGCGCTTCCGCGCCTATGACGACTATGCTGCGGCCTTCGCCGACTATGCCCAACTGCTGCGCGCCCGTTATGCCACCGCCGTCCAGGCCGGCGACGATGCGCAAGCGTTTGCCCAGGCCCTGGCCGCCGGCGGCTACGCCACCGACCCCGGCTATGCCGGCAAGCTCATGGGCGTGATCGCCAGCGTGGCGCGCCTGCTCGCCTGAGGGCCTCAACTTTGTGGCGATCGTGCCGTTAATCTGACATCAGGAGCGGGTCATGGCCTCAGGAATACTCGGCATCAGCATCACCGGGCTCAACGCCGCGATGGGGGCGGTGCGCACCACCCAGCACAACATCGCCAACGCCAACACGCCCGGCTATCACCGCCAGGCGGTGCAGCTCGCCGCCAACGCACCCGCCTTCACCGGCGCCGGGTTTTTTGGCAACGGCGTGTCGATCACCACCGTGGCGCGCATCTACAGCCAGTTCCTCGACAACGAGCTCATGCGCGCCCAAGGGCAGCTCGCCCGCCACGAGGTCTATGCCGCCCATGCGAGCCAGATCGACCGCCTGCTGGGCGACCAGGACAGCGGGCTGAACTCCGCCCTGTCGGCCTTTTTCAGCGCGGTGCAGGAGGTGGCCAACGACCCCACCTCCATGGCGGCGCGCGAGGCCATGCTCGCCGCAGGGCGCAACCTCGCCGGCCGCATGAACAACCTGGGCGTAAGCCTCGAGGCGATCCAGGCCAGCATCAACGCCGAGATGGCGACCATCGCCAATCAAGCCAACGCCTATCTGCGCCGCATTGCCGACCTGAACGATCGCATCGCCCTGATGCAGGCGATGGGCGGTGAGCCGCCCAACGATCTGATCGACCAGCGCGAGCAGCTCACGGCCGAGCTCAACCAGCTCATCGACGTCAGCGTCGTGCGCGGCGGCGACGGCGCCTATAACCTCTATCTGGGCGGCGGGCAACCGCTGCTGACCGGCAAGCAACCCAACCTCTTGAGGGTCGTGGACGACCCTTATGATGCCAGGCTCAAGACGCTCGCGCTGGGCGTAGGCGGCGCCAGCCTGTCGCTCGATGCCGCGCTCGTCGACGGCGGTCGGCTCGGGGGCCTATTGGCCCTGCGCAAAGAGCTCTTACAGCCGACGATGCAGGCGCTAGGGCGTCTGGCCGTGGCGCTGGCGGACCAATTCAACGACATCCACGACAATGGTCACGACCTCACCGGCGCAGTGGGAGGAAATTTCTTCACACCCGCCGCCGCGCTGATCAGTCAACCTATGCCCGCTGCCGGCAATACCGGCAGCGCGGTGATCACAGCCACGCTGACCAACTCCAACCAGCTCACCGACAGCGACTATCTGCTGACCTATGACGGATCGAACTACACCTTGACGCGTTTGCGCGACGGCGCGAGCGCCACAGGAGCGCTCTCGGCCGTGACAACTCTCGGCGGGCAGCCCCAGGGCTTTTCACTCAGCGGCGCGGGTGCGCCGACGGCGGGCGACCGTTGGCTGATCCGACTGACGGCCGATGCCGCCCGGAGCTTTGCCGTGACCCTGACTGATCCGCAGCGCATCGCCGCCGCCGCGCCCGGCGGCGCGCCAGGCGACAACAGCAACGCTCTCGCGTTGGCGGCCTTGCAGACCACGCCTCTACTGTCCAACGGCACGGCCACCTTGAGCGGCCACTATGCGCAACTGGTGGCGCGAACCGCCGGCTACGCCAGCGAGGCCGAGCTCAGCCGTAAGGCCTATGACAACCTGGCCCGCCAAGCCTTCGAAGCCCAGCAGTCGCTCTCTGGCGTCAACCTGGACGAGGAGGCGGCCAACCTGATGCGCTACCAGCAGGCCTACCAGGCCGCCGCCCGCGCCATGCAGGTGGCGAACACGCTGCTCGATGAACTCTTGGCCATCGGACGCTAATCGGACACAGCCATGCGTGTGAGCTCACTGACCCTGTCCACTGCGACGCTTGCCGGGATCCAGAACGAACAGGCCGCCATCGCGCGGCTCACCCAGCAGATCGCCGCCAACCAGCGCATCCTCGCCCCCAAAGACGACCCCGTGCGGGCGGCGCGCGCCCTGGAGCTGACCGACCGCATCGCCCTGCGCGAGCAGCACCTGGCCAATCAGGACAAGGCGCGCCTTGCGCTCAACTACCAAAGCGCGGTGTTGCAAGGCATCCGCCAGGTGCTGGAACACGCGCGCGGTATCCTCATGGCGACCAGCCCCAGCCACGACTCGTCGCTGCGGGAGCAGTACGCGCAACTCATCGAGAACGATTACCGGCAGCTCAAGGGGCTGGCCAACAGCCGGGATCCGGCAGGCAACTACATCTTCTCCGGGTTCAAGACCAATACCGAACCCTACCAGCACACCCAGGTGGCTCCAGGGCCTGGCCCCAGTGGGACGACGACCTACACCGGCGATGCCGGCGCGCGGAACATCGAGATCGATCTTGGCCGCAGCGTGCGGGTCAATGACAACCTTAACGATGTGATCGATGCGGGGGGAACGACTGACCTGCTACAGATGATCGACCAGATCGCCATCGACCTGCGCACGCCGACCCTGACCCAGGCGCAGCTCGACGCGGCCGTGAGCCGTCTTAACGAGGCCCTCGACGACCTGGGCCTGATCGAGCGGCGGGTAGCGGCCGCGCAGCAGGAGATCGCCGATACCCAGGCCGTGACCCGCGCGCTTCTCAACCAGGAG
>JBKBRS010000045.1:0-14404 GCA_046292095.1 Thiobacillaceae bacterium
CGTCCCATAGATAGGGCATGGGCAGCCGCCACTCGCGGGCGATCCTCTGCATGTTCTCGAAGCTGTCCTCGGGGTAGTCGGTGGGGTCGTTGGACATGATGGCCACCGCGCCGATGCCATAGGCCTTCAAGTCGTCGACGTCACGCACGATGCGGTCCTTGACCGCTTTGACGTAGGGACAGTGGTTGCAGATGAACATCACCAACAGCCCGTTTGGCCCCCGCACGTCTGCGAGGGTATAGCGCCGGCCGTCCACGCCGGGCAGGTCGAAATCCACGGCCGGGCGGCCGAAGTCACACACCGGGGTCTGCATGCGTACCATGGCTTGCCTCCTGTCACTCGCTGGCCGGATGATACCAATAACCGGCTCGACTCTCCCGCACGCATGCCCATCGCCCGTTTCTACTGTCCCATCCCGCTTGCGCCCGGCCAGACCGCGCGGCTCACCGAGACGGTGAGCCGCCACGCCCTGGGCGCGCTGCGCCTGCGCGTGGGCGATGGCCTGGTGCTCTTCAACGGCGACGGGACGGAGTGTGAGGCCGAGCTCGTCCAGGCCGGGCGCGAGGCGCAGGCGCACGTGCTCTCCTGCCGGGCGGTCAGCCGCGAGTCGCCGCTCACGGTGACGCTGGCGCAGGGCATCTCCAGCGGCGAGCGCATGGACTACACCCTGCAGAAGGCAGTGGAGCTGGGGGTGGCGCGCATCCAGCCGCTGACCATGCGCCGCACCGTGGTGCGCCTCGACGCGGACAAGCGCCTGCGGCGCCGTGCCCACTGGCAGGGGGTGGTGATGGCGGCCTGCGAACAGAGCGGACGCGCGCGGCTGCCGGCGGTGGAGGACATCCTCGATTTTGCCGACTGGCTCGCAAGCGCCGAGGCCGGAAGCGGCCTGCGCCTGTTGCTCGACCCCACCGGCACGACACGGCTGCGCCACCTGCCGCCGCCCAAGGGCCCGCTGCTGCTGCTCGCCGGCCCCGAGGGGGGGTTGGACCCGGCCGAGCGCGAGGCGGCGCTCCAGCGCGGCTTCCAGCCCATCAATCTGGGCCCGCGCATCCTGCGCACCGAGACCGCGGCCGTGGCGGCCCTGGCGGCCATGCAGGCGTTGTGGGGGGACGGGTGACAGAGGACTGAGGACGGAAGACTGAAGACTGTATTCGCCGGCGCCAAGCGCAGAGGTAAAGTCCTCTGTCTTCAGGCGCTAGTCGGTCGCGCGTCGAAGCCGCGCGCAAACTGACTGTCCTCCATCCTTTGCTCGGGTTCGGTCCGGTAGGAGCGCTGCTTGCGGCGCGAACCGTAGCCTGATGCGACGGGCCGTTCGGATTCGGCCCTGGGTTCGGCCCGCAAGCGGGCCTCCTACCATGGATCGGGGGCTTTCACGGTAACGTTTGCGTGTAGCTGCGCCGCGCGGTAAAAACGCGCCTCAGAACCGAGGACAGAGGACGGAAGACTGAAGACCGTATTCGCCGACGCCTAGCGCCGGCAGATTCAGTCCTCTGTCTTCTGTCTTCAGGAGCGTGGTGTGTCGCGCGGCAAAGCCGCACGCAAACCGACCGTCCTCTGTCTTCAGTCCTCTGTCTTCAGTCCTAAGCATGTCCAACTTCGTCGATTGGTTTCGCGCCGCCGCGCCCTACATCCACGCCTTCCGCGGCAAGACCTTCGTCATCGCCTTCGGCGGCGATGCCATGCTGCGCGCGGACTTCGTGGACTTGATCCACGATGTGAACCTGCTCAACGCCCTGGGCGTGCACCTGGTGTTGGTGCACGGGGTGCGGCCGCAGGTGGAGGCGCGGCTGGCGGCCCGTGAGCTCACCATCCGCTACGTGCGCGAGCTGCGCGTGACCGACGCCGCGGCGCTCGAGTGCGTCAAGGAGGCGGTGGGCACGGCGCGCATCGAGATCGAGACGCTGCTCTCCCTGGGGCTGCCGAACACGCCCATGGCAGGCGCCGAGATCCGCGTCGGCGGTGGTAATTTCGTCATCGCCCGGCCGGCGGGCGTGGTGAACGGCGTGGACCTGATGTTCACCGGCGAGGTGCGCAAGGTGGCGGCCGAGGCCATCCGCGCGCGGCTCACCGCCGGCGAGATCGTGCTGCTCTCGCCGCTCGGTTACTCACCCACCGGCGAGGTCTTCAACCTGACCCTGGAGGACGTCGCCACCGAGGTGGCCATCGCCCTTGCCGCCGAAAAGCTGGTCTTCATCCTGGATGTGGGCGACGCGGTCGATGCCCGCGGTCGGCGCTTAAGCCGGCTCACTGTCCGGCAGGCGCAGCGGCTTATGCGTGAGCTGCCAGAGGGCGACTTCAGGCTTTATCTGCCGCACGCCATACGTGCCTGCCGCCAGGGAGTGGCGCGCGTGCATCTCATCAGCGCCGACGTGGACGGGGCGCTGCTGGCGGAGCTGTTCACCCACGAGGGGGTGGGCTGCATGGTCACGCGCGAGACGGTGGAGAACCTGCGCCCGGCCAACATTGCCGACGTGGGCGGCATCCTGGCGCTCATCGAGCCGCTGGAGGCGGCCGGCATCCTGGTGCACCGGCCGCGCGAGTTGCTCGAGCGCGAGATCGATCGCTTCTTCGTCGCCGAGCTGGATGGTCGCGTCATCGGCTGCGTGGCCCTCTATCCCTTCCCCGAAGCGAAGGCGGGGGAGATGGCCTGCCTCGCCGTGGACCCCGAGTTCCAGGGCAGCGGCCGCGGCGAAGCCCTGCTCGCGGCGGTGGAGGAGGCCGCGCGCGAACAGGGGTTGACAAGGCTGTTCGTGCTCACCACCCGCACCGCCCACTGGTTCCTCGAGCGTGGCTTCGCGCAGGCCACTCCCGAGGACCTGCCGGCCCCGCGCAAGGCCTTGTACAACTGGCAGCGGCGCTCCAAGGTCCTGGTCAAGGCGCTCTGAGCCGACGACTCAAGTTTCTCAGCGCGCGGACGTTAAAACGTCGACGCGCAGAGAGTCCTTATCACATGAACCCCGGCACAGCCATCCGCCACATCAGCCCGGTTTCTGCGGCGCGGTGGGCATGTCTGCGAGTCCTGTCCGTGTTGACCGTGTGCCTGGCGCTCGCCGGCGGTCTGCCCGCCACCGCGCTGGCGAAGGCGGCTGAGGCATTGAAGCTCGGCCTGCTGCCTATCTGGAGCACCCGCACCCTGCTGACCAACTATCAGCCGCTGCGTGACTATCTGGAGCGGCACCTGCAGCGCCCCGTGGTCATCCACACCGCCGCCGATTTCCGCGCCTTCCACCGCGAGACCGAAGCCGGAACCTATGACCTCGTCGTCACCGCCTCGCATCTCGCCCGCCTGGCCCAGACCGATCTCATGATGCAGCCGCTGGCCACCTACCGCGCGGTCAACCGGGCCATGATCGTCATGGCCAAGGCGCGGCCGGTCAGCTCGGTGAGCGAGTTGCGCGGGCAGCGGCTCGCCATCTTCGATCCCCTGGCCCTCAATGTGCGGGTCGCCATAAACTGGCTCGAGCGTCAAGGGCTCAGGCCCGGACACGACTTCGCCGTGGTCGATGCGCACAGCCACAACGGTGTGGCCCACGTCGTCGCCAGCGGCAAGGCCCTGCTTGGCGTCACCGCGCCGGCCGGCATGCGTGTGTGGCCGCAAGCCCTGCGCGACGAATTGAGCGTCTTCGCCGAGATGCCGCCAGTTCCGGCCCTGATATGGATGGCACACCCGCGACTGGGCCAGCACACTGAGCGCATCAAGGCCTTGCTGTTGCGCTTCCCGGATAGCCCGGAGGGCCGCGAATTCCTGGCCAAGACGGGGTATGAGGGGTTGCGCGAGGTCACCGCTGCCGAGTTGCGCGCCCTCGACCCGGTCGCCGCAGAGGCGGCCAGGCTCCTGCGCGCCAACCCATGAGGCGTATGGTCGCATGCGGCTACGCATCAAGCTGATACTGGCCAGCGTCGTCGTGGAAGTGGTCATGCTGACCCTTCTGGTGGCCAACAGCCTGCGCCTGTCGAACGAAAGCCTCATCGAGCAGGCCCGGCTGCGGGTGGAGGAGCTCGACGTCCTGTTCAACGCCGCCCTGGCCGCCCCCCTGGTCCAGCGTGACTACGCCGGCCTCCAGGAGATTCTGCAGGAGAGCCAGCGCCGGAAGGGGATCACCTATCTGGTGCTGATCGACCGTGACGGTCAGCGTATCGCCCAGGCCGGCTGGCCCAGCGACCGGGCCTTGCCGCCGTTGAGTCCCGAGCTCTCCTTGCAGGCGGTGCGCGATGGGCGCTTCGACCGGGTGGTGCCCATCCGTATGGCGGGCCGTGAGTACGGTCGTCTGGCTTATGGACTGTCGGCTGAGTTCCTACAGCAGGCGCACGACCACCTGCTGCGCCAAAGCATGCTCATCGCTGGTGGCGCAGTCCTGCTCTCCATCGTCCTGCTCACGGCCTTGGGGCTGTGGCTCACCCGGCATCTGGCCATGCTCACGCGCGCCAGCCAAGCGGTGTCCGCCGGGCGTCTCGACGTCACAGTGCCGGTGGGCTCCCGGGACGAGGTCGGCCAGCTCGCCCAGGCCTTCAACCACATGATCGAGACCATCCAGGCACGGCTTGACGAGCTCACTGCCACCGAGGAGGACCTGCGCCAGGCCCTCTCCCGCCTCTCGCGCTCCGAGGCGGAGCAGCGCCGCTACGCCCAGGCGGCCGGGGAGGAGCGAGCGCGGCTACAAGCCCTGCTTGCCGCCATGAACCTGGGCATCCTGTTCGTTGGCGCCGACGGCCGGGTCGTCTATCACAACCCGGCCTTCCGCCGCATCTGGATGGTGCCGGAGACCAGCCACCTGCTGGGCCTCCCAGTCAACGCGGTGCTGGCCCAGTCGTGTAGCATCCTGGCGCAGCCGGACCACTTCTCACGCCACATGTTGGCTGTCATGGAGACGCGCGAGGTCTCCAACAGCCTGGAGATCCCCATGGCCGACGGGCGCGTGGTGACCCAACTCAATTATCCGGTGCGCGACTCGGAGGGGCGCTACATCGGCCAGCTGTGGATCTACGAGGACGTGACCCACGAGCGACAGACCGCGCAGCAACTCGCCTATCTGGCCGAGCGCGACTCGCTCACGGGTCTTTACAACCGTCACCGCTTCCAACAGGAACTCGAGCGCTTGCTCGCCGACAGCGATCGCAACGCGACCGAGGGCGCCCTGTTGTTTTTCGATCTGGACGAGTTCAAGGTGATCAACGACACCTTCGGCCACCGTGCCGGCGATGCCCTGTTGATCCGCGTGGCCAGCGAGGTCAACGCCCTGGTGCGACGCAACGAAACGCTGGCCCGCCTGGGTGGCGACGAGTTCGCCCTGCTGGTGCCCAACGCCCGCGAACCGGACGTCATCCAACTGGCCGAGCGCATCGTGCGCGCGGTGGGCGCCATCCCCTTCCGCTTCGAAGGGCAGAACCTGCGACTCACCAGCAGCCTCGGCATCGCCTTATACCCCAGACATGGCACTGACGCCGACAGCCTGATTGCGCATGCCGACGCGGCGATGTACCAGGCCAAACAGGCCGGCAAGAACACTTGGCGCATCTACAGCGCCGAGCAGGATGCCACGCTGGCCATGGTGCATCACCTCACCTGGAACGACCGCATCGACCACGCCCTGGCCAAAGGGTTATTGCGCCTGCACTTCCAGGGCATTTATCGCACGACCGACGGCGGGCTATCGCATCTGGAGGCACTGGTGCGCATGGTGGACGAGGAGCGGCCCGACAGTCTGATCATGCCTGGCCGCTTCATCCCGGTGGCGGAGAAGAGCGGCCGCATCCTCAAGATCGACCGCTGGGTCCTGGCCGAGGCCATCCGGCTGCTGGGCGAGCGGCCCGACATGCCGCCGCTGGCGGTCAACATCTCCGGGCGCTCCTTCGACGATCGCAGCCTGCCGCAGTACATCACCAACCTGCTACGCGAGCACGGCGTCGCGCCGCATCGCCTGATGGTGGAGCTGACCGAGACCAGCGCGGTGACCGACCTCGCCGACGCCCAGCGCTTCATCGAGGCCCTGCGCACGACCGGCTGCCGCATCTGCCTGGACGACTTCGGCAGCGGCTTCTCCTCCTTCGCCTATCTCAAGCACCTGCCGGTAGACACCGTGAAGATCGACGGCATGTTTATCCGCAATCTGCCGGACGACCCTGACAACCAGGTCTTCGTCAAGGCGATCACCGATGTGGCCCGCGGCATGGGCCGCCTCACCGTGGCGGAGTACGTCGAGGACGCCCGCAGCCTGCAATTGCTGCGCACCTACGGTGTCGATCTGGTGCAGGGCTACCACCTGGACACCCCGCGCGCCGATCACCCAGGGCTGAGCAGCGCGGGCGTGCGCCAGACGGCCACATGAAAAACCGGGCGCTTGGCCCGGTCTTCACAAGCATGCGCGACCCTCTCTTACCTATTCGATGGTCACGCTCTGGCGCTTGGCCTCTTCTTTCTTTGGCAGCGTCACCTCGAGCAGGCCATCCTTGAACGTGGCCTTGGCGCGGGTGGCGTCGACTGCCGCGGGGAGCGCCAGGGTACGGGAGAAACTGCCGCGCGAAATCTCGCTGCGGAAGTAGTCGCCTTTCTCCTCTTTCTCCTCATGCCGGCTCTCACCCTTGATGGTGATCGTGTCGCCGGTCACCGTCACGTCCAGATCCTTCTTGTCGATGCCCGGCAATTCGGCCTTGACCACCACCTCCTCAGCACGGTCGATGATGTCCACCTTCGGCATCCTGAACTCGAAGCGACGGGACAGTTCGGGGAAGGCCGGCCAGTCCCAACGCCTGAGCCAGCCGCGCGGGAAGAACTCATCCATCAGCCTTTCCATCTCCTCGAGCGGGCTCAGCCAGCGCGTGGGTGTTGCCCTTTGCACTTGTCCCCCCTCGGCCGGACGCACGGCCACTTCCTCTTTGCGGACTTCTTCGCTCATGGTCACCTCCGTTGTTGTTGCTGCTTCACTCTCTATATAGAGCAAAAGCACCGGAAATCAATCCCATAGTCGAAATAGTCTCTATTATTCAATGGGTTGCCCGCGCTCGGCGGCAAGCGCCCGGGCGGTCTCATGGATGCGTGCATCCGTCGCCCAGTCCTCCAGATCGAGGCTCAGCTTGCGCCGCCAGTTGGGGTGCTCGGCCACCGTGCCCGGCAGGTTGGCTTGCTCCGGCTCGCCCAGCAGGTCCTCGGCCTGCACGAGGAGGATGGGGGCGGCGCTGCGGGCGAGATAGCGGTGCACGGCCAGCCGCAATTCGTGCGTCATCTCCGGCACCTGCGCCGGGTCCAGCGCCACCCCCTCGGGCAGCAGACCCTCGCAGTGCAGGGCCCAGAGCAGGCGGGCGCGGTCCTGGGCGCGGGTGACGATCTGCGCCTCGCGCATGGCCTCGGAGGGAGAGAGATTCAGGCGGGCGCGCCACGCGAGGTCGCTGCCGCGCCAGAATCCGCACAGCGTGGGCAGGTCGTGAGTACTCACGGCCACCAGGGCGCCATGGCCGATCTCGTGCGGGGCCTTGAAGCGGTGGTCGGCTTCCCAGTGCTTCTCGAAATAGAACAGGCGGTAGGCGAGGATGTCGCGCGCATACATGGCCGCGCGCATGGCGTCGGGCACGGTGCCGAGGTCCTCGCCGACGACGATGCAGCCTGCGCGCCGGCTCTCTAGGGCGAGGATGCCGACGAGGTCCTGCAGCGGATAGGCGACATAGACCCCCTGATCGGCGCGCAGCCCCGGCGGCACCCAGTATAGTCGCATGAGCGCCATCACATGATCGATGCGCAGCGCCCCGGCGGCGGCCATGTTGGCGCGTAGCGTCCTGATAAGCGGGGCGTAGGCGGCGGCGCGCAGCCGGTGCGGGATCATCGGCGGCAGGCCCCAGTCCTGGCCGTGCAGGTTGAAGTCATCCGGCGGCGCGCCCACGCTTGCCGCGAAGGCGTAGAGATCGCGGTGCATCCAGGTCTCGGCGCCGCCGCGGTCGACCCCGACGGCGAGGTCAAGGTAGAGGCCGACCGTCATCCCGGCCGCGCGCGCCGCCTGTGCCGCCCGCGCGAGCTGCTCGGCGGCGAGCCATTGCAGGTAGAGGCGGTATTCCACCTGCTCGGCGTTGGCCTCAGCCCAGGCGACCACCTGCGGGCTCAGCGGGTCGCGCCAGGCCTCAGGCCATGCCGGCCAGCCCCAGAGGGCAGGGTCTTGGGCATGGAAGTGGGCCTGCAGCGCCTCGTACAGGGCGAAGCGGTAAAGGTCCTCGCCGCCGGCGGCGACGAAGCGGCGGAATTCCACTGCCCGCGCCGTATCCCGTGCCAGGTGGTGGGCGCGGAAGTGGGCATAGAGACGCTCGAGCAGCGGGAATTTCGCCGCCGTCACCCCGGCGTAGTCGACCAAGGCAGACGCGCGCAGCGCGGCGAGCCGCGCCTTGAATTCGGCTGTGCCGACCAGTGCCTGGACCTCGGCGCACTCGGCATAGTCGGGCACCGCCTCCACGTCGATATAAAGCACGTTGAGGAATTGTCGGCTGCTCGGGCTGTAGGGGCTGCAGTGCTCGGGGTTGTGCGGGTAGAGGGCGTGCAGGGGGTTCACGCCGATGAGGGCCGCGCCCTGGCGGCCGAACAGGGTCGCCAGGTCGGCGAGGTCGGTGAAGTCGCCCATGCCCCAATTTCGCCGCGAGCGCACCCCGTAGAGCTGCACGCTCACCCCCCAGACGCGGCCACCGCCCTCGAGCGCCGCTGGCCGGTGGCAGGTCGGGGGACAGACGATGAGCGGCATCTGCGTCTCCGGCAGGCCGTCGAGGCTGAGGCGCAGGCAGTGATGGCCGGCCTCGTCGCAGGGCGGCAGGGTCAGGCCCAGGGCGAGATAGTCGCCATCGTCGAGGGTGGTGCGCGCCAGCTCCGGCAGCTCGCCAGCGTGAAACGTCCCTGCCGTGGTCGCGCCGCTCTCCCGCGTCAGTTGCCACTGGCCACTGCGATCACGCGCCCCGGCCGGCAGGTGCAGGGTGAGGCGTACCGGTTCCTGCCCCTGAGGGTGTACCAGCACCGGCGGCAGCAGCGCCCGCCACTCGGCGGCCTCCCACTGCCGCAGGCTCGCCTGGGCGGCCGCCTCGTCGGCGCAGGCGATGCCCATGGCGGCGAGCAGCACCTGCTTGGCTTCCCGGCTGGCCGCGTGGCTGTTGCCCCAGATGTCTTGGTACAGGGGCTGAATGCCGGCCCGTTCGGCCAGGCGGTGGATGAGGTCGTCGAAGGACATGGTGTTGAGGTTACTGGGGTCTGGTTACAGGAGACGACAGCAGTCGTAGGTCGTTCATGCGCTGTCACTCACGGCCTGCCTTGCGGACCCGCGGGCGCATGAGCAAGGCGAGCGAGCGGCCCTGCAGGGGGTAGGTCTCACCGGCCTGGTGGCGACCATCGGCACGCACAGGAAACTCGCCGGGCAGCCCCAAGAGTTTCCTAGCCCCCTCGGGGGGCACCACCGACCGGAGGTCGGTGGCGGGGGTCGTACAGAAGTCCCGCTCGAAACTCGTGTCGAGCAGACAGAACCAGTCGTCCCCCCGCCCATAGCGCGGCAGCCGAAAGGGGATTGCCTCGTGATGTGCGTTGATCAACAGGACAAAATCATCGTCGCGCACGGGCCGGCCGCGCGCGTTTACCTCGTCAAGCTCGGCGCCGGACAGATACACCCCCAGACAGCGGGCGAAGTGCTGATGCCATTCCTCGTCGCTCATCTCGCGCCCGTCCGGATTGAGCCAGGCGATGTCCTTGACGTCCTCGCCGTGCACCGGCCGCCCGTGGAAGAAACCTCGGCGGCGAAAGATGGGGTGCTCACGGCGTAGGGCGACCATCCGGCGCACGAATTCGAGGAAGTCGCGCGTTTCGGGCGTGAGCTGCCAGTCGAGCCAGGAGATGGCGTTGTCCTGACAATAGGCGTTGTTGTTGCCCTGCTGGCTGTGCGACAGCTCATCGCCCGCGCGCAACATGGGTACCCCCTGCGACAGCAGCAGGGTGGCGATCAGGTTGCGCTTCTGCCGGGCGCGTAGCGCCCGGATCGCCGGCTCGGCGGTGGGCCCCTCGACGCCGCAGTTCCAGCTGCGGTTGTGGCTCTCGCCGTCGCGGTTGTCCTCGCCATTGGCCTCGTTGTGCTTGTCGTTGTAGGACACCAGGTCCTCGAGGGTGAAGCCGTCGTGACAGGTGACGAAGTTGATGCTGGCATAGGGGCGGCGGCCGCTTTGGCTGTAGAGGTCGGACGAGCCCGTCAGCCGGCTGGCCAGCTCGCCGATCAGCCCACCCTCGCCCTTCCAGAAGGCGCGCACCGCGTCGCGGTACTTGCCGTTCCACTCGGTCCAGCCGACCGGGAAGTTGCCCACCTGATAGCCGCCCTCGCCCAGGTCCCAGGGCTCGGCGATGAGCTTGACCTGGGACAGCACTGGGTCCTGGTGGATGATGTCGAAGAAGGCCCCCAGCCGGTCGACGGCGTGCAGCTCGCGTGCGAGCGCGCTCGCCAGGTCGAAGCGGAAGCCATCGACGTGCATCTCCTGCACCCAGTAGCGCAGCGAGTCCATGATCAGCTGCAGCACGCGCGGATGCATCATGTTGAGCGTGTTGCCGCAGCCGGTGTAGTCCTGGTAGTAGCGTGGGTCCTCCGCCAGCCGGTAGTAGGCGGCGTTGTCGATGCCGCGGAAGCACAAAGTAGGGCCCAGGTGGTTGCCCTCGGCCGTGTGGTTGTAGACCACGTCGAGGATCACCTCGATGCCATGGCGGTGGAAGGTCTTCACCATGGTCTTGAACTCCTCGATGGCGCCCGTGGCGCTGTAGCGCATGTCCGGCGCGAAGTAGCCGATGGAGTTGTAGCCCCAGTAGTTGCGCAGCCCACGCGCCAGCAGGGCGCGGTCGTCGACGAAGGCGTGTACCGGCATCAGTTCCACCGCAGTCACCCCCAGGCGCTTCAAGTGCTCGATCACCGGCTCGCTCGCCAGCCCGGCGTAGGTGCCGCGCAAGGGGGCCGGCACGAGGGGGTGGAGCCGCGTCATGCCCTTGACATGCAGCTCGTAGATCACCGTGTCGTGCCAGGGCGTGTTGGGCCGCCGGTCATCTCCCCAGGTGAAGGCCGGGTCGATCACGCGGCACTTCGGCATGCCCGAGGCCGAGTCACGCCGGTCGAATGACAGGTCCTCGCGTCGGTGGCCGATGCGGTAGCCGAAGTGGGCATCCGACCACTTGATTTGGCCAAAGAGGGCCTTGGCATAGGGGTCCAGGAGCAGCTTGTTGGGATTGAAGCGGTGGCCTTCTTCCGGCCGGTAGGGACCATAGACGCGGTAGCCATAGAGCAAGCCCGGCCGGGCCTGCGGCAGATAGGCGTGGAAGACCTGATCGGTGCGCTCGCGCAGGAAGATGCGCTCGACCTCGCGCCGGCCCTTGGGATCGAACAGGCATAGCGCCACGTCCTCGGCGTGCTCCGAGAACAGGGCGAAGTTCACCCCCTCGCCGTCCCAGGTCGCCCCCAGGGGGTAGGGGCGACCTGGCCACACCGCCAGCGCCATCAGCTGTCCTCGGCGAAGGAGGTGCGCGCGGTCTCGTAGGGCTGCGCCTCGGATAGCACCACCACGCCGTTCTCGGTCACCTTGTAGCGCGCCGCGTCCTCGGCCGGGTCGAAACCGATGCGGGCGTTGGGCTCGATGATGTTGTAGCGATCGACGATGACGCGCCGCAGCTTCGCCCCGGCGCGGATGGTGACGTTGTCCATGATGACGCAGCCCGTGAGCTCCACCCCCGGCTCCAGCACCACCTCGCGCCGCAGCACCGAGTCCTTCACGCGCGCGCCATCGATGAGGCAGCCGGCGCTGATCATGCCGTTGTCGATCTGCGCGTTCTGGAAGCGCGCCACCGGACCCTGATAGTTGCTGGAGAAGATCGGCCACTGGGCGTTGAACACGTCGAAGCGGGGATGAAGGCCCAGCACGTCCATGTGTGCCTCGTAATAGGCGTCCAGCGTGCCGACGTCGCGCCAGTAGGCGTGCTCCTCATAGTCGCGCACCCCCGGCACGCGGTTGTCGGCAAAGTTGTAGGCATACAGCCGCCCACCCCCGGCCAGCCGCGGCAGCACGTGTTTGCCGAAGTCGTTCTCGCCGCGCGCGTGGCATTCGATCAGGGCCTGTTCCAGCACCTCGGCGTTGAACAGGTAGTTGCCCATGGAGGCATAGGCGCGGGTCGGGTCGCTCGCCATGGCGGGCGGATCGGCCGGTTTCTCCAGGAAGGCGCGCACCCGTCCGCGGTGGTCGGCGGCGATGATGCCGAAGGCCGAGGCCTGCTTGAGCGGCACCGGCAGCGCCGCCACGGTGGCCTCCGCCGCGTTGTCGAGGTGGAATTGCACCATCTGACGCACGTCCATGCGGTAGATGTGGTCCGCACCGAACACCGCCACCAGGTCGGGCCGGTGCTGGCGGATGAGGTTCAAGTTCTGATGCACCGCATCGGCCGTGCCCTGGAACCAGACCTGGCCGCGCCGCATCTGCGGCGGCACCACGGTGATGAAGTGTTCCGGCAGGATGGGCGGCAATACCCAAGCCTTGCGCACGTGCTCGATCAACGACTGCGACTTGTACTGCACCAGCAGATAGATCGAGTGGATGCCAGAGTTCATCAGGTACGACAGCACGAAGTCCACGATCCGGTAGCGCGCCCCGAAAGGCACCGAGGGCTTCGAGCGCTCCGCCGTCAGAGGGGCGAGCCGGCTGCCCTCGCCGCCAGCCATGACCATGGCCAGGATGCGGGTCTTTTTCATCGCCTGTCTCCGTTGCGAGTGGGGTGCGTGTGCATGGCGTCGCCATCATGGCCGCAGGCGCCCGGCGCTCGGGTGCCCGTGGTCTATATTCAGTGTAGTCATCTCCGTTTAGACCGAAGGAGGCAAGCATGCAAGTGCGCGAGGAACTGCAGAAACTGATCGACGGCCTGGCCACGCAGCGCGACGAGCTGATCGTCAAGGCACATCTCGCCAAGCTGGAGGCGCAGGACGAGTGGCGCGAGCTGGAGAGCAAGCTCGCCGAGCTGCGCGCCAAGGCCCAACAGGCGGCCGAGGTCGCCGGCGAGGCCGCCGAGGAGGTGCGCGCCGCCGCCCGGCTGCTCGCCGAGGAGATCGGCCGCGGCTATGAGCGGCTCAAGCGGCTGTTCTGAAGACCCTCCTCCACCACCAGGCGCAAGGGCGGTGCGCTGCCGTCCTTGGCGCGGCCGGGGTAGAGGGTGAGGTGCGGATAGGGGATCTCGATGCCGCGCGCGTCGAAGGTCTTCTTCAGTCGCCGCAGGAACTCGCGCCGCACGTTCCACTGCTCGAGCGGCACGACCTTGAAACGGGCGCGGATGACCACCGCCGAGTCGGCCCAGTTCTCCACGCCCATTAGTTCCAGGTCCTCCAGGATCTTCGGGCCGAATTCGGGGTCGGCGCGCATCTCGGCACCGGTGTCGCGGATGGCCTGGAAGACCTCGTCCAGGTCCTCGCGATAGGCCACGCCGACATCGATCATCGCGCGCGAGAACTCCAGGCTCATGTTGCTGACCTTGTCGATCAGCCCTGTGGGGATGAAGTGCACGGTGCCATCCATCGCCCGCAGGCGCACGTGGCGCAGGGTGATCTCCTCGACCAGGCCGCGCTCGCCGCCGACGGCGACGAAGTCGCCCACGCGGATCTGGTTTTCCAGCAGCAGGAAGAAACCGGTGAAGAAGTCCTTGACCAGGCTCTGCGCGCCGAAGCCCACGGCGATGCCGACCACGCCGGCGGCGCCGAGCAGCGGGGCGATGGAGATGCCCAGCAGATACAGAATCTCCATGACCACGGCGATCACCAGGATCACCGTTGCGACGTAGCGGATCACCCGCGCCAGCGTCTCCACCCGCCGCACCGACTCGGGGTCGTCGGCGCGCTTCAGGGCGAAACGCTTGAAGACGGTGATCATGCGTCGGATCAGACGCAGCACGATCCAGGCGATGAGAAGCACGAACAGGATCTTGAGCCCATTCTCCACATAGGGCACGAGGTCCTGGTGCACCTTGAGGCCGAGTTTTTCCAGCAAGGCTTTCATGGTGGGCGGTGGCGAGCGGGCGGGACGGAACCGGAGCGGGTAAAATGCCGAGTTTACATCGAACTTCGCCGCCACCATGCTCATCGCCAGCGGGATCACCATGCAGTTCGGGGCCAAGCCCCTGTTCGAGAACGTCAACGTCAAGTTCGGCGAGGGCAACCGTTATGGCCTGATCGGCGCCAACGGCTGCGGCAAGTCCACCTTCATGAAGATCCTGGCGGGCCTGCTGGAGCCCACCGCCGGCAGCGTGAGCCTGGACCCCGGCGAGCGTATGGCCTATCTGCGCCAAGACCAGTTCGCCTACGAGGACATGCGCGTGCTCGACGTGGTGCTGATGGGCCACGAGGCGCTGTGGCGCTGTCTCAAGGAGAAGGACGCCATCTACGCCAACCCC
>JBKBRS010000046.1:0-14389 GCA_046292095.1 Thiobacillaceae bacterium
ATCGAGGACCTGATTGCACTGAACGCCCTGTACCGCCCGGGCCCGATCCAAGGGGGGATGATTGACGACTTCATTGCGCGCAAGCACGGGCGCAAGCAGGTGACCTACGAACTTCCCGAGCTGAGAGAAATCCTGGAGGAGACCTATGGCGTGATCGTCTACCAGGAACAGGTCATGCAGATCTCGCAGGTGATCGGCGGCTACACCCTGGGCGGGGCGGATCTGCTGCGCCGGGCCATGGGCAAGAAGAAGCCCGAGGAGATGGCCAAGCACCGGGACATCTTCCGCGAGGGGGCGAAGCAGAAGGGCTACGACGAACGGCTGGCGATGCAGCTGTTCGATCTGATGGAGAAGTTCGCCGAATACGGCTTCAACAAGTCGCACACCGCCGCTTATGCGGTGATCTCCTACCAGACCGCCTGGCTCAAGGCCCACCACACTGCGGCCTTCATGGCCGCGACGCTCTCCTCCGACATGGACGACACCGATGCGGTGCACGTCTTCTACAAGGATGCCCTGGCCAACGGGATCGAGATCCTCGGCCCGGACATCAACCTGTCGGAATACCGCTTCGTGCCGGTGGACCGCCAGCGCATCCGCTATGGCCTGGGCGCCATCAAGGGGACGGGCGAGTCGGCCATCGCCAACATCATCGCCGCTCGCGAGGCGGGCGGGCCGTTCACCGATCTGTTCGATTTCTGCCGCCGGGTCGACCGTAGGGTCGTCAATCGGCGGGTGATCGAGGCCCTGGTGCGCGCCGGCGCCTTCGACCGGCTCAACGAGGACCGCGCCAGCCTGCTCAACAGCGTCGGCCTGGCCCTGGAATGGGCGGAGAACCAGGCGCGCAACGCCGTGCAGGACAGCCTGTTCGGCGACGCCGCGGCCGAGGCGCCGCCGGCCCTGGCCGCGGTGCCGGCCTGGAGCCTGCGGGAGCGCCTGGTGCAGGAGAAGCTCGCCCTGGGGTTTTTCCGCAGCGGTCATCCCTTCGATGCCGACCGCGCCGAACTCGCCCCCATCCTGAGCCGGCCGCTGGCCCAGCTCACCGCCCAGAACCAGCCGGAAACCCTGGCCGGAACGGTCATGGCGGTGCGCACCCAGATGACCCGCCGGGGCAAGATGGCTTTCGTCCTCCTCGACGATGGCACGGCCCAGGTGGAGGTCGCCGTCTACAGCGAGCTCTACGAGCGCCATCGGGAGCGTGTACGCGAGGATCAGACCCTGGTCATCGTCGGCAAGGTCAGCCTCGACAGCTACACCGGCGGTCTGCGCGTGACCGCCGACGAGATCTATGACATGGAGCAGGCCCGTACCCGTCATGCCAGGTGCCTCAAATTGCATCTCGACGGAAACGCCGATGCCGGTCGGCTGATGCGGCTGCTCAGCCCCTATCGCAGCGACGAGGCGGGCTGCCCCGTGGCTTTGCATTATCAGAATGCGGTCGCTGCCTGCGAGATCACCTTGGGTCAGCAATGGCGGGTCCGGCTGGCCGACCCCCTGCTCAAAGAGCTGCGCGACATGCTGAACCCCGAGGGCGTTCAGGTCGTCTATTCATGAGAAAGGACTAAAGCTAGGTCCCCTGCCTGGCAGGCAATAGATACACAAGAAATCAATGACTTGTGTGGTCTCTTGGGTTGCGTTGCAGGAATGCAACGAAGCCGGCGGAATGACCAGCGCGGGGCCAAAAAGCCTTGCGTAAAAAATAATAATATTAGACAATGCTTATGACACTGGTGCTCCGGTATCAGTGTTGTCTCCTCCATTCTCCTCCTTTGGTGGATTTCGCCCGATCACACCGATCGGGCTTTTTTTTGCCTGGTTCTCGGGTGGCCGTGGCAGGCGCGTACAATGCGCAGGATTGCCTGACTCGTGGCTCAGGTTGAGCGGGAGGGTGACGCCCCCTTGGCCTTTTTCCGGGTCTGTTTCGCAGCGCTGTATGACTCAGAGCCTCTGGTACATCCAATCCTCGGCTGGCGTCCAAGGGCCTTTTCCGCCCGGCCAGGTGGCCCAGTATGTCGAGCTGGGGCGTCTCTGCGCGGAGGACATGATCAGCCCGGATGGCGTGCATTGGGTGACGGTCGTGGGCAGCGGCCAGTTCGACGAGGCCCTGCAGGTCCGGGCGCGGGCGGCAGCGGCCCGGGCAGGCAATGAGGAAACCCCCGAGGACTGGACCCGGGAGCGCGCCCTGGCCCGAATGCGCTGGGCCGATGAACGGCGAGCGGCCATGCCGGTGGCGGCAGATCGACCGGATGCGCGGGCGGGTGAGTCGGTGGCCCTGCTGTCGTTGCGGCAGGATCATGACCTCACGCAATCCGAAACGCAGCAGGCGGTGCGCCGCCATCCGGCGTATCGCTACGCCGGGCTGGCCGGCCTGGTCCTGGCCGCGATCGCGGTTGCGCTCTGGTATGGCCAGAGCCATCAACCCGAGCCCGCGACGGCGCCGCTGCTGTCGGCGCCCGACTGTACAGCGCCGCCGGCCGCCTATGTCAACTGGCAGGGGTGTGACAAGCGCTGGGCGACGCTACGCGGACGCGACCTCAAGGGTGCCCGCCTGAACAGCGGCCAGCTCGATGCCGCCGCCTTGGATCAGACGGATCTCAGCTATGCCAACTTGCGCAGGGCCAGCCTGCGCGGCACCAGCCTGCGCCGGGCGCGTCTGATCGGCGCCGACCTCACCGGCGCCGACCTCACCGGCGCCGACCTCACGGGGGCGGTGCTGGACTACGCCAGTCTGTCCGGCGCAAGCGTGAGCGGGGTGCGCTGGACGGAGGCGCGTTTGAGCAAGACGGTCTGGGTCGACGGCCGGGTCTGTGCGCCCGGATCGATCGGCGAGTGCCGCTGAGGCCGCCCATGCAGCTCATCGCCTCGCGGCAAAACCCGCGCTACCGCGCCTTGCGCGACCTGGCCGAGGACAAGCGGGCGCGCCGGCAGCGGGGTGAGACCCTGCTCGACGGGGAACATCTGCTGCAGATCGCACGCACTGCCGGCGCGGCCGTTCTTACACTCATCGCCACCCCCGAAGTGCAGGCCACGGGAAGACTCGATGCCTGGCGCGCCATTTGGCCACAGGCCGAGACGATCCTGCTCGCCAAGCCACTGCTGCGTGCGCTGGCGCCGACCCAGACCCCGACCGGGATCATGGCCGTGGTCGCCATCCCCCGGCCGACCGGCCGCACGCCTCGATGTGCCGTGCTGCTGGAGGACATCCAGGACCCTGGCAACCTGGGCGCGATCTTGCGCACCGCCGCGGCGGCGGGGGTGGACGCGGTCTATCTCTCCCAGGGTTGCTGCGAGGCCTGGTCCCCCAAGGCATTACGCGGTGGCCAGGGCGCCCAGTTAATCATCGACGTGTATGAGGGCGTCGATCTTGCGGCCTGGGTGCGCGCCTGGCCGGGCCCCTGCCACGCCGCCGTTCTCGGTGCGCAGCGGCCGCTCTATGCGCTGGATCTGCGAGGAAACTGCGCCTTCGTCTTCGGCAACGAGGGGGCCGGCTTGAGTGCGCAGCTGCGGACGGTCTGTGCGCCCTTTAGCATCCCCATGCCGGGGCGCACCGAGTCGCTCAACGTGGCGGCCGCCGCCGCAGTCTGCCTGTTCGAGCGGGTGCGGCAGCTGCAAGGGCAGGGGGCCGCCGACTGAACCGGCGCGGGTGAGTGCCGCCCCCGCAGGGCTGAGGCTGGGTATGGCCCGGTCTCAGGCCTTGACGCGGTTGCGGTACTCGCCGGTGGCGGTGTCGATCTCGATCTTGTCGCCGATCTCGACGAAGGCCGGCACCGAGACCTCCAAACCGGTCGGCTTGATGCGGGCCGGCTTCATCACCTTGCCCGTGGTGTCGCCCTTGACGGCCGGCTCGGTGTATTCGACCTCACGCACCACCGTGGTCGGCAGTTCGACGGCGATGGCCTTGCCGTTGTAGAACACCAGCTCGCAAGGCATGCCGTCCTCGAGATATTTGAGGGCATCGCCCATGCTCTCGGCCTCGACCTCGTACTGGTTGTAATCGGCGTCCATGAAGACGTACATCGGGTCGGCGTAGTAGGAATAGGTGCATTCCTTGCGTTCCAGCACCACCACCTCGAACTTCTCGTCGGCCTTGTAGACGGTCTCGGTGGCGGCGCCGGTGAGCAGGTTCTTGAGCTTCATCTTGACCACCGAGGCGTTGCGGCCGGATTTGCTGAATTCGGCCTTCTGCACCACCAGTGGCGTGTTGTTGACCATGATCACGTTGCCTGCGCGCAGTTCCTGTGCGGTTTTCATGCGGTACCTTGAAAAATCTACAGAAAAATAGCCTTTTATTATAACTTGGATTCGCAGAACTGGACCAGATGGCTGGCCAGGTCTTCCTGGCTGGCGAGCCGTTCTGCCCAGCGCGCGGCATGTTCTCGCAGGCAGCACAGCCGATCGGCCGCGGCCGACCAATCGAGCGCGTCCACATCCCCGGCGTTCCACGCCCTCCACAAGCGCTCGAGCGGGCGGGCACAGCCCTGGGCCAGCCCCTGCAGGTAGCGTTGCATGAAGGCCTCGAGCTTGGGCCAGTGGGCGTCATCCTGCTGGGGGTAGGCCTGCCAGACCATGGGGCGTCCGGCCCATTGGGCGCGTACACAGGAGTCCTCACCGCGCACGAAGTTCCAATCGCAGGCCCACAGCAGCAAGTCATAGCGGTCCTGCGGCAGCATGGGCAGGCAGTGCACGGTCAGCGCCCCGCGCTTGAGCGCCTGCCGGGGCATGAGGTCGGCGGCACCGAAGAAGTGGGCCACCCCCTCCAGGATGCGTCCGGCCGGGACCAGGCAGCGGATCGGGCGGGGGCCCTCGACCCACTGCTGCAAGAGGGCGGCGATGGCGGGATTCTCGTAGCCAAACAAAGAGATGGCCTGCTCGGCGTCCGTTTTCGGTGGCAGGCCGAGCGACTTCCAGAACTCGGCCTCGGCCGCGGGTGAGGCCTGGAACGCCCTCACCCGGTCAATCAGGCCTGCCTCGCGCAGCAGTCCACCGGTGTCCGCCGTGTAGCCGGGAAAGAAGAACCATTGCGTCAGGGGCAGGCGCGGGTGCGGCGAGGGTAGCCCATGACAGCCTTCCACCCAGTCCTCGGCGCTCAGGTACTCGAGGTTGACCCAGACGGGTGGCGGGTGGCGCTTTGTCATGGCCTGCAGGTAATTGTCCGGGGTGCGGCAGGCAAAGGCCTCGATCACCACGTCGGCTGGGGCGACCTCGGGAAAGGGTCGGGGCCAGCGCCGCACCTCCACCCCGTCGAGCCACTGTTGTGCCCTTTCCGCATCGATCTCCGGGCGCAAGGCGTGAAAGCTGGCGAGGTCGTCCACCCACAGGCGCACCCTGATGGCGTGTTCCTGCGCCAACTGGCGGGCGAGCCGCCAACTGACGCCGATGTCGCCATAGTTGTCGACGACGCTGCAGAAGATGTCCCAATGTTCTAGCCGCTGCATGCCGGCATTATGGGCAGTTTGAGTGAGACCGGGGTCCTCGGGTATAAGGTGGCATGAGCAAGGAGAAGACCCTCTACGTTTGCCAGGCGTGCGGTGGTCAGACCAGCAAGTGGCAGGGCCAATGCCCGCACTGCCTGGCCTGGAACAGCTTGACCGAGACGGCGGCCGAGCGCGGGCCTGCCCGTTTCCGGCCCCTGGCGGCGACGGGCGGCATCCAGCGCCTGACCGAGGTGCAAGCGCGCGAGACCGCCCGCCTTGCCACGGGCCTCACCGAATTCGACCGGGTCCTGGGCGGCGGCATGGTGGAAGGCGGGGTGGTGCTGTTGGGCGGCGACCCTGGCATCGGCAAATCCACCCTGCTGCTGCAGGCCCTGGCCGCCATGTCCGCCCACCACAAGACCCTTTATGTCAGCGGCGAGGAGTCGGCCGACCAGGTCGCGCTGCGGGCACGGCGTCTGGGTCTGACGGACGCGGATATCCCGCTGCTCACCGAGATCCGGCTGGAGGCCATCCTTACCACGCTCTCGGCCGAGCGACCGCAGATCGCGGTGATCGACTCCATCCAGACCCTGTACACGGAACAACTGCAATCCGCCCCCGGCAGCGTGGCCCAGGTGCGCGAGTGCGCCCAGTCCCTCACCCGGCATGCCAAGGCGAGCGGCACCGCCCTGGTCCTGGTCGGCCACGTCACCAAGGAAGGGGCCTTAGCCGGCCCGCGCGTGCTGGAGCACATCGTCGATACCGTGCTCTACTTCGAAGGGGACACCGCCTCCAGCTTTCGCCTGATCCGTGCCTTCAAGAACCGCTTCGGCGCGGTCAACGAGCTGGGGGTGTTCGCCATGACCGAGCGGGGCCTCAAGGGGGTGACCAACCCCTCGGCCCTGTTCCTGGCCCGCGACACGCGCGAGGTGCCGGGTTCCTGCGTGGTCGTGGCGCAGGAGGGCACGCGGCCGCTGCTCGTGGAGATCCAGGCGCTGGTGGACAGCGCGGGTAGCCCCAATCCGCGACGCCTCACGGTAGGCTTGGACCCCAACCGGCTGGCCATGCTGCTGGCCGTCCTGCACCGGCATGGCGGGATCGCCTGCCACGACCAGGACGTCTTTGTCAACGCCGTGGGCGGCGTGCGGATCAACGAGCCCGCGGCCGACCTCGCCGTGCTGCTGGCCGTCGTTTCATCGCTCAGGAACAAGCCCTTGCCGCACAAGCTCGCAGCGTTTGGCGAAGTCGGTCTCGGCGGTGAGGTGCGCCCCGTGCAGCGCGGCCAGGAGCGGCTCAAAGAAGCGGCCAAGCTGGGCTTCACCCAGGTGCTGGCACCGCGCGCCAACCTGCCGCGCCAGATCCCCGCCAACATGACCGTGCAGGGGATCGGCACCCTGGCCGAGGCCCTGGCCTATCTGCGCGATCTCTGAGCGGAGGGGGATGGGAATGATCAGGGCCGGTGGGTGATGAGCTGCCCGCGAGTCTGCCGGCCTTGCGGCCCCATCAATTCCACCAGCAGGGGACACAGGGCCTCGGGTAGGGGTAGCGCGGATTTGTCCTCGGCCGGGTGGGTCCGGTAGCGGAAGGGGGTGTGGATGGGGCCGGGGATGACGAGATTGATGCGCAGATTCGGCAGGTCCGCCCATTCGTCCGCCTGCACCCGAAAATAGGCCTCCAGCGCCGCCTTGGAGACGGCATAGCCGCCCCAGTAGGCCGCCGGCGCATGGCCGTGCGTCTCGCCGACCAGGATCACCGAGGCATCCGGCGAGCGCTTGAGCAGAGGCTCACAGACGCGGTTGATGGCGAAGGGGGCGAGGGCATTGACCCGGAATTCCATGAGCCACTGTTCCGTCGTCTGCTGGCTCAAGGGCGACAGCGTGGCGAGGGCGTTGGCGCAGTGCAGGATGCCGTCGAGCCGCCCGAGCTGACCTGCGATGGCCTGGGCCAGGGCCTCGAAATCGCGCTCCTGGGCGGCGGCCAGGTCCGCCGGCAGGATGGCCGGTTGCGGCCCGCCTGCGCGCACGATCTCATCATAGACCGCCTCCAGCTTGGCGACCGTGCGGCCGAGCAGGACCACGCCCGCGCCCTGTGCGGCGAACGCCAGCGCCGCGGCCCGCCCCAGCCCCTGGCCGGCGCCAGTGACCAGGACGACGCGCCCGTCGAGGACGCCGGATCGTGCATCGATGTCGCTCATCGGCCAGACACGGGAGGCCGCCGAGCGCCCACGCGTCGAGCTGGGGCGTCTGCAGGGCCAAGATCAAGAAAACCCATCATGATCGTCCCACTCGCCCCTCACCAGGAAAGCCGAGGCGAGAGGTGGCAATATGGGGATGGAAGCATGCGGCGAGGGGGCGCAAGCGGTTTGGCGTTTTCACCCCGAACTTTGACCGGACCCGTCCCGACCGGCCCGTACCTCGGGTTCGGCCCGCAAGCGGGCCTCCTACCGCGGCGCGAACCAACAGACCACCCCGTGGCAGGAGCGCCGCTTGCGGCGCGAACCGCAGATGGCATGCAACGCCTCGTTCGGTTTCAACCAGGGTTCGGCCCGCAAGCGGGCCTCCTACCATCGGTGGCAGGGCTAACGGAAGGTCCCTTCTTGTCTCAACCATCAAGGGCTTTCACGGTAACGTATGGCGCTCATCGGTCGAAAGAGAGTTTTCACTCGAACCGGCCTGAATTCTGACCCGTAATGATACGCGCACAGGCGATGCCGCTGCGCACGGCGCCTTCCAGGGTGGCGGGGTAGTCGCCGCGGGTGTAGTCCCCAGCCAAGTAGAGGCCGGGCAGAGGGGTACGGTTGTCGGGCCGCGGCAAGTCGGGCACACAGGCATAGGTGGCCCGTTTTTCGATGATGCGTTTGTGGCCAATCAGGCGGGGCAGGGGGCCGATCAACGGCTGCAGCCGCTCGAGCAGGTGCTTGAGCCAGGCCGAGCCTTCTACGTTAAGATGCGGCCCATCGGCGCTGACGACGACCGACAGCAGCCCTGGGGCCAGGTCCTGGCGGTCGAACACCCAGGGGCTCTGGCCACCGCCCAGCGCGAGCATGGGATAGGGGAGCCTGAACGGCTCAGCGAAACGCAGCCAGGTCGTGTCGATCGGCTGCCAGCGATAGGCGCGGACCTGCGCCAGCAGCGGGGCGAGTGTCGGCAGCTCACCCAGCAGGGTGGGCAGGCGGGCCGGATGGCTGGCGACGACGACCGCCTGTGCCTCGATCTCGGGGCCCAGCAGCCGCCAGCCGCTTGCGCTCTGGCGTATGCCCTCCACCTTGCAGCCGAGGCGCACCTCGCCGCCGTGTCGGGCGATGAACCGGGCGGCCGGTTCGGGCAGCAGGGCAGCGAGCGGCCCCTGATGGAACAGGAAGTCGCTGTCGGCGCGGTGTGCGAAAAGGCTATCGCGCAGGACGTTGCAAAAGACCTGGGCCGAGGCCTGTTCGAGCGGGGTATTGAGGGCGGCGACGCAGATGGGCGCCCACAGGCGGTCGATCAGCCGCGGCGGCTGTGCATGCCGGGCGAGCAGAACGCCGACCGTGGTGTCCGCGGGCAGGCGAAAGGCCTGGCGCTGCAGCGCCTGCATGAACCGGGTTGCGGCCAATTTGTCGCCGAGGCCGAGACCGCGCGCGGTTGCCAGGCCGGCAGCCAGATGCAGCGGTGCGGGCAGCCGCGGCAGGCCAAGCTCGAACTCGGGAAGGATCAGCCGCAACCGGCGGCGCCACAGGCGGTCGGCGCTGCCGACGCGCTGCGCCAGGCGCAGGGTCTCGCGGTAGGCGCCGATCAGCAGGTGCTGGCCGTTGTCGATGAGCGCACCTCCCCAGGTCAGGGAGCGGGCGCGCCCCCCCAACTGGCGGGCCGCCTCACACAGCACCACCGGCACCCCGACGGCGGCGAGCTCGACCGCCGCCGCCAATCCCGCCCAGCCGCCGCCGACGATGGCCACGCGCGGCATGGCTCAGCCCGTCAACCAGGTGCGCCAGGCGACCAGCAGCTTGCGCAGGGGGGGCAGGGCGATACGATGCTGCAGGACGCGAAAACCGTCCAGCCGGATCTCCTCCAATAGCGTGCGGTAGATGGCCGCCATCACCAGGCCGGGACGCTGCCGGCGGCGGTCGGCCGCCGGCAGCCGCGACAAGGCCTCCTCATAGGTGGCAATGGCGCGCTGGTATTGGAATTCCATCAGCCGCAGGAAGGCCGGGCTGCTGCGCCCCGCGAGGATTTCGGCCTCGCACACGCCGTGCGCGGCGAGCTCGTCCAGGGGGAGGTAGATGCGGCCGCGCCGGGCGTCCTCGCCCACGTCGCGGATGATGTTGGTCAGCTGAAAGGCCAGTCCCAACAGGGCTGCGTATTTCAGCGTGGCGCGTTCGCTGTAGCCGAAGATCTGTGCGGAGACCTCGCCCACCACGCCGGCGACCCGGTGGCAGTAGAGGCGCAGCGCGCGGAAGTCGGCATAGCGCTGCTGGTGCAGGTCCATCTCCACGCCGTCCATGATCTCCAGCAACTGCTCGCGCGCGATCCCATAGGGCTCGACCGCCTCGTGCAGCGCGCGCGTGACCGGGTGCTGCGGCACGCCGTCGTACATACGATCAACCTCGCCGCGCCACCAAGCCAGTTTCGCCTGGGCAACTCCGGGGTCGCGGCACTCGTCGGCGACGTCGTCCACCTCCCGGCACCAGGCATAGAAGGCCGTGATCGCCCGCCGCCGCTCGGCCGGCAGGAAGCGGAACGCCTCGTAGAAGCTGGAGCCGCTGGCGGCGGCCTTCTCCTGGCAGTAGCGGTGCGGGTCCATGTCAATGCACGCCGTGTCGACCCGAACGCAACAACAAGCCCCTCCGGGGGCGGTGCGTGTGGCGAGCCGAGGTGTTCATCCTAGCCGTGGCCGCCGCAGCCGCCGCTGCCACAGGTCTGCGCCGCCTGGCGACGTTTGCCCGGCAGCAGCGCTCGGCGCAGCATGTACAGCCAATCCGTCAGGCCCAGCACCGGCCGCTGCCGGAAGACATCGCCGCGGGCCGCGTGCAGCTTGTAGAGGATGCGCTCCCCGCCCAGCACGATCAGCCGCACCTCGAGGCCCAGACGCCCGGGCAGGGCACGTCCCAGCGGGGCGCCGGCGGCGAGCATGCGGCGCGCCCGCTCGATCTGTTGCTTCATGAACTGCTGCCACAGTGCATCCACCCGTCCCGCGGCGATCTGCGCCTCGCTGATCCCGTAGCGTTCCATCTCGTCCTGCGGCAGGTAGATGCGCCCCTTGCGGTAATCGACGGCGATGTCCTGCAGCATGTTGATGAGCTGTAGGGCGGCGCAGAGGCCGTCCGACCAGGCCTGGTGCCGGGGGTCGCGGTCGCCGAAGAGGGCCAGCATCAGCCGCCCGATCGGGTTGGCCGAGCGGCGGCAGTAATCCATCACCTCGCCGAAATGCGCATAGCGGGTCTTGGTCACGTCCTGGCTGAAGGCATCGAGCAGGTCGTGGAAGGGCGCGAGCGGCAGGTTGTGCCTGCGGATGGTCTGCGCCAACGCGGTCATGAGCGCGTCGTCGGGGGGGTCACCGCGACCGATCGCGTCCAGCCCGGCACGCAGGGCCTGCAGCCGCGCCAGCCGCTCCGCTGGCGGCAGGTCACCCTCGTCGGCGATGTCGTCCGCCGTACGGGCGAAGGCGTAAATGCTGCGCACGGCCGCGCGCATGCGTCCCGGCAGCAGGATGGAGGCGACCGGGAAGTTTTCGTAATGCCCGGCGTAGACGAGGCCGCCGGCCGATTGTGAAAAGTTCAATCCAAACATGTGGATAGAAGTCGTGTCCGCGCCTTGGCGGCTGACACCGGATGAACGCCTATATTACACTTTGACGTTTGAGCGAAAGTGGCGGAATTGGTAGACGCACTGGATTTAGGTTCCAGCGGGTAGCCCCCGTGAGGGTTCGAGTCCCTCCTTTCGCACCAGTTTAGACACAATCCGAAGCACAAGGACACAGCATGCAGACACAAGTGGAAACCCTGGAAGGCCTCACCCGCCGCATCACCCTGCAACTGAACATGGCCGAGATCGAGTCGGAGGTCGACCGGCGGCTCAAGCGCCTGGTCAAGACCGTGCGCATGGACGGTTTCCGGCCGGGCAAGGCGCCGTTGAAGGTGGTGGCCCAGCGCTATGGCGGCGAGATTCGCGGCGAGGTGATGGGCGAGGCGCTACAGCGGGGTTTCCTGGAGGCCACACGCGCCAACAACCTCAATGTGGTCGGCTATCCGCGCTTCGATCGCGCGCAGGAGGCCGAGGCTGCCTTCACCGCCACCTTCGAGGTCTTCCCTGAGATCACCCTGGGTGACGTGAGCCAGATCAAGGTGACGCGCCCGCAGGTCGAGGTGACCGAGGCGGACGTGGAGCGCACCCTGGATATACTGCGCAAGCAGCGCATCCATTACCATGCGGTGGAGCGCGAGGCGCGCGAGGGTGACCGCGTGCACGTCGACTACGTCGGCCGCATCGACGGCAACCCCTTCCCGGGCGGTGAGGCGAAGGACTACCCGGTGGTGCTCGGCGAGGGGCGCACGCTGAAGGACTTCGAGGGGCAGCTCGTAGGGATGCGGCCGGACGAGCGCAAGACCTTCGAGGTGACCTTCCCGGAGGACTATTTCGCCAAGGTGCTGGCGGGCAAGACCGCGCAGTTCGAGGTGCACATGAAATCGGTGCGCGAGCCGCACCTGCCGGCGGTGGACGAGGCCTTCGCGCGCAGCCTGGGCATCCACGACGGCGATGTGGCCAAGCTGCGCAAGGAGATCGCCGCCAACCTGCGGCGCGAGGCCAAGCGCCGCATCCAGGCCAAGGTCAAGGAACAGGTCATGCAAGGCCTGCTTGAGGCCACCCCCTTCGAGGTACCTAAGGCACTGGTGGCGATGGAGAGCCAGGTCCTGCTCGATCGGGCGGTCAACGACCTCAAGGCGCGTGGGATGAAGGAGACGGACATCCATCTCAAGGCCGAGGTGTTCGAGCCGCAGGCCAAGCGCCGGGTGGCCCTGTCGCTCCTGCTCAACGAGATCGCCCGTACCCAGGGCATCCGCGCCGAGCCGGACCAGGTCAAGGCCCTGGTCGAGGAATTCGCCCAGAGCTATGAGGACCCCGCCGAGGTGGTGGCGTGGTACTATCAGGATGCCAACCGTCTGCGTGAGGCCGAGTCGCTCGTGTTGGAGGACAACATCGTCAACTGGGTGCTCGAGCGGGCGCAGGTCACCGATCAGCCCATGACGATCGAAGCCTTGATGGGGAACGCCTGATGTCGAACTGGACCCAAGACCCTTCCGCTCTGGGCTATGTGCCCATCGTCATCGAACAAAGCGGGCGTGGCGAGCGCGCCTTCGATATCTATTCGCGCCTGCTCAAGGAGCGTGTGGTCTTCCTGGTCGGCCCGGTGAACGACGCCACGGCCAACCTGGTGGTGGCCCAGCTCCTGTTCCTGGAGTCGGAGAACCCCGACAAGGACATCTTCCTCTACATCAACTCGCCGGGCGGTTCGGTCACCGCGGGCATGGGCATCTACGACACCATGCAGTTCATCAAGCCAGACGTCTCCACCCTGTGCATCGGCCAGGCCGCCAGCATGGGGGCCTTTCTCCTCGCCGCGGGCGCCAAGGGCAAGCGCTATGCGCTACCCAACTCCCGCGTCATGATCCATCAACCCATGGGCGGCTTCCAGGGCCAGGCCTCGGACATCGAGATCCACGCCAAGGAGATCCTCTATCTGCGCAGCCGCCTGAACGCCCTGCTGTCGCAGCACACCGGACAGCCGCTGGAGGTCATCGAGCGCGACACCGACCGGGACTTCTTCATGGGGGCGGAGGCCGCGGTGGAATATGGCCTGGTCGACAAGGTACTGGCCAAACGCGGCGAAGGTGCGTAAACTTGACTGAAATATTCAGGTATTTGGACGGACGCAATGGCTGACAGATCTGGCAACGAGAAGCTCCTCTATTGTTCCTTTTGCGGCAAGAGCCAGCACGAGGTGCGCAAGCTGATCGCCGGGCCGTCGGTATTCATCTGCGACGAGTGTGTCGATCTCTGCAACGACATCATCCGCGAGGAGGTGACGAGCAGTAAGGACGGCAAGGGCGAGGGCGAACACCTGCCCACGCCGAAGGAGATCTGCCAGGTCCTGGACCAGTACGTCATCGGCCAGGACCTCGCCAAGCGGGCCCTGTCGGTCGCCGTCTACAACCACTACAAGCGTCTGCGCCAGCCCAGCGGCCAGCAGAACGACGATGTCGAGCTGGCCAAGAGCAACATCCTGCTGATCGGCCCGACCGGTTCGGGCAAGACCCTGCTCGCTCAGACCCTGGCGCGTCTGCTCAACGTCCCCTTCGTGATCGCCGATGCCACTACCTTGACCGAGGCCGGTTACGTCGGCGAGGACGTCGAAAACATCATCCAGAAGCTGCTGCAGAAGTGTGACTACGACGTGCAGAAGGCGCAGACCGGCATCGTCTACATCGACGAGATCGACAAGATCTCGCGCAAGTCGGACAACCCCTCGATCACCCGCGACGTCTCCGGCGAGGGGGTGCAGCAGGCGTTGTTGAAGCTCATCGAGGGTACCGTCGCCTCGGTGCCCCCGCAGGGCGGGCGCAAGCACCCGAACCAGGAATACATCCAGGTCGACACCACCAATATCCTGTTCATCTGCGGCGGGGCCTTCAGCGGACTGGAGCGGGTGATCCGCAACCGGACCGAGAAGTCCGGCATCGGCTTCGGCGCCGAGGTCAAGAGCAAGGACAACCGCAAGGACCTGGGCGAGATCTTCCGTATGGTGGAGCCGGAGGATCTCATCAAGTATGGCCTCATCCCCGAGTTCGTCGGCCGGCTGCCGGTCATCGCCACCCTGGAGGAGCTCGACGAGAAGGCCCTGGTGCAGATCCTGACCGAGCCGAAGAACGCCCTGACCAAGCAGTTCCAGAAGCTCTTCCAGATGGAGGGCGTGGAGCTCGAGTTCCGCGACGAGGCCCTGCT
>JBKBRS010000047.1:0-13659 GCA_046292095.1 Thiobacillaceae bacterium
GCAGGCCATGAAGGAATGGTATCGGCGAAGACCGGACTTGTTCCAGAAGCGACCTCACAATCATCCGGGACATGACATGCTCGAACTGCCATCGGATCATTCATCGGGCAGAGCCTATGCTTACCATTTCACAGTTATCGAAGATGCTCCGCCGATAGCCCCGATAAAGCCATGATCTGTGTCTGTGGCCTCGGGTCATGCGTCGTGGCCAGGGCTTCAGGCCGGGAACACGCCCGTGGAGAGATAACGGTCGCCGCGGTCGCAGACGATGGTGACGATGACCGCATCCTGCACCTCGCGGCTGACCTGCAGGGCCGCCCACAGGGCGCCGCCGGAGGAGATGCCGGCGAAGATGCCTTCCTCGCGGGCGAGCCGGCGCGTCGTCTCTTCGGCATCGGCTTGGCTCACGTAAATCATGCGGTCGATGCGGCTGAAGTCGCAGATCTTGGGGAGGTATTCGGCGGGCCACTTGCGGATGCCTGGGATCTGCGCGCCTTCCTGCGGTTGCACGCCAATGATCTGCACCTGCGGGTTTTGCTCTTTCAGGTAGCGCGAGCAACCCATGATGGTGCCGGTGGTGCCCATGCTGGAGACGAGGTGGGTGATGCGCCCACCGGTGTCGCGCCAGATCTCGGGACCGGTGCCGAGGTAATGGGCCATGGGATTGTCGGGGTTGGAGAACTGGTCGAGCATCACCCCCCTGCCCTCGCGCGCCATCTGTTCGGCGAGGTCGCGCGCGGCTTCCATGCCGCCCGCCTTGGGGGTGAGGATGATCTCGGCGCCAAAGGCGCGCATGGTTTGGCGACGTTCCACCGAAAGGTGCTCGGGCATGATCAGCACCATGCGGTAGCCGCGGATGGCGGCGGCCATGGCCAGAGCGATACCCGTGTTGCCGCTGGTGGCCTCGATCAGGGTGTCACCCGGCTTGATCTCGCCGCGCGCCTCGGCACGGGTGATCATGGACAGGGCCGGCCGGTCTTTGACCGAACCAGCCGGGTTGTTGCCCTCCAGCTTGGCGAGGATGACGTTGGTGGTCGTGCCCGGCAGCCGCCGCAGACGCACCAGCGGGGTGTTGCCGACGTAGTCCTCGAGGGTCCGATAGTCCTCGCTCATCACGCCTTACCCTTACTTTGCCAGCGGCCGGCCGATGGGATAGTAGGCAAACCCCGCCGCGCGCATGGCCCCGGGATCGTAGAGGTTGCGGCCGTCGAAGATCACCGGCGCCTTGAGGAGATTCTTCATGGTGTCGAAGTTGGGGCTGCGGAAGACCTTCCATTCGGTGACGATGATCAGGGCATCGGCCCCCTTCAAGGCGTCCATCGGGCTGTCGACGAGCTGCAGGTCGGCGCGTTCGCCGTAGATGCGGCGGGTCTCTTCCATGGCCGCCGGGTCGTAGGCCGATACCGTCGCCCCACGCTGCCAAAGGCCCTGGAGCACCGTGCGGCTGGGGGCCTCGCGCATGTCATCGGTGTTGGGTTTGAAGGCCAGCCCCCAGATGGCGAAGCGCCGACCCTTGAGGTCCTCGCCGTAGCGACCGACGATCTTGTCGAGCAGCACCTGCTTTTGGCGATCGTTGGCCGCCTCCACTGCGTCGAGCACGCGCAGCGGCACGCCCGCTTCCTGGGCGGTGCGACGCAGGGCCTGCACGTCCTTGGGAAAGCAGGACCCGCCATAGCCGCAACCGGCATAGAGGAAGTGATAGCCTATGCGCGGGTCGGAGCCGATGCCGTGGCGCACCTGCTCGATGTCGGCGCCCAGCTTCTCGGCCAGCAGCGCCAGCTCGTTCATGAAAGAGATGCGCGTGGCCAGCATGGCATTGGCGGCATATTTGGTGAGCTCCGCCGAGCGCACGTCCATCACCACCAGCCGGTCGTGGTTGCGCTGGAAGGGGGCGTAGAGTTGCCGCAGTATCTGGGTGGCGCGCTCGCTCTCGGTGCCGATGACGATGCGGTCGGGCTTCATGAAGTCCTCCACCGCGGCGCCCTCCTTCAGGAACTCGGGGTTGGAGGCCACGCAGAAATCGATCTCGACGCCGCGTCTTTGCAGTTCCTCGCGGATGACGGTCTTGACCTTGTCGGCAGTGCCCACGGGCACGGTGGACTTGTCCACCACCAGCTTGAAGCCGGTCATGTACCGGGCGATGTTGCGGGCGGCCTCGAGCACGTACTGCAGGTCGGCCGAGCCGTCCTCGTCCGGCGGTGTGCCCACGGCGATGAACTGGATGTCGCCGAAGTGCACCGACGCCTCGACATCGGTGGTGAAGAACAGGCGGCCAGCGGCGCTGTTGCGCTTGACCATGTCCTCCAGGCCCGGCTCGTAGATGGGGATGCCGCCGGATCGCAGGATGTCGATCTTGCGCGCATCCACGTCCAGACACATGACCTCGTTGCCCACCTCTGCCAAACAGGTGCCGGTGACGAGGCCCACATAGCCGGTGCCGATCACGGTGATTCTCATGCGTTTTCTCCCAAAGCGAGTCGAATTTCATCATGGATGCGTTGCAGGGCGGCAACAGGGTCGGGCGCCTGGGTGATGGGACGCCCCACCACCAGGTAATCGGCACCTGCCTGAAGGGCTTGAGCAGGTGTCAACACCCGCTGCTGGTCCTCGGTTGGGCTGCCAGCGGGACGTACCCCCGGGGTCACCAGCAGGAAGTCGGAGCCCAGCTCGCGCCTGAGCAGAGGCGCCTCGCGCGCCGAACACACAACGCCGTCCAGCCCTGCCGCCTGCGCCAGCCGGGCAAGCCGCAGCACCTGTGCCTCCGGCTCGATGTCCAAGCCGACCTGGGCGAGGTCCTCGCGGCCGAGGCTGGTCAGCACGGTGACGGCGACCAGGCGTGGCCGCGTCGGCAGCCCCTCCAAGGCGGCCCGTGCCGCCTGCATCATCTTAATCCCCCCGCTGGCGTGCACGTTGAGCATCCACACCCCAAGACGCGCGGCCGCGCGGCAGGCAGCGGCGACTGTGTTGGGGATGTCGTGGAACTTGAGATCGAGGAAGACCTGATGGCCACGGGCGGTAAGCGTGCGGACCAGGTCCGGGCCGGCGGTGACGAAGAGCTCCTTGCCCACCTTGAGGCGGGCTCTCCTCGGATCGAGCCGCTCAGCGAGCGCCAATGCCGGCGCGGCGTCGGGGTAGTCGAGGGCGACGATGAGGCGTGGATCAGGCATGTTCGATGCGCTCCGGCGGTATGCTCTCCCAGCGGGCGCAGGCCGGGCATTGCCAGTAGAACTGATGTGCCTTGAAGCCACACTCGCGGCACTGGTAATAGGCCGTGGCCGTAGCGTGTCTGTGCACCAGGTCCTGGGCCAGTTGCGCCTCGATGCCGGCCGGCGCCGATTCGGCGTTGACGGCCTGCAGGTAGGCATCGAGGATGCGCAGGCTGGGGTGGGTGCGCAAGGCCTCGGCCGCGATCTCGCGCGCGGCGGACCAGCCGTGGGTGGCCTGCACGGCCAGGAACAGGGTCTGAAACAAATCGGCGCTGGCTTGGCGGGCCATGTAGCCCTTGAGCAGGGCGATTCCCTCCCCGGCCCGGCCAAGCTGCCTGTAGGCCTGGAAGATATGGTCGGCGACGATGGGCAGGTAGGCGGGGTTGACCGTCTCCATCTCACGCCAGGCGGCGATCGCCCGCTCGGTGTATCCCAGCTGCGCCTCCAGGTCGCCGCGGAGCTGCACGGCGCGCGCCGATTTGCGGTTGGCGGCGCGGGCCTGCTCGAGCTGGGCGCGGGCGCGTTCCGTGTCCTGATCGAGCAGGGCATCGAGCGCCAGCTCGCAGTGGTAGTGGGCGATCTCGGCAAAGCGCGAGGGACAGCCGAGCTTTTCCAGGCGGCGGGCGGTGGCGATGGCCTGTTCCCATTCCTTCTCCAGGACGTAGATGTCGAGCAGGTGACTCAGCGCGTCGATGGCGCGGGTGCCGGATTCCAGGTTTTTGAAGATCGTCTCGGCCCGGTCGAGCAGGCCCGCCTTGAGGAAGTCCTGCCCCAGCTCGTAGAGGGCCTTTTCCCGCTCGCGCTGGTTGAGGTCGCTGCGATCGACCAGGTTCTGGTGAATGCGGATGGCGCGGTCGAGCTCGCCGCGGCGGCGGAAAAGCGCTCCCAGGGCGTAGTGTAACTCTAGGGTGTCCGGATCGAGGCGGGCCACCTCGACGAAGGCCTCGATGGCCTTGTCGGGTTGCTCGTTGAGCAGGAAATTGAGCCCCTTGTAATAGGAGGCGGGTACGGCGCGCGACTCGCGCATGACGTGCCGGATGTCCACCCGGGCCGCGAGCCAGCCCAGGGCGAAGAACAGCGGCAGGACGAGCAGGTGCCAGGCCTCGAGCTCCATCGATCAGCCGCAAACAAAATCGGCGCCTTTGCAGGGCGCCGATCGTTGACTTGCCCGAGCTGACATCAGCGGTCCTTGTAATCCACGCGGTCGCGCAACGCCTTGCCCGCCTTGAAGTGCGGGACATATTTGCCCGCCACGTAGACCTTCTCGCCGGTCTTGGGGTTGCGCCCCATGCGCGGGGGGCGGAAGTTGAGACTGAAACTCCCGAACCCGCGGATCTCGATGCGTTTGCCCTCGACCAGGCTCTGGGTCATCGCATCCAGTATGGTCTTGACCGCCAGCTCGGCATCCGCCGCGACCAGATGGGGATGACGCACCGCCAGCCGGGCGATCAGCTCCGACTTCGTCATCGCGCTTTCGGATCAGGACTCGGCGTTCTTGTTGTCGAGCTTGGCCTTGAGAAGCGCCCCCAGGTTGGTCGTGCCGGTGGACTGTTCCGCCGCCAGCTTTTGCAACGCGCTGGCCTGCTCGGCGGCATCCTTGGCCTTGATCGAGAGGTTGATCTGACGGTTCTTGCGGTCGATGTTGATGATCATCGCCTCGACCGTATCGCCCTCCTTCAAATGGGTGCGGATGTCCTCGACCCGGTCGCGTGACACTTCTGAGGCGCGCAGATAGCCGTCCACCTCGTCGGTGAGCTGGATCACCGCACCCTTGGCATCGAGCGACTTGACCGTGCCCTTGACGATGCTGCCCTTGTCGTGGGTGGCGATGAAGCTGTTGAAGGGATCGCCCTCGAGCTGCTTGATGCCCAGCGAGATGCGCTCCTTCTCGACATCGATGGCCAGGACGACGGTCTCGACCTCGTCGCCCTTCTTGAAGTCGCGCAGGGCCTCTTCGCCCGGCTTGCTCCAGGACAGGTCGGACAGGTGCACCAGACCGTCGATGCCGCCGGGCAGCCCGATGAAGATGCCGAAATCGGTGATCGACTTGATCTGACCCCGGACCTTGTCGCCCTTCTTGTAGTTCATGGCGAAGTCTTCCCACGGGTTGGGCTTGCACTGCTTCATGCCCAGGGAGATGCGGCGACGCTCCTCGTCGATCTCCAGCACCATGACCTCGACCTCGTCGCCCAGCTGCACGATCTTGGCGGGGTTGACGTTCTTGTTGGTCCAGTCCATCTCGGAGACGTGCACCAGGCCCTCGATGCCCGGCTCGATCTCGACGAAGGCGCCGTAGTCGGTGAGGTTGGCCACGCGGCCGAACATGCGGGTGCCCGGCGGGTAGCGGCGGGAGATGCCGATCCAGGGGTCCTCGCCGAGCTGCTTGAGGCCGAGGGAGACGCGGTTTTTCTCCTGGTCGAACTTCAGCACCACGGCGGTGACCTCGTCACCGACGTTGACCACCTCGCTGGGGTGCTTGACGCGCCGCCAGGCGAGGTCGGTGATGTGCAGCAGGCCGTCGATGCCGCCCAGGTCAACGAAGGCGCCGTAGTCGGTGATGTTCTTGACCACGCCCTTGACGATGGCGCCCTCCTTCAGGCTGGCCAGCAGGGCCTCGCGCTCGGCGCCCATGCTCTCCTCCAGCACGGCCTTGCGCGAGACCACCACGTTGTTGCGCTTGCGGTCGAGCTTGATGACCTTGAACTCGGCCTCCTTGCCCTCGTAGGGGGTGGTGTCCTTCACCGGCCGAATGTCCACCAGCGAGCCCGGCAGGAAGGCGCGGATGCCGTTGCACATGACGGTGAGCCCACCCTTGACCTTGCCCTGGATCACACCCTTGACCACGCGGCCCTCTTCCATGGCCGCCTCGAGGTCCATCCAGGCAGCGAGCCGACGGGCACGGTCACGCGACAGGCGGGTGGTGCCGTAGCCGTCCTCCAGGGCCTCGATCGCCACGGAGACGAAGTCCCCCACCTTGACCTCGAGCTCGCCGCGGTCGTTCTTGAATTCCTCGACCGGGATCAGGCTCTCGGACTTGAGCCCGGCATTGACGGTGACGAAGTTGTCGTCGATGGCGACCACCTCGGCGGTGATGATCTCTCCGGTGCGCATCTCCTGGCGCGAGATGCTCTCCTCGAACAGCTCGGCGAAACTCTCTTGCTTGTCAGCGGTAGGGGTAGCGGTTGCAGTGGACATGAAAAGGCCTGGTTGATGAATCCGCTCGGGTAGAGGCGGGCTCGGTTGGTTCAAAACAAAAAACCGAAGGCATGACCTTCGGGGCTCACTGAGGCAGGCTCTCGCCGAACCACTGCAACACCGTCTGCACGGCCTCTTCGATGCTCATGCCGGTGGTGTCGAGAAGTCTGGCGTCGGCCGCCCTCTGCAGGGGGGCCGCGGCGCGGTTCGCATCGCGCGCATCGCGTTCACTCAGGTCCTGCAGAATCTGTTGAAGACTAGCATCGATTCCTTTTTCGATCAACTGGTTATAACGCCGATGGGCGCGCTCCTCGACGCTCGCCTCGAGATAGACCTTGAGCCGGGCGTCCGGGAAGACCACCGTCCCCATGTCGCGGCCGTCGGTGACCAGGCCGGGCGGCCGGCGAAACGCCCGCTGGCGGGCGAGCAGGGTGGTACGCACGGCCGGCAGGGTAGCGATACGCGAGGCGGCGCGGCCGGCCTCTTCGCTGCGCACCGCGTCGCCGGCGGGTACGCCATCCAGATAGATCTCGCCCCCCTCGAAACGCAGGTCCAGGCGCTGGGCCAGGGCTACCAGGCCGGGCTCGTCGTCCAGGGCGATGCCGGCGCGGTCGGCGGCGTGGGCAAGCGCCCGGTAGAGCGCGCCGCTGTCCAGATAGTGGAAACCGAGCGCCTGCGCCACCCGGGCGGCCACCGTGCCCTTGCCGGAGGCGGACGGCCCGTCGATGGCGATCACGGGAATGGCGGTGCTGCTCATCGCTGGACGATGGCGGCGAAGGCGTCCCAGTAGCCGGGAAAGGTCTTGTTGACGCACTTCGGCTCGTTGATGCGGATGGGCACCCCGCCCAGACAGGCGAGAGAGAAACACATGGCCATGCGGTGGTCGTCGTAGGTGTCGATGCTGGCGTGAGGGGTGAGGCGTGAGGGGTGAGGGGGGGTGATGCGGAGGAAATCGGCCCCCTCCTCCACCGTGGCCCCGAGCTTCCTCAGCTCCTTGGCCATGGCGGCGATGCGGTCGGTCTCCTTGACCCGCCAACTGGCGATGTTACGCAGCGTTGTGGTGCCTTCGGCAAACAGGGCGAGCACCGCCAGCGTCATGGCGGCATCGGGGATGTGGTTGCAGTCGAGGTCGATGGCGCGCAGCCGGCCCGAGGCAGGGGCCGCGGCCTCGATCCAGTCCTCGCCCATCGTCACGCGACCGCCCATCGCGGTCAGGGCCTCGGCGAAGCGCACGTCGCCCTGGATGCTGTCGCGTCCCACCCCTTCGACGCGCACCGGACCGCCGCCGATCACGCCGGCGGCGAGGAAATAGGAGGCCGAGGAGGCATCGGCCTCGACCTGGATCACACCCGGGCTGCGATAGACCGCCTGTGGGACGTTGAACACCGCCCAATCCTGGCGGTGGACCGTCACCCCGTAGCGGCGCATGAGGTTGAGCGTGATCTCGATATAGGGTTTAGAGATGAGCTCGCCGTCCACGCGGATGGTCACTGGCCTGCCCAATAGTGGGGCGGCGAGGAGCAGGCCCGTCAGATACTGGCTGGAGACGTTGCCGCGCACCGTGACCTCGGGGGTGGCGAGCGGCTCCGCCGGGCGGATCATGAGCGGCGGAAAACCGGGCTGGCCCAGATAATCGATGCGGGCGCCGAGCTGCCGCAGCGCATCGACCAGGTCGCCGATGGGGCGCTCGTGCATGCGTGGCACACCGGTGAGGGTGTAGTGGCCGCCGGCCAGGGCACAGGCGGCGGTGAGGCTGCGAAAGGCGGTACCGGCGTTGCCCAGGAAGAGTTCCGCTTGCTTGACCGGGAAGGGACCGCCAGTGCCGACGACCCGGTAGTCGTCCCTCGTCCCGTGCCGCTCCCAAACGACCCCAAGCCGTCGGAGCGATTCCAGCATGACACGGGTGTCGTCCGAGTCGAGCAAGGCCTTTACCTCCGTCACCCCCTTGGCCAGGGCGGAGAGCAGGAGGACACGGTTGGAGATGCTCTTGGAGCCGGGCAGACGCACGCTGCCGCGGGCGGCACGGGCGGAGGCTAGATCGAGGCTGTCCATGTACTTACCGTGAAAGTCGCGCAAGCGGCTCATGACGCTCCCCTCCCCCGCATGCGGGGGAGGGGCTGGGGGAGAGGGAAACGTTCATGGCTGGCACGAGCGTTTTCATGAGCGGGGGCGGCATATCGGCCATGAACGGTCACCGTGGGGTTTTGAGCTTGCCCTGGGCCCACTGCTGGCGCGCCTGGCTGGCGCGGTTCAGGATGGTCATCAGGGCATCGCCATCGCCGGCCGCGACGAGGTCGCGGATGCGGGCGAGGCGGACGATGTAGGCATCGAGCTCGGCCACGAGCGGCTCGCGGTTGGCGAGCGCGATGTCGCGCCACATCTCCGGGTGGCTGCCGGCGATGCGGGTGAAGTCGCGGAAGCCGGGGCCGGCGTGGCGGAAGTAGAGGGCGCTGTTTTCACGGTTGGCCAGCTCATCCATCAGGGCGAAGGCGGCCAGGTGCGGCAGGTGGCTGACGGCGGCGAAGACGCGGTCGTGATCGAGCGGGGTCATGACCTCGACGTGGGCGCCACAGCCCTGCCAGAGGGCCCGCACGCGCGCCACCGCGGTGTCGGTGTTCTCCGGCAGGGGCGTGAGGATTACGTCCTTGCCGCGGAACAGGTCGGCATGCGCCGCCGCCACCCCGCTCGCCTCGGCACCGGCGATGGGGTGGGCCGGCACGAACTGACCCACACGCGCGCCGAGCCAGTTGCGCGCCGCCGCCACCACGCCCTGCTTGGTGCTGCCGACGTCGGTGAGGACCATGTCGTCGTGCATCACCGGCGCGATGCGCGCCATGAGGGCGGGCATGCCGCCGACCGGCACGGCCAGCACGACCACGTCCGCCCCGGCAACGGCGGCCTCGGGCGACTCGGCCAGGGCGTCGATCACCCCGTTGGCCAGCGCCAACGCCAGGTTGGCCTGCCCGCGCCCGGCGCCGACCACCTGTTCGACCAGGCCGGTGCGCTTGAGCGCGAGCGCCAGCGACCCACCGATCAGGCCGACACCGATGATGGCCAGCCGCCGGATCACGCCTTCATGACCTCGGCTAGGGCGGTGAGGAAGCGGGCATTCTGCGCCTCGGTGCCGACCGACACGCGCAGATGTTCCGGCAGCCCATAGTTGGCCACCGGCCGCAAGATGATCCCCTTGCGCAGCAACGCCTGGAACACGGCCTGCGCCGGCCCCACTCGAACGCAGACGAAATTACCGGCAGAGGGGATGAAATCCAGTCCGAGACGGCGGAATCCTTCGGTGAGTTGGGCCAGCCCTGCATCGTTCACCCGCTTCGCCTCGGCGATGAAGGCCGCATCGTCGAGGGCGGCCTCGGCCGCAGCCAGGGCTAGGCAGTTGACATTGAAGGGTTGACGCAGTCGGTTCATGAGGTCCGCCAGCTCGGCATTGGCCAGCGCGTAGCCGACGCGCAGCCCCGCCAGGCCATAGGCCTTGGAAAAGGTGCGGGTGACGATGAGGTTGGAAAATTCAGTGAGCCACTCGATGCTGGGGGAGCGCTGTGCCGGCTCGATATACTCGACATAGGCCTCGTCCAGCACCACCGCCACCTCGGGCGACACCCGCCGCAGGAAGGCGTAGAGGGCGTCCGGCGCGAGCAGCGTGCCGGTGGGGTTGTTGGGGTTGGCGATGAATACCAGCCGTGTGTCAGGGGCGATCGCCTGCAACATGGCCTCGAGGTCATGGCCATAGTCGCGCGCCGGCACCTCGATTGCGCGCGCGCCGCAGGCCTGGGTGGCAAGGGGATAGACCGCGAAGGCGTGCTGGGCATAGACCGCGGAGCGGCCAGGGCCGAGCAGCAGGCGCGCGGCGAGCTCCAGCACGTCGTTGGAGCCGTTGCCAAGCACGATCTGCGCAATGTCCACACCCAGATGACGCGCCAGCGCCGTCTTGAGGGCAAAGCCGTTGCCGTCCGGATAGAGGGCGATCTCGCCAAGACATCGCCTAACCGCGGCCAAGGCCTTGGGGCTGGCCCCCAGCGGGTTTTCGTTGGAGGCGAGCTTGATGATCTCGTCTTCGGCCAGCCCCATCTCGCGCGCTAGTTCGGAGATGGGCTTGCCCGGTTGGTAGGCGGCGAGGGCCCGGATGTGGGCCGGGATGTGCGCGGGGATTGGCATGATCAGTTGCTGGCCACCGGATAGGAGCCCAGCACCTTGAGCAGTGTCGTATGCGGCTCCACCTCGGCGAGGGTGGCCTTGACGCGGGGATCGAGCCGGTGGCCCTCGATGTCGATGAAGAAGACGTACTCCCATAGGCCGTTGCGCATCGGCCGCGACTCCAGCTTGGTCAGGCTGATGCCGTTGCGGGCGAAGGGGGTGAGCAGGGTGAGCAGGGTGCCGGGCTTGTTCTTGGTGGACAGGGCGAGCGAGGTCTTGTCCTGGCCAGAGGGGTCGGCATCGCGCCGGCTCAGGACCAGGAAGCGGGTGGTGTTGTTGGGCTCGTCCTCGATGTCGCGGGCGACGATTTTGAGACCGTAGCGCTCGGCGGCGAGCTCGCCGGCCACGGCCGCCGCGTTGGGCGCCTGCGCCGCCATGCGCGCCGCCTCGCCGTTGCTGGCCACGCGGATACGGGTGGCCTGTGGCAGGTTTTGATTGAGCCACTCGTGACACTGGGCCAGGGACTGGGCGTGCGAATAGACCACCTGGATGCCCTCAAACCCCTCGACCTGTCGCAGCAGGTGCTGGCGCACTCGCAGCAGGATCTCGCCGCAGATCTTTAGCGGGCTGGTGAGCAGCAGGTCGAGGGTGCGGTTGACCGCCCCCTCGGTGGAATTCTCCACTGGCACCACACCGAACTGCACCCCGTCGCGTTCCAGCATGTGGAAGACCTCGTCGATCGAGGCGAGCGGCACTGTCTGCACGGCATGGCCGAACTGCTTGATGGTCGCCGCCTCGGAGAAGGTACCCGGCGGTCCCAGATAGGCGACGCTGAGCGGCTGCTCCAGGGCGCGGCAGGCGCTCATCAGCTCGCGATAGAGACGTTCCACCACCTCGGCCGGCAGCGGCCCGGGGTTGGCCGCCAGCAGCCGCCGCACGACTTGGGCCTCGCGCTCCGGCCGGTAGGCGCTGCCATTCTTGAGGTGGCCGATTTCCTGCGCCAGCCGCGCGCGCTCGCTCACCAGATCGAGGATGCGGTCGTCGATGGCGTCGATGCGCTGCCGCAGCCGGGCGATTTCGCCGTCCATCGGGAACTCAGTCCTCCACTGGGAGGTAGCGCACCCTGAGCACCCCTTCGATCCTGCCGATCTGTGCGAGCAGCGCCTCGGGCACGGGGCTGTCCACGTCGACCAGGGTGTAGGCCATGTCGCCCTTGGATTTGTTGACCATGTTGTGGATATTGAGCCCGGCATCGGCCAGGGCGGTGGAGATCTGCCCGACCATGTTGGGTACGTTGGCGTTGGCGATCGCCAGGCGGAAGGGGCTCTCCCGCGGCATGCTCACATCGGGGAAGTTGACCGAATTGAGGATGTTGCCGTTTTCCAGATAGTCCGAGACCTGCTCGGCCACCATGACGGCGCAGTTCTCCTCGGCCTCCTCGGTGGAGGCGCCTAGGTGCGGCAGGCAGACCACGTTGTCATGCCCCTTCAGGGCGTTGGCCGGGAAGTCGCAGACATAGGCGTGTAGCTTGCCGTCTTTGAGCCCCGCCAGCACCGCGGCATTGTCCACCACCCCCTCGCGGGCGAAGTTGAGCAAGATCACCCCGCCCTTCATCAGCGCCACCCGCTGGGTGTTGATCAGGTTGCGGGTGGCCTCGATGAGCGGCACATGCAGGGTGATGAATTCCGACTCACGGATGAGCTGCTCGATGCTCTCCGCTTTGCGCACCTCGCGCGGCAGACGCCAGGCCGCCTCCACCGTGATGCCGGGGTCGAAACCGATGACCAGCATGCCGAGCTTGATGGCGGCGTCGGCCACCAGCGAGCCGATGGCGCCTAGGCCGATGACCCCCAGGGTGCGGCCCGGCAGCTCACGGCCGACGAAGCGCTTCTTGCCGGCCTCGGTCTTCCTGTGCAACTCCTCGTCCGTGCCTTCGAGGCCCTTGACGAATTCGATGGCGCCGCCCAGGTTGCGCGCGCCGATCAGCATGCCGGCGATGACCAGCTCCTTGACCGCGTTGGCATTCGCCCCCGGGGCGTTGAACACCGGCACGCCGCGCGCGCTCATGGCCTTGACCGGGATGTTGTTGGTGCCGGCGCCGGCGCGTCCGATGGCCTGCACACTGGCCGGGATGTCCATCTCGTGCATGTTGGCCGAGCGCACGAGGATGGCATCGGGCGCCTCGACCGCTTCGCCGACCACATAATGCCCGGGCAGACGCGACAGCCCGCGCGCGGAGATCTTGTTGAGGGTGAGTATTTTGAAGGACTTAGCCATGGGTCTTCTCAAATTCCTTCATGTACTCCACCAAGGCCTGCACCCCCTCGATGGGCATGGCGTTGTAGATCGAGGCGCGCATGCCGCCGACCGAACGGTGCCCCTTGAGTTGCAGAAGCCCGCGGGCCTTGGCCCCCTTGAGAAATTCCTCGTCCAAGGCCGGGTCCTTGAGCGTGAAGGGCACATTCATGCGCGAGCGGTTCTCGCGCGCCACCGGCGAGCGGTAGAACTCGGTCGAGTCGAGATAATCGTATAGGAGTTGCGCCTTGGCGATGTTGATGCGCTCCATCGCCGTGAGTCCCCCCTTGTCCTTGAGCCACTTGAACACGAGGCCAGCGATGTAAATGGCGAAGGTGGGCGGGGTGTTGTACATCGACTCGTTGTCGGCGTGCACCTTGTAGTCGAACATGGTCGGCGTGCCGGCGAGCGGCTGGCCGATGAGGTCCTCGCGCACGATCACCACGGTCACCCCGGCCGGGCCGATGTTCTTCTGCGCCCCGGCATAGATCAGGCCGTATTTCGACACGTCGATGGGCCGAGACAGGATGGTGGAGGACATGTCGGCGACCAATGGCACGTCGCCCGTCTCCGGCGTCCAGAAGATCTCCACGCCGCCGATGGTCTCGTTCGGCGTGTAGTGCACATAGGCCGCGTTGGGGTCGAGCTTCCACTCGGACTGGGCCGGCGCATAGCTGAAGTTGCGGTCCTCGCTGGAGGCCACCACGTTGACCGTGCAGTACTTCTTCGCCTCCTTGATCGCCTTTTTCGACCACTGACCGGTGTTGAGATAGTCGGCCTTGGGTTTGCCGCGCAACAAGTTCATGGGCACCATGGC
>JBKBRS010000004.1:0-14664 GCA_046292095.1 Thiobacillaceae bacterium
GCAGGCCATGAAGGAATGGTATCGGCGAAGACCGGACTTGTTCCAGAAGCGACCTCACAATCATCTGGGACATGACAGTAATTACCATACTTCATAGTAGACAACACCGCTGGAGTGGTGGCTTAATTCGACGCTTCACGTGATCACCCCAGCACAATGCGGGCCACCACATTCCTCATCCTATTGCTACTGACACAGTTGTCTGTTTCCCACGCCCGTGCCGAAGAAGGTTTACAGGATTCGCTCGATGCCGTGAGCCGGCCCCTGCTCGAAGCCCTCAACCTGGTGGGCACGCCCTACCGCATGGGCGGTCGCCGCCCAGACACCGGCCTCGACTGCAGCGGGCTGGTGCGCCACGTTTACAAACAGACGCACGACATCGAGCTGCCACACAATGCGCGCGAGATCAGCCAGCGCGGCGAGCCCGTTGCGCGCAGTGAACTCCAGCCCGGCGATCTGGTCTTCTTCAACACGCTCGGGCGTCCATTCTCCCATGTCGGCATCTACAAGGGCGACGGTCAGTTCGTGCATGCGAGCAGCCGGCGTGACCGGCGCGTCACCGTCTCCGACATGCGCTCCAGCTATTGGGCCCGACGCTTCGATGGTGCCCGGCGCATCCTGCCGGGGTTGCGTTGACGATCCGCCCGGCCGCAGACAGCGTTGCGACCGGGCTTGCCTGAAGAGGCCGATACCCATGCTGCGCCTGCGCCGTCTGTTGCTGCTGTTCCTGTCTACGTTCCACGCACTGCAGGTCTCCGCCGAGCCTGCGGTCGACGAGGATGCGCTGCTGTTCAAGAGCGCCGCCGAGGTCAACGAGGGGGCGCTTCGCTTCCTGGCCGAACCGCCCGCCCGCCCCATCCACCGGCACGTCAACCGCATCACCATCACCGACAGCAGTCTCGAGGACGGCTGGGTTCGACTGAACCAGTGCCATGAGAATCTTGACCCCATGCCAGACGTGCAGGTGACCTACCGCGAGGGGCGGGTGCGCAACCTGCGCGTGACGCGCGCCGAGAACATCGGCCAATCCTGGGCGGAGACGCACACGGTGCAGCTGCGCGACGTGCAGCGCAACGCCGTGCTATGCATCGAGGCCGAAACCCGCGCCCTCTGGCCGGCAGGCGACAACCGCTATGTCCTCGCCAACGGCCCTTACATGCGGCGGTTCCTGGACGGCTTCTACCCCATGCGGGTCTCCATGCAGGTGCACCTCGACACCCCCAAGCTGCGCTTCGTCGAGGTCCAACCCGAGGCCCAACCCGGCTTCCAGTTCTGGCAGCGCGACCACGAGGTCGGGTACGACGCCGTGTTCGAGGGCATCCTCAACACTTTGATGCGTTTCGACCGTATCCAGCCCTGACCGACCGAACCGGCCGCCGGCGCCCCGGGTCGGTGGCGACCCGCAATTGGTTCATCGTCTTCGGACAGTCAGGCGAGAATTTCCGAATTATAATTGATAATTGTTCTCATATTTGTTACTGTTTGTGCCCGATGCCTGGATCTTCCGAGCCAGCAGATCATCCCAAAGCCAACGGCAGAGAAAGGAAAGACGCAGATGTTCATCATTCTCAAACGCTTAGCCATCGCCGCAACAGTTCTGGGCCTCAACGCGCTCACCTCGGCCGCGGCCCAGGTGCTCAACCTCTATACCGCGCGCCACTATCAGACCGACGACGCGCTCTATGCCAACTTCACGCGCCAGACCGGCATTCGCATCAACCGCATCGAGGGCAAGGAGGACGAACTATTCGAGCGCATCCGCCGGGAGGGTCCCGCTAGCCCGGCCGACGTGTTCATCACGGTGGATGCCGCCCGCTTGCAGGCGGCGGACGACGCTGGGTTGTTCGCACCGGTCAACTCGCGCGTGCTCAACAGCCGCATCCCGGCGCAATTCCGCGACCCGGAGGGCAACTGGTTCGGTTTTTCCTATCGCGCGCGGGTGATCGCCTACGACCGGAGCCGGGTCAAACCCGAGGAGATCGCCAGTTGGGCCGATCTCGCCAAGCCCCGCTTCCACGGCAAGGTCTGCGTGCGCAGCGGGGGGCACGTCTACAACCGCACCCTGGTCGCCTCGCTGCTGCACCACTGGGGCGAGGACCGCACCGCCGACTGGCTGCGTGGCCTCGTCGCCAACCTGGCGCGCGACCCCAGGGGCGGCGACACTGACCAGATCCGCGCCGTGGCCGCCGGCGAATGCGAGGTGGCCATCACCAACCACTATTACTACACCCGCCTGCTCGCCTCGAACAAACCGGAGGATCAGGCCGTGGTGCGTAGGGTGGGTGTAGTCTACCCGGAGCAGAACGGCTTCGGCACCCATGTCAACGTCTCGGGCGGGGGCCTGCTCAAACACGCCCCGAACAAGGCGGCCGCCGTGCGCTTTCTGGAGTACCTGGCCAGCGACGAGGCCCAAGCCTATTTCGCCAACGGCAACAACGAGTGGCCGGTGGTCACTGGGGTCAAGCTCAACAACCCGCCGCTGGAGTCCATGGGCGACTTCAAGGTCGATCGCCTCCCCGCTGCCATCCTGGCGCGCAATACGGCCAAGGCCCAACGCTTCATCGACTGGGCTGGCTGGAAGTAGAGTGGCCGCGCACCCAACCCGGCGTCAGAGCTCCAGCAGCAGCCGCGCCGGGTCCTCCAGATTCTCCTTCACCGTGCGCAGGAAGCCCACCGCCTCGCGCCCGTCGATGATGCGGTGGTCGTAGGACAGGGCCACGTACATCATGGGCCGGATCACCACCTGCCCTTCGATCGCCACCGGCCGATCCTGGATGCGGTGCAAGCCCAGGACCCCGGACTGCGGTGGGTTCAGGATGGGGGTGGAGAGCAGCGAGCCGAAGACCCCGCCGTTGGAGATGGTGAAGGTGCCGCCCTCCAGCTCCTCCAGGGTGAGCTGCAGGGCGTTCGCCCGTTTGGCAAAGTCGGCGATTCTCCGTTCGATCTCGGCAAAGGTCAGGCGGTCGGCATCGCGCAGGATGGGCACCACCAGGCCGCGCTCGGAGCTCACCGCCACACCGATGTCGTAATAGTCGTGGTAGACGATGTCGCGCCCGTCCACGCTCGCATTCACCACTGGGAATTCCTTCAGGGCCTGGCACGCCGCCTTGAGGAAGAAGGACATGAGCCCCAGCTTGACGCCGTGTTCCTGCTGGAAGCGCTCCTGGTAGCGGCGGCGTAGCGTCTGCACCGGCTGCATGTCGATCTCGTTGAAGGTGGTGAGGATGGCGGCGGTGTGCTGCGCCTCCACCATCCGCTCGGCGATCCGCTGACGCAGTCGGCTCATGGGCACGCGCCGTTCGGTGCGCGTGCCAGCCACCGGCGACGAGGGCCGTGATTCGGGAGGCACCACGGTGGCTTCGCTCACCGCCGCCGATGGGGTCTGCATCACCGCGGCAGCGGGCTGCAACGTCGACGCAGTAGGCTGCATTTCGGCACCCTGCGCTTGATTTTCAGAGGCTTGTACGGGTGCGGCCACGACGAGGTTGTCTGCCCTGACTTCGGTCACGACCACGGCGAGGACCTCACCCGGTCTCACCTCCGCGCCGGCCTCGACCCGGATCTCATGCAAGACCCCATCGGCCGGGGCGGTCACCTCCAGGACCACCTTGTCCGTCTCCAAATCGGCTAGCACCTCGTCGCGCCTGACCGGATCGCCGACCCTCTTGCGCCACTCGAGCAGGGTGCCGCTTTGCACGGATTCGGACAGCTCCGGCGTCTTGATTTCGATCTGCATATGACCTCTACACCCGGCATCGACGGTCGAGTCTCACCCACGCACAGCCGCAAGGTGTCATTGCCCGAAGAACTCTTTCACCTTGTCCATGAAGCTCTTGGCGCGGGGATGGTGTTTGCCTTCCTGGCAGCAGGCTTCGAACTCGCGCAGAAGCGCTTTCTGCCGTTCGGTGAGGTTGACCGGGGTCTCGACCACCACGTGGCAGAGCAGGTCGCCCGGTTCGCGGCTACGCACCCCCTTGATGCCCTTGCCGCGCAGTCGGAAGGTCTTGCCGGTCTGGGTCTCGGGCGGGATCTTGATCACCGCCTGACCGTCTAGGGTGGGGATGGTGATCTCACCGCCCAGTGCGGCAGTGACGAAGGAGATCGGCATCTCGCAGTGTAGGTCGTCGTGGTCGCGGGTGAAGACCGGGTGGGGCTTGAGATGCACCATGACGTAGAGATCACCGGGCGGGCCGCCGTTGATGCCGGCCTCCCCCTCGCCGGTGAGCCGGATGCGGTCGCCCTCGTCCACCCCGGCTGGGATGCGCACCGAGAGGGTCTTGTGTTTCTTGACCCGGCCCTCGCCGTGACAGTGCGGACAGGGCTCGGCGATGATGCGGCCGCTGCCGTGGCAGCGCGGGCAGGTCTGCTGGATGGAGAAGAAACCCTGCTGCATGCGCACCTGGCCATAGCCGCCGCAGGTGGGGCAGGTGATCGGTTGGGTGCCCGGCTTCGCGCCACTGCCATGACAGACGTCGCACTCGGCCATGACCGGAATACGGATCTTGGTCTCGGTGCCGCGCGCCGCCTCCTCCAGCGTGATCTCCAGGTTGTAGCGGAGATCGGCGCCGCGATAGACCTGGGAGCGGCCGCCGCGACCGGCGCCGATGATGTCGCCGAAGATGTCGGAGAAGGCGTCGGCGAAGTCGCGGAAGCCGGTCCCGGCCGCGCCCGCACCGGCCATGCTGGGGTCCACCCCCGCGTGACCGTAGTGATCGTAGGCCGCCCGCTTGTTGGGATCGGACAGGACGTCGTAGGCCTCTTTGACCTCCTTGAATTTCTCCTCGACCGACTTGTCCCCCGGATTGCGGTCGGGGTGGTACTTCATGGCCAGCTTACGGAAGGCCTTCTTGATCTCCTCCTCGGTGGCCCCTTTGTGCACACCGAGGACCTCGTAGTAATCCCGTTTCGCCATGCCTGTCCCAATCGAAAGGCCGGGTCAACAGGCGCCGCAGACGCCTGCTCCAACCCGGCCAGCCATCCCGACACGGGCGCTTGCCCGTGGCCGGGACCGATCACTTGTCCTTGACTTCCTCGAACTCGGCGTCGACCACGTCCGCATCCGATTTCTTGCTGGATGACGTGCCACCTTCGGCCTGACCGGGCTGGCTCGCCCCCTGCTGGGCATACATCTGCTCGGCCAGCTTGTGCGAGGCCTCGGCCAGGGCCTGGGTCTTGGCTTCGATCTCGGCCTTGTCGCTGCCACGCACCGCCTCCTCCAGGGCCTTGATCGCGGCCTCGATGCGCTCCTTGTCAGCGCTGGAGACCTTGTCGCCGAACTCCTTGAGCGACTTGTTCACCGAGTGGATCATGGCATCGGCCTGGTTGCGGGCGTTAGCGAGCTCGAAGGCCTTGTGGTCCTCGGCGGCGTGCGCCTCGGCGTCCTTGATCATGCGCTGGATCTCTTCCTCGGTCAGCCCCGAGTTGGCCTTGATGGTGATCTTGGCCTCCTTGCCGGTCGCCTTGTCCTTGGCCGAGACATGCAGGATGCCGTTGGCGTCGATGTCGAAGGTGACCTCGATCTGCGGCACGCCGCGCGGCGCCGGCGGGATGTCGGTCAGGTTGAACTGGCCCAGGCTCTTGTTGCCCGCCGCCATCTCGCGCTCGCCCTGCAGCACGTGGATGGTCACCGCGGTCTGGTTGTCGTCGGCCGTGGAGAAGATCTGCGTGGCGCGTGTGGGGATGGTGGTGTTCTTGGGGATCAGCTTGGTCATCACCCCGCCCAGGGTCTCGATGCCCAGCGACAGCGGCGTGACGTCGAGCAGCAGGACGTCACGCACCTCGCCCTTCAGCACGCCGGCCTGAATGGCCGCACCGATGGCCACCGCCTCGTCGGGGTTGACGTCTTTGCGCGGCTCACGCCCGAAGAACTCGCGCACCTTGTCCTGCACCTTGGGCATGCGGGTCATGCCACCGACCAGGATCACCTCGTCGATGTCGGAGACCTTGATGCCGGCGTCCTTGATGGCGATGCGGCAGGGTTCGATGGTGCGCTCGATGAGGTCCTCCACCAGGCTCTCGAACTTGGCACGGGTGATCTTCATCACCAAGTGCTTCGGTCCCGAGGCATCCGCCGTGATGTAGGGCAGGTTGATCTCGGTCTGGGTGGTGGACGAGAGCTCGATCTTGGCCTTCTCGGCGGCCTCTTTCAGGCGCTGCAGGGCCAGCACGTCCTTCGACAGGTCCACCCCCTGCTCTTTCTTGAACTCTTCGATGATGTAGTCGATCAGGCGCTGGTCGAAGTCCTCGCCGCCCAGGAAGGTGTCGCCGTTGGTGGACAGGACCTCGAACTGGTGCTCGCCCTCGACCTCGGCGATCTCGATGATGGAGATGTCGAAGGTGCCACCGCCCAGGTCATAGACGGCGATCTTCTGGTCGCCGCGCTTCTTGTCCATGCCGTAGGCCAGGGCCGCCGCGGTCGGTTCGTTGATGATGCGCTTGACCTCCAGCCCGGCGATGCGGCCGGCGTCCTTGGTGGCCTGGCGCTGGCTGTCGTTGAAATAGGCCGGCACGGTGATCACCGCCTCGGTCACCGGCTCGCCCAGATAGTCCTCCGCCGTCTTTTTCATCTTCTTGAGGACCTCGGCCGAGATCTGCGGCGGCGCGAGCTTCTTGCCGCGCACCTCGACCCAGGCGTCGCCGTTGTCGGCCCGCACGATCTTGTAGGGAACCAGGCCGATGTCCTTTTGCACGGTCGGCTCGTCATAACGGCGGCCGATCAGGCGCTTGATGGCGAACAGCGTGTTCTTGGGGTTGGTCACCGCCTGGCGCTTGGCCGGGGCGCCGACCAGGATCTCGCCGTCGTCGGTATAGGCGACGATGGACGGTGTGGTGCGCGACCCTTCCGAGTTTTCGATGACTTTGGGCTTGTTGCCCTCCATGACGGCCACGCAGGAGTTGGTGGTGCCCAGGTCAATACCGATGATCTTTCCCATTTCCTTATCCCTTGAGTGAATGTTTCATCCTGATTGCGATATGGGTTTGCCTGCCGGAAGTTCAAGCCTTGGCCTGGCACACGGTGACTAATGCCGGCCTCAGAACCCGATCGTGCAGGAGATACCCTTTCTGCAAAACGCTTGCCACGGTATTCGGCTCTCCCTCACCCGGCACCATGGCGATGGCCTGGTGCAGGTTGGGGTCGAAGCGCTCGCCCAGCGGGTTGATCTCCTTGACGTTGTTTTTCTCCAAGACGCTAACGAGCTGCTTGAGGGTGAGTTCCACACCGCTTTTCAGGCTCTCCAGTGTGGCCCCCTCGCCCACCGCCAGGGCGGCCTCGAGGCTGTCCTTGACGCTCAGCAACTCGGTGACGAAACGGTCCAGGGCAAAGCGACGCGCCTTTTCGATCTCCTCGGCGGCGCGCCGGCGGGTGTTCTCCGCCTCGGCCATGGCGCGCAGCCAGGCGTCGTGGTTCTCCTGCGCCTTTTGCTCGGCCAGGCGCAACAGCTCTTCCAGGTTCGGGCTAGCGGGCTCGGCCTGGGCGCCTTCCTGGGCGGCCTCGGAGGGTGCGGGCACCTCGGCGGGCGGGGTTTGGTTGACGTTCTCGGTCTCGCTCATGATCTTTCGCTAATCTGTGGGACAACCCATTCGCACATGGGGTTATACGGACCGATTTCAAGACCGGATCGCGCACCCGCTGCCGCTCTCAACCACCTAGCAGCTCGCGAAAGGCGCATATGCGGTCCAGCCGCAATGCCATCTCCTGCCCGTCGTCGAGACGGATGCTCATCCATTCGGCCCCGTCGCGCGTGTAGACGTCAAGCGGTAGAACCCGGGCGCGTCGGATTTCGCCAGCCTCCTTCCAGCTCAGCTCCAGCGCATGGCGACGCAAGACGGCGAATTCGAGGCGCTCGTGCAGGGCGCAGGCGATCGGGGTGTAGGGTTCGTCCATGCCGAGTGGTTCACAGGCCTGACATGGTCGATCTGCCCACGAGCCCCCTCCCGCAACCGCACCCTCCAGGCCCCCTCGGGTGAACGGGCACTGGCCGGCCTGCGAGATCAGCCCGCGGGCCGGGGCTCAGCGCAGGCTCACCCCCTGCCGCGCCGGTGGCCCCATCGCCTCGCCCAAGGCAGTGCCCAGGCGGCGAGCGAGCCGGTCGGCCAGGCTCTCGCGCGGCGAGTAATCGACGATGTCCTCCGCCTTCACCACCTCGCGCGCCACGTAGTTGAGGTTGCCGAGTCCGTCAGCAAGGCCCAGCTCGATACTGCGGGTGCCATTCCAGACGAGACCGGAGAACAGGCCGGGTTGCTCCTTCAGGCGCTGGCCACGCCCCTGCCGCACCACCTGGATGAACTGCTGGTGGATCTCGTTGAGCAGGCGCTGGGCATGTGCCACGTCCTGCGGATCGAGCGGCGAGAAGGGATCGAGGAAGCCCTTGTTCTCGCCGGCGGTGAGCAGGCGGCGTTCGACCCCGAGCTTTTTCATGGTCTCGGTGAAACCGAAGCCGTCCATCAGCACCCCGATCGAACCGACCAGTGAGGCCTTGTCCACGAAGATCTTGTCGGCCGCGGCGGCGATGTAATAACCGCCGGAGGCGCAGATGTCGTCCACCACGACGTACACCGGCTTGTCCTTGTGCTTCTCGCGCAGACGCCGGATCTCGTCATAGATCTGCCCAGCCTGCACCGGACTGCCGCCGGGGCTGTTGATGCGCAGCACCACCGCCTTGCTGTGTTTGTTGTCGAAGGCATTGTTCAGGGCATCGATGATGTCGTCGGCCGAGACGCCCTCGTCGCCGCCGATCTCCCCCTGGATGTCGATCAGCCCGGTATGGGGTTTCGTGCTGACGAAGTCGCCGGTGTCGCGTGAAGCGATCAGAGCGATCAACAAAAACAGCCAGATGAAACCGAGCGATTTGAAGAAGATCCCCCAGCGGCGCGCACGCCGCAGCTCATCGAGATGGGCCAGGAGCAGGCGCTCCAAGGCGCCCTCCTCACGTCGTTCGTCGTTTTGCATTTACCGCTCTTCCATCAAATAGATACCGTCAGCTTCCTCCACCACGGGCAGGGGTGTGAGGCCACGGCCATTGCAACGCCCGCCCAGACAGGCACCGGTGGCCGGGTCGTAGAGGGCGCCGTGGGTGGCGCAGACCAAGTATAGCCGGCTCAGGTCGAAAAAATCCCCCGGCAGGTAGTCGAGCTCGACCGGGATGTGGCCACAGCGGTTGAGATAGGCGCGTACCACACCAGCGAAGCGGATGACGAAGGCGGGCTGGACCTCACCTGCATACGTGAGCTCGAAGCGCACACCACGGCCCCCCTCCTCCAAGTCGGTGGACGCGCAGATCAGGCGTTTGCAAGCAGCCATTGCGCGAGTTCCGGAAAATCGCTGCAGACGGCCAAAGGCTGGAACTGCGCGAGGCTCTCGGCGGGATGGGCCCCATAACCGGCCGCCAGGGCGTCCACCCCGGCGTTGCGGGCCATGAGCAGGTCGTGGCTGGTGTCGCCCACCATCAGGGCGCGCTCGGCCGGCACCGCCAGCTCGTCGAGCAGCTCTTCGATCATGGCCGGGTGCGGCTTGGAAAAGGTCTCGTCGGCGGTGCGTGAGGCGTGGAAGTAGGCGCCCAAGCCGGTGTGCTGGAAGGCGCGCTCCAGACCGCGCCGTGCCTTGCCCGTGGCCACGGCAAGCAGATGGCCCCGCGCGTGCAGGCTGGCCACGAGGGCATCTGCGCCCGCGAACAGGGGGATCTCCGCATCCTGTGACAGATAGTGGTTGCGGTAGGCCTCGACCAGCCGCGGGTAGTCTTGCGCGGGCAACTCGGGCAGCAGGTGTCTGAGCGCGTCCTGCAAACCCAAGCCGATGATGTGGCTGGCCGCCTCGCGGCTGGGCACCGGCAGCCCCAGATCACGGCAGGCGGCCTGGATACAGGCGACGATGGTCCCAGCCGAGTCCATCAGGGTGCCGTCCCAGTCGAAGATGATCAATTCATAGCGTCGTTCGCGCACGGCGGGGTTCCAACTGTTCGAGAAAGCGTACGAGGTCCTCCGGCAGGGGGCTCTCCAGGGCAAGGGGTTGGCCGGTCAGCGGGTGCTCGAGGGCGAGCCGCGCCGCATGCAGGAACATGCGTCGCAAACCGCGTTTCTTCAAGGCGCGGTTCAGCTCGAAGTCGCCATACTTGTCGTCGCCGGCGATGGGGTGTTGGAGGCTGGCCAGGTGCACGCGGATCTGATGCGTGCGACCGGTGTATAGTTCCGCCTCCACTAGGGTGAAACCGGCAAAGCGTCGTAAGGGCCTGAACCGCGTGTGCGCCGCCTGGCCCTCCTCGCTCACCGAGACGCGGCGCTCGCCCGCTTCCGTCACGTATTTGTGCAGGGCCAGACGCACGTGCCGCGCGCCGCCGCTCCATTCACCCACCGCCAGGGCGAGATAGGTCTTACGGACATGACCCTCCCGCAGCATCCGGTGCAGAGCCGTCAGGGCAGCGCGTTTCAGTGCGATCACCAGCAGGCCCGAGGTCTCCTTGTCCAGGCGGTGGGCGAGCGCCATGAAACGCTCGCCAGGCAACTCGTGGCGAAGCTGCTCGATGATACCCAGGCTCACCCCGCTGCCGCCGTGCACGGCCTGGCCCGCCGGCTTGTCCAGGATCAACAGGGCCTCGTCCCGATAGAGGATGCGCGCGAGCAGGCTGCGCGCGATACGGGGCGTGGGCACCTCTACCGGTGCCGCGGTGCGCACGGGGGGGATACGCACCTCGTCGCCAGGCTGCAGTCTCTGGTCAGGGGCGGCGCGGCGGCCGTTCACCCGTGTTTCGCCGCCGCGCAGCATGCGGTAGATGCGGCTCTTGGGCACGCCCTTGAGCTGCTTGAAAAGGTAGTTGTCCAGACGCTGCCCGGCCGCTTCTTCGCCGATCACGACTTTCGTGACAGCTTCTTTGCGCGTTCCTTGCATTCCTCTATACTCTCATCGGCCTACATGGGCGGCTTGGCAGCGATTCGGTCCTGCCACACCGTCCTTGGCCACCGGTTAAGTCAGCTCACCGGCCGGCCCGGTGGTCGCCGACTCTCCGCCAGACCGGCACGTGCTGCGTGTCCTGGCCACTGGGGAGCTCCGATGCGGCCGCTCGGCAAAAAGTAGCGATCGTAATACAACGCTGCACCAAGCACACCCGGATGCCGCCCGGCCGGCCCTGGCCGCCGGGCCCAAGGATAAACTCCCCACCTGACGAGACACTAGCAGACATGACGCAGCCAACACCCGTCTGATCCCTGCCTCGCACGGCTGCCGCGCGAGATCGCGCGGTGGGGTTTATCGCCCTGGTGCGTCGGTGCGCAGGGGTGGAACCATGAAGCGCATGCTTTTCAATGCGACGCAGGCGGAGGAACTCCGCGTCGCCATTGTCGACGGTCAGAAACTCATCGACCTGGACATTGAATCCGCCAGCAAGGAACAACGCAAAGGCAACATCTACAAGGCCGTCATCACCCGCGTCGAGCCCAGTCTCGAGGCCTGCTTCGTCGATTACGGCGCCGAGCGGCACGGCTTCCTGCCTTTCAAGGAGATCGCTCGCACCTCGCTCGCCGGCGAAGCGGGTGACACCAGCCGTGGGCGCATCCAGGACCTCTTGCGCGAGGGCCAGGAGCTGATCGTCCAGGTCGAGAAGGACGAACGCGGCAACAAAGGCGCAGCGCTGACCAATTACATCAGCCTGGCAGGCCGTTATCTGGTGCTCATGCCCAACAACCCGCGCGGCGGTGGCGTGTCGCGGCGCATCGAAGGCGAGGAACGCAACGAGCTCAGGGACCTGCTCGCCCAGCTCGATGTCCCGGCAGGGATGAGCCTGATCGGCCGCACCGCGGGCATTGGCCGCAGCCTGGAAGAGCTACAGTGGGACCTGAACTACCTGCTGCAGCTCTGGCAAGCCATCGACAACGCGGCACGCGCGCAGAGCGGCGCCTTCCTGATCTATCAGGAGTCCAGCCTGGTCATCCGCGCCATCCGCGACTATTTCACCCCTGACATCGGTGAGATCCTGATCGACAAGCCGGACATCTATGAGCAGGCGCGCCAGTTCATGGCGCATGTGATGCCCAACAACGTCAACAAGGTCAAGCTCTACACCGACAGCGCCCCTCTGTTTTCGCGCTTCCAGATCGAACACCAGATCGAGACCGCTTACTCACGGGTGGTTTCGCTACCCTCCGGCGGCGCCATCGTCATCGATCACGCCGAGGCCCTGGTCGCCATCGACGTGAACTCGGCCCAGGCAACCAAGGGCGCCGACATCGAGCAGACTGCCTTCAACACCAATCTCGAGGCGGCCGACGAGGTGGCGCGCCAGCTGCGCCTTCGCGACCTGGGCGGGCTCATCGTGATCGACTTCATCGACATGGAGAGCCAAAAGAACCAGCGCGAGGTGGAGGAGCGACTGCGCGAAGCCCTGCGCCACGATCGGGCGCGCGTGCAGATCGGCAAGATCTCTCGTTTTGGCCTGTTGGAGCTCTCCCGCCAGCGGCTACAGCCGAGCCTGGGTGAGACCAGCTACATCACCTGCCCGCGCTGCGGCGGCACGGGCCACATCCGCAGCACCGAGTCCTTCGCCCTGCATCTGCTGCGCATGCTGCAGGAGGAGGCGATCAAGGAGAACACCGCCGCCGTGCACGTCCAGGCCCCTGTGGACGTCTGCACCTACCTGCTCAATGAGAAGCGCACCGACATCCTCAACATCGAGGCGCGGCACAAGGTGGAGATCATCCTCATCCCCAACGTCCACTACGAGACGCCGCGCTACAGCCTGATCCGGCTGCGCCATGACCAGCTCAACCAGGCCGCCCCCCTGCCGCCCAGTTACCAGATGGTGGAAAAACCGGCGGAGCCGGAGGTGGAGCCCAAAGCCGGCGCAGCGGCCAAGCCCGAGCGTGCGCAACCGGTGGTTCAGGGCATCACCCCGGCCCAGCCGGCCCCGGCACCGGCGCCCAAACCCGAGGCGCCTCCTGTCGCCGAGAAGGGTGGCCTGTTCGGGCGCATCGTCAGTTGGCTGCGCGGGCTGCACGCCCACGAGGCGCCGGCCACGGAGACCGCCAAGCCGGCGGAGCTGGTCCGCGAGATGCGTGAAGGCCGGCGCGGTCGGGAAGAACGCGAGGGCCGGCGTCCCCGTGGCGAGCGCTCAGCACGTCAGGAGCGGGCCGAGCCCCGTGCACACCGCCCCGAGCGGGCGGAACGGGCCGAGACTCGTGTGGCCGAGTCGCGCGCGCCGCGGCCAGAACGCCCCGAGCGGACGGAGCGTCAGGAGCGGCGGCGCGAGCGTCCGCCTGTGCCTCCCGTCCTGAGCGAGGCAGCGGAGACCGTACCCGCCATCGAGGCGGGCGAGGCCGCTGTCCCAACAGCCGCCGAGGAGCGTGAGGGCCGCGGGCGTCGCAGGCGGCGCGGCCGCCGCGAGGCGCGGCCGGAGCTGGCAGCGCCGGCAGTCGAGACTGCCGGCGTGGAGGCTGCCCCTGAGGCCGCACCGGAGGCCGTGACAACCACCGTAGCGGCCGAGGCGCCGTCTGCCGAGGTCACCACCGAAGCTCCAGTGGCGGCTGAATCGCCCATGGCTGCATCAGAGGTTCCGCCCTCTGAGCCGGTCGCAACCGTGGCCACACCGGCGACGGACCAGGTGAAGGCGCCCGCCTTGCACGCGCAGCCAGTGCCTGTGACCCTGCCCGACCTCAGTGCCGCCGGCCTGGAATTGGTCGAGACCCATGTCAAACCCAAGGCAGAGAGCCCCGAGCCCGATACGACGCCCAGCGAGCCGGCAGAGCGTAGCCGGCGTCGCCGGCGACTGCGCCCGGCGCCGGTGGTGACCGTCGAGGAGCCACTGGTTATGGTGGAGACCAAGGCCGTCCCGGCGGAGGGCGAGCCCGCAGCGCCAGAATCGACCACAGCATCGGCAGCGCCGACGTCCCAGGGCGAACAGTCCGAGCCCCCGGCGGTCGTGGAGACCCAGACGCCACCGCAAAACGAAAAGCTGACCACCTGAAGCGGCACCCGCGGCACCGCCGCGGTTTGCTTAAAACCCATACGGGCACACGGGCCGTCAGGTCCGGGTGCCCTTTTCCTTTTTGCAACCGGAGAGCGGACCGTCTGGGTCTGGAATAGGGCCTCGCGCCATGGGCAAACCGCCGCTGGATAGCCTCTGATCGCTGCGGAAAGCTTCATGCAATCGGTGCGCGCGAGCGAATGTTTCTTGAGATCATCTTCGGTATTCGCTGTAGAGTCCCGATGTCGAGACCCGATCCAATCCTTTGAACACAGAGTACCTGGGGCGATGAGAGATACGAGTCGTCACTCGATCAGATCGAGGCGCGTAGTTTGCGATTGTCGACAATCACGACCTTCACCTGATCACCATGCGCGTGATCCCAATGGAATGGACCGCGTATAGAGGATGTACGCCCCGGTTCCCTCACCTGAAAATCACCCGGATCCCGCCGGTTAGTCTTTACCGCCAGCCGATAGTCAGACGTTGATCCGCCAGACATGCACGAGCAGTTGCGACATACCCACGCATATTTCATATAATTGAAAAATGCCAATGGTGGCATGCACAGCGAAAGGAGCTAGACGTGTCGCGCTACAAAGAACTGCAAGAACAGATCGCCGCGCTTCAGAAACAAGCCGAAGAGGCACGGCAGCAAGAGATCGCCGCCGTCGTGGCCGAGATCAAGGCGAAAATGGCTGAATACGGTATTAGC
>JBKBRS010000004.1:14759-18452 GCA_046292095.1 Thiobacillaceae bacterium
CAGCCTGCAGGACCTCAGTGCCGGCGGTCGCCGCCGCGGTCGCGCCAAGGCCAGCGTGGCTCAAGCCAAATACCGTAATCCCGCCACGGGAGAGACCTGGACCGGGAAGGGCCGCAAACCCGGTTGGTTGGTGCAGGCCCTGGCCCAAGGCAAGTCGCTGGCCGACTTCGCCATTTGAAGAGCATCGACTGCGGTCATTCCAATGAGTGACTGACTGACCGATCGTCCAATGACCGGTCGATTCGGATAAGGGCGGCAAAGGATACGAAGCTACCCGCAGGGTCGGGTTCCACCGCCTGTGCCGAGTCGACCGGTGTTTTCCCCCAGCCGATCGGCTGTCCTGTTTGCCGCAACCGCAACGCGGTAATCGGTCATGCCTGCGCAAAGGCCTCCTGCAGGATGCGTTCCAGCTGAGCCTGATGCATTTCGTGATAGCCCGTGGCGGGCGAAGCGGATTCCGGCCTGCCGACATAGCGGATGGGCAAAACACTGAGCTGACGCAGGTGGTAGGCCATGAATCGCCAGGCACCCTGGTTTTGCGGCTCGTCTTGGACCCACAGCAGGCTTTTCACATTGGGATAGCGCGATAGGGCCTCCGCCAGCTCCCGGTCTGGGAATGGATAGAATTGCTCGATGCGGATGATCGCGTACTCGGGACGATCGTCACGCCGCTTTTCCAGGTCGAAATAGATCCGCCCGCTGCAGACGATGATCGTTTGCACACGGGAGGTGTCCTCAAACCGGGGTTCCAGCACCGGCTTGAATTCGCCCGAGGCCAGTTCCTCCAGGCTGGCGACCGAATCGGGATGACGCAAAAGACTCTTTGGCGTGAACAAGATCAGTGGCTTGCGGTAGGGCCGCAGGAGCTGACGGCGCAGGACATGGAAGAGCTGGCCGGGCATCGAGGGCTGCACGATCTGCATGTTGTCCTGCGCAGCAAGCTGCAGGAAACGTTCGATGCGAGCGGAGGAGTGTTCTGGTCCCTGCCCTTCGTAGCCATGCGGCAGATAGAGCACCAAGCCGTTGAGACGGCCCCATTTCGCCTCGCCGGCAGCGATGAACTGATCGATGACGACCTGGGCGCCATTGGCGAAATCGCCGAACTGGGCCTCCCAGATCACCAGCTCCAGCGGTGAGGCGCTCGCGTAGCCATACTCGAAGCCCAGTACCGCCTCCTCCGACAGCAGGGAGTCGACCACCAGGAAGTGCGCCTGATCCGGGCTCAGGTGTTGCAGGGGGACGTAAATCCCGTCCTCCCAGCGATCCCGCGCCTGGTCGTGCAGCACCGCGTGGCGGTGGAAGAAGGTGCCGCGCCCCGAGTCCTGTCCGGTCAGACGCACGCCATGCCCCTCGGTCAGCAGCGTGGCATAGGCTAGGGACTCGGCCATGCCCCAGTCCAGGGGCATGCGCCCGGCGGCCATCTGCCGGCGTGCCTCCATCACCATCAACACCCGGGGATGCAGCTCGAAGCCCGCCGGCAACGTCGTGAGCCGCTCGCCGAGCGTCCGCAGTCGATCGAGGGGGACTGCCGTCACCGCTGGTGTGCGCCAGTCCTTGCCCCGATAGGGCCGCCAGTCCGCCACATAGGGCGTGTAGGGACGCTCAGGGAGCGCGGGGATGTCTTCCAAGCCCTTCTTGTAATCCTCGATCATCCCATCCGCCGCTTCGGCCGTGGTCAGGCCCAAAGCCTGCAGCCGCTCGGCGTACAGGGCGCGCACCGGCGTGTGGGCGCGGATCTTGCGGTACATCGCCGGCTGGGTGACCATGGGCTCGTCCTGCTCGTTGTGACCGAGCCGCCGGTAGCAGACGAGGTCTATAGCCACATCGCGGCGGAAGGCCATGCGGAAATCGAAGGCGATCTGCACCGCCCTGAGCACCGCCTCCGGGTCGTCGCCGTTGACGTGCAGGACGGGCGCCTCGACCATCTTCATCACATCGGTGCAGTAGAGGCTGGAGCGGGCGTCACGCGGGTCCGAGGTGGTGAAGCCGATCTGGTTGTTGACGACGATGTGCACCGTACCACCCGTCGTAAAGCCACGGGTGGCCGACATGTTGAGGGTCTCCATCACCACCCCCTGGCCGGCGATGGCGGCGTCGCCGTGGATCAGGACCGGCATGACCAGACTGCCGTCGTGGTCGCCACGCTTCTGTTGTTGCGCCCGCACCCAACCCTCCACCACCGGGTCGACGATCTCCAGGTGCGAAGGGTTGAAGGCCAGGGCGAGTCGCACCGGCCCCGCCTGGGTCTGCACGGTCATGGCGAAGCCCTGGTGGTATTTCACGTCGCCGGTGAGGGCTCCTTCGGGCAGCGCCGCGGACTCGTCCTCGAAGAAGGCGAGCGCGGAGCGTCCGAGGACATTGTGCAGGACGTTGAGCCGGCCCCGGTGGGCCATGCCCAGGCCGATCTCCTGGATGCCGGCCTCGGCCGCGAGCTCGGCCAGGTAGTTGAGCAGGGGGATGAGCGCCTCGGCCCCCTCCAGGGAAAAGCGTTTCTGGCCGACGTAGCGGGCATGGATCACCTTCTCCAGGGTCTCGGCCGCGGTGAGCTGGCGCAACAGCCAGAGGCGCCGGGCGTCGTCGACCGGGCGTAGCCCGGCCCCTCTTTCGAGCCGCTGCTGCAGCCAGCGCTTCTGGCCGGTGTCGCTCAGGTACATGTACTCGGCCGCCAGCGTCCCGCAATAGGCGTCCTTGAGGCGGGCGAGGATGTTGCGCAGGGTGTCGCGCGGCGGCCCCGCCAGCGAGCCGGTCTCGAAGGATTCGTTGAGATCGCTCGCGGTCAGGCCATGGTAGGCCGGGTCGAGCTCGGGGACCTCCGGCAGGGGCTGCAGCTCAAGGGGATCGAGGTTGGCACGGCGAAAGCCATGGAAACGGTAGGCGTTGATGAGCTGGAGTACCGCGACCTGGCGGGCCTCGCACTGCCTGAGCGTCTGTTGGGCTGCGACGCCGCGGGCCGCCGGCGCCTCGCGCGCGGGCTCGCCGTCGGAGGGTGCGGCCTGTGCCAGGCTGCTCAGGTATTCGATGTTGCCCGAGTAATAGGCGCCCTCACCCATCAGCGCAGTTCGATCGGCACATAGTCCCTGCGCGTGGGCCCGGTGTAGAGCTGGCGCGGCCGAGCGATCTTGTGGCCCTCGGCGGAGACCATCTCGTGCCACTGCGCCACCCAGCCAGCGGTACGCGCCATGGCGAAGATGGCGGTAAACATGGTGGTGGGGATGCCCAGGGCCCGCAGCACGATGCCGGAATAGAAATCGACGTTGGGATAGAGCCGCTTCTGGATGAAATAGTCATCCTGCAGGGCGATCTCCTCCAGCTTCAAGGCGATGCGGAACAGCGGATCGTCATGCAGGCCCAGTTCGTCGAGCACCTCATGGCAGGTCTGGCGCATGATGGCGGCGCGTGGGTCCATGTTTTTGTAGACGCGGTGGCCGAAGCCCATCAAGCGAAAGCCGCTCGTCTTGTCCTTGGCGCGCCGAATCACTTCGCCGATGCGCGAGACGTCGCCGATCTCCTCCAACATCTTGAGCACCGCCTCGTTGGCCCCGCCATGCAAGGGCCCCCACAGCGAGGCGATGCCGGCGGCGACGCAGGCAAAGGGATTGGCGCCCGAGGAGCCGGCCACCCGCACGGTCGAGGTCGAGGCGTTCTGCTCGTGATCGGCGTGCAGGATGAGGATGCGATCCAGCGCGCGGGCAA
>JBKBRS010000004.1:18550-32256 GCA_046292095.1 Thiobacillaceae bacterium
TCCATGAAGTCGGAGTGCTGCGCAAGCTGTTCGATGGGATAGCCGCGGTAATAGAGCAGGCCGGCCTCCCCGTCGATGTAGGTGATGCTGGAGGCGCAGCTGGCGGTGGCGATGAAACCCGGATCGAAGGTGAAGTAGCCGTGATTGCCCAGCGTGCGGATGTCGATGACATCGTTGCCGAGCGTGCCTTGCAACACGGGCAGTTCGATGCTCTGGTCGCTGTCGCTGAAGCTGATCTTGGCGGTGCGTTGGCTCATGGTGGTCTCGGAAGCTGTGTTCTAGGCAGCAACAGCGCCTGGCTCGTTGGACGGCGCGTCCCCCGCGGTGATCTCCGACCCCGCAGCGGCCCCGGATGGGCCGACACGGCACGCACGCAAGCGATCCACCACGGCGCGCAGCTCTGCTGGCGGGGCTGCGCGTCCGGCCAGCCAGTCGTACAGGTCTGGGTCTGACTGCTGCAGCAGCCGGTCGAATGCGCGTCGTTCCGGCTCGTTCAGATCGGCGTATGCGCCGCGCACGAAGGCCTGCAGCAGGGCATCCAACTCCAACATGCCGCGCCGGCATTGCCAGAACAGACGATTGGGCGGCAACCGGCTCACAGCGCGCGTCTCACCAATAGTGTCTTGATTTTGCCGATGGCCGCCGTCGGGTTCAAGCCTTTGGGACAGACCTCGACGCAATTCATGATGCCGTGGCAACGAAAGAGCCGATAGGGATCCTCGAGGAAATCCAGCCGCGCCTCGGTCGCCTGGTCGCGGCTGTCGGTGATGAAGCGGCAGGCCTGGAGCAGCGCCGCCGGCCCGAGAAAACGCGCCGGGTTCCACCAGAACGAGGGGCAGGCGGTCGTGCAACAGGCGCACAGGATGCACTCATAGAGCCCGTCGAGCTCGGCGCGCTCGGCCGGTGACTGCAGCCGCTCACGCTCGGGTTCGGGATCCAGATTGACGAGATAAGGCTTGATCGCGCGGTAGTGGCGATAGAACTGGCTCAAGTCCACCACCAGGTCGCGGATCACCGGCAGCCTAGGCAGGGGCCGGATCTCGATCGGCTGTCTGAGCCCCGTCAGCGGGGTCACGCAGGCCAAGGCATTGACGCCATTGATGTTCAGCCCGTCGGAACCGCACACGCCCTCACGGCACGAGCGGCGGAAGGCGAGGCTGGCGTCCTGTTCCTTGATGGCGAGCAGCGCGTCCAGCACCATCTTGCCGCGGGCCTCCAGCGCCACGATGTAGTCTTGCATGCGGGGCTTGGCGTCGGTCTCGGGGTTGTAACGATAGACGCGCAGATGCATCAGTAGCTGCGTTCCTTTGGCTGGAAGGGCTCGACGGTCAGGGGTTTGAGCCGCACGGGCTTGTAGTCCAGTCGGTCGTCGTCGCGGTAATACAGGGTATGGCGCAGCCAGTGGTCGTCGTCGCGCTGTGGGTAATCCTCACGCGCGTGCGCGCCGCGGCTTTCCTGCCGCGCCAGGGCGCTCGCCAGCGTGGCGCGCGCGACGAGCAGCATGTTCTCGAGTTCCAATGCCTCGATGCGGGCGGTGTTGAAGACGCGGCTGCGATCCTCCAGGACGGCCTGCTCAAGGCGGGCCTCCAGCTGCGTGAGCTGGGCGAGCCCCTCGCGCAGACGGTCCTCACGCCGATAGACCCCGCAGTAGGTCTGCACGATGCGCTGCATGTCGCTGCGGATCTGCGGGATGCGCTCGCTGCCGCCGGTGCGCTCCCAGCGGGCCAGACGTGCCAGGGCCGTGTCCACCGCACGCTTCGGCAACGGCCGGGGATAGGGGTTGTCGCGCAGATAGACCTGCATGTGCTCGCCGGCGGCGCGCCCGAAGACGAGCAGATCGAGCAGGGAGTTGCCGCCAAGGCGGTTGGCGCCATGCACCGAGACGCAGGCGCATTCACCCGCGGCGTAGAGCCCCGGTACCGGTTCCTCCGGACCATAGCGTTCCGGCACGACCACTTGGCCGTGCAGGTTGGTGGGGATGCCCCCCATCATGTAATGCGCCGTCGGCGTCACCGGGATGGGGGCTCGGACCGGGTCCACCCCGGCGAAGCGGATGGACAGCTCACGGATGCCCGGCAGACGTTCCTGGATGATGCGCTCGCCCAGATGGTCGAGCTTGAGCAGGACATGGTCGCCATGCTCGCCACAGCCGCGACCGGCGGCGATCTCTTGGGCGATGGCGCGTGAGACCACGTCGCGCGAGGCGAGGTCCAGGGCGTGTGGGGCATAGCGGGTCATGAAGCGTTCGCCGTCCCGATTGATGAGATAGCCCCCCTCGCCCCGGCAGCCTTCGGTGATGAGACAGCCCACCTCCGGTATGCCCGTGGGGTGAAACTGCCAAAACTCCATGTCTTCGAGCGGCAGGCCAGCGCGCAGGACCATGCCCAGCCCATCGCCAGTGTTGATGAGGGCGTTGGTCGAGTGGCGGAAGATACGCGCCGCTCCGCCGGTGGCAAGAAGGGTGGCGCGCGCCTCGATCAGCCAGGGCTTACCCGTCTCGATCTCCAGGGCCACCACACCGAGGACATAGCCCTCGTCGTCGCGTACCAGGTCCAAAGCGAAGAACTCGTCGAAAAACTGGGTGCGGGCGGCGATGTTCTGCTGGTAGAGGGTATGCAGCAGCGCGTGCCCGGTGCGGTCGGCCGCCGCACAGGTGCGCACGGCCTGCTCGCCACCATAGTGCTTGGACTGGCCGCCGAACGGGCGCTGATAGATCCTGCCGTCCGGCAGGCGCGAAAACGGCAGCCCCATGTGCTCCAGCTCATAGACCGCAGCGGCGGCGTTGCGGCACATGAACTCGATGGCATCCTGGTCACCCAGGTAGTCCGAGCCCTTGACCGTGTCGTACATGTGCCAGTGCCAGTGGTCCTCCGACACGTTACCCAGCGCCGCGGTGATGCCACCCTGTGCCGAGACGGTGTGCGAGCGCGTGGGGAAGACCTTGGACAGCACCGCCACCTTGTATGCGTTGCGTGCGAGATCGAGGGCCGCCCTGAGACCAGCCCCGCCGCCTCCCACGATCACCGCGTCGAAGCTGCGTTTGGCGATCATGCCGGGCGCCACAGGATGGCCGCCGCCCAGAGCAGACATCCGGCATAGAACAAGCCGAACGCCAGGTAAAGTGCGAGCCGCACGCCTAGGCGGTGAACATAGTCGATCAGGATCTCTCGCAGCCCGATCCAGGCGTGGAGGAGCGCGGCGGCGATGAAGATCAGCGTGGCGAGTTTGACGATGAGCGGATCGAACAGGCCCCGCCACGCCGTGTAGTCTAGGGGCGCGTGACTCGCGGCATAGAGGGCGAAGGCGGGCAGGTAGAGGGCCATCACCACGGCGCTGGCCCGCTGCCAGAGCCACAGGTCGAGTCCGCGCCGGGCACCCGCCACCGTATGCATCACCCCACCGCCCAGGCCAGTGTCAGCAGGAGGGCCAGCACGAGACAGGCGAAGGCGCTCATGCGCGCCGGCCGCTTGTCCTTGCCCCAGCCCAGATCCAGGGCCAGATGGCGTAGGCCGGCCAGGAAGTGATGCAAGGTCGCCCAAACGAGACCGATCGCCAGCAGGAAACCGGGCGTACTGGCGAAAAATCCCGCCACGCGGGCATAACCTTCCGGCGAGTCGAGACTCAGCATGAATGCATAGAGCAACGACGGTGTTGCCAGGGCCAGCAGGGTACCGCTGACGCGGTGCAAGATGGAGACCCAGCCGCCGATCGGCAGACGGATCCGCAGCAGATTGAGATAGAACGGGCGGCCGTCCGCCATGTTCAAGCCGCGGCCGCGACCGCGGCCGGGATGCGCTCGATCAGCCGCGGGTCAAAGGGCTTAGGCAGGATGTAGTCGCGCCCGAATGACAGCCGCTCGAGGTCGTAGGCCTTGAGCACCGACGCCGGAACGGGCTCACGGGCCAGTTCGGCCAGGGCGCGGGCGGCGGCCACCAGCATGGGCTGGGTGATGCGCCGCGCGCGGGCATCCAAGGCGCCGCGGAAGATGAAGGGGAAACCCAGCACGTTGTTGACCTGGTTAGGATAGTCGGAGCGGCCCGTGGCCATGACCAGGTCATCGCGCGCGGCATGGGCCTCGGCCGGCAGGATCTCCGGGTCCGGGTTGGCCAGGGCGAAGACGACCGGGCGGGGCGCCATGCTGCGCACCATTTCGGGCGTGACCAGGTTGGGACCGGACACGCCGACGAAGACATCCGCCCCCACCATCGCCTCGGCCAGGGTGCGCGCCGTGGTGTCGCGGGCGAAGGCGCGCTTGAACGCGTTCAGGTCCGCGCGACCCGCATGGATCACCCCTCGGCTATCGACCAGGGTGATATGTTCGCGCGGCACGCCCATCTCCACGAGCAGGTTCATCGAGGCGATGCCGGCCGCGCCCGCCCCCAGGCAGACGATGCGTACCGCATCCAGGGCCTTGCCCTGGATATGCACGGCATTGATCAGTCCGGCGCAGATGATCACGGCCGTGCCGTGCTGATCGTCGTGGAAGACCGGGATGTCCAGGACCTCGGTCAGCCGCCGCTCGATCTCGAAGCAGTGCGGCGCGGCGATGTCCTCCAGGTTGATGCCGCCGAAGGTGGGCGAGATATTGATCACCGTCTGGATGAACTCTTCGACGGAATTCGCTTTTATTTCAATGTCGAAGACATCGATATTCGCAAATCGCTTGAAGAGTACACCCTTGCCCTCCATCACCGGCTTGGCCGCCAGGGGGCCGAGGTTGCCGAGCCCCAAAATCGCCGTTCCGTCGGTGACCACCGCCACCAGATTGCCCTTGCTGGTGTAGCGGTAGGCATTGGCCGGGTCGCGCGCGATCTCGCGCACCGGCTCGGCCACGCCAGGCGTATAGGCGAGCGACAGATCGGCCTGGGTGACGCAGGGTTTGGACGGCTCGACCGAGATCTTTCCCGGCTTCGGATGTTCGTGGTAGGCCAGGGCGCGGGTCTTCAAATCACTCATGGGCAGGGTCGATCAGTGAAACTCATTTAGAATAACACCTTAACCCAACTCCCACCCTCGCCTCCCATCATGCACAGCCTGTTCGACACCCGCGTAAGCTTCGACGCCGGCCCCGGCAAGACCGCCACCCTGTACTCCCTGCCTCAGCTGGAAAAGGCCGGCATCGGCCCGATTTCGCGGCTACCGGTGTCGATCCGCATCGTCCTGGAATCGGTCCTGCGCAACTTCGACGGGCTCAAGATCACCGAACAGCACGTGCGCAATCTGGCCAATTGGCAGCCGAACGCGCCGCGCACGGAGGAGATCCCCTTCGTGGTCGCGCGCATCCTGTTGCAGGACTTCACCGGCGTGCCCCTGCTGGCCGATCTCGCCGCTATGCGTAGCGCCGCGGCGCGCGCCGGCAAGGACCCCCGGCGCATCGAACCCTTGGCCCCGGTCGAGATGGTGGTCGACCACTCGGTGCAGGTCGACGTCTGGGGCCAACCCGATGCGCTCAGGCGGAATATGGAGATCGAGTTCGAGCGCAATCGCGAACGCTACCAGTTCCTGAAATGGGGCATGCAGGCCTTCGACACCTTCCGCGTGATACCGCCGGGCGTGGGCATCGTCCACCAGGTCAACATGGAATACCTAGCGCGCGGCGTGATGGAGAAGGACGGGGTGTGCTATCCGGACACCTTGGTGGGGACCGACTCGCACACCACCATGATCAACGGTCTGGGTGTCGTGGGCTGGGGCGTGGGCGGCATCGAGGCCGAGGCAGGCATGCTCGGCCAGCCGGTCTACTTCCTCACCCCCGACGTGGTCGGCGTGCACCTGACCGGCACGCCCGAGCCCGGTGTGACCGCCACGGACATCGTGCTGACGCTGACCGAGATGCTGCGCCGCGCCAAGGTGGTGGGCAAGTTCGTCGAGTTCTTCGGCGAGGGTGCCGCCCGCCTGCCCGTCACCGACAGGGCCACCATCGCCAACATGGCCCCCGAATACGGCGCGACCATGGGCTTCTTCCCAGTGGATGAAGCGACCTGCGCCTACTATCTCGCCACCGGGCGAAGCCCCGAGCAGGTCGATCTGATCCGCAACTATTTCAAGGCACAGGGCCTGTTCGGCATCCCGGCGGAGGGCCAGTGCGACTACAGCCAGGTCCTGACGCTGGACCTCGCCAGCGTCAAACCCTCGGTGGCCGGCCCCAGACGCCCGCAGGACCGCATCAATCTCTACGCGCTCAAGGAGAGTTTTCGCACCCTGCTCACCCTGCCCCCTACCGACGGCGGCTATGGCAAGACCGAGGCCAGCCTGCACGAGGATCACCCGCTCGAGGGCGGCGGCACGCTCCGGCACGGCGACGTGGTCATCGCCGCCATCACCTCCTGCACCAACACCTCCAACCCCGGCGTGATGCTGGCCGCCGGCCTGCTGGCCAAGAAGGCCGTCGAGAAAGGCATGTACACCCCGGCCCACGTCAAGACCAGCATGGGTCCTGGCTCGCGCGCGGTGACCGAGTACCTGAGGAGAACCGGGCTTTTGGGCTATCTCGAGCAGCTGGGCTTCGGCGTGGTCGGTTACGGCTGCACCACCTGCATCGGCAACTCCGGCCCCCTCCCCCCCGCGGTGGAGAAGGCCATCCTCGACAACGATCTGGTCGCCTGCGCGGTGCTGTCCGGCAACCGCAATTTCGAGGCGCGGGTGCATCAGAGCGTCAAGGCCAATTTCCTCATGAGCCCACCCTTGGTGGTGGCCTTCGCGCTCGCCGGGCGGGTGGACATCGACATGGCGCGCGAGCCCATCGGCCAGGGCAAGGACGGCCCGGTCTATCTGCGCGACATCTGGCCCAGCCCGGAAGAGGTGGCGGCCCTCTTGCCCAAGGCGGAAGATACCGAACTCTATGCCGATCTCTACGCCGATCCCAGCCGCGACAACCCCCTCTGGGACGCGGTCCCCGCGCCAAGCGGCGAGGTCTATGCCTGGGATACGAACTCCACCTATATCCAGGAGCCCCCCTTCTTCAAGCAGGCCCGCAAGCCCGATCCCGCCATCCGCGGTGCCCGCGCGCTCGCCATCTTCGGCGACTCCGTCACCACCGACCACATCAGCCCGGCCGGCGGCATAAAGCCCAACTCACCGGCCGGCAAATACCTGTTGGCGCGCGGTGTCGCCCAGGCCGACTTCAACAGCTACGGCGCCCGGCGCGGCAACCATGAGGTCATGATGCGCGGCACTTTCGCCAACGTGCGCATCCGCAACCTGATGCTGCCCGGCAGCGAGGGGGGGGTGACCGTGCACCAGCCCACCGGCGAGCAGATGTCCATCTATGACGCCGCCATGCGTTATCAGAAGGAGAACGTCCCCCTGCTGGTATTCGCCGGGGAGGAATACGGCACCGGCTCCTCACGCGACTGGGCGGCCAAGGGGACCCAGCTCCTGGGGGTCAGGGCGGTCATCGCCAAGAGCTTCGAGCGCATCCACCGCGCCAACCTGGCCGGCATGGGTGTGCTGCCGCTGCAGTTCACTGCCGGCATGGGACCGGATAACCTGTCCTTGACCGGCGCCGAGACCTTCGACCTCGTGGGCCTGGAACAGGGGCTCACACCGCAGCAGCCGTTGACGCTGGTCATCCACCGACCCAGCGGTGAGCGGCAAGATGTGCCACTCATCCTGCGCCTGGACACCCCCATCGAGATCGAGTACTACCAGGCCGGTGGCATCCTGCCCTACGTGCTCTCACGCCTGTTGTCATGACAATGGAGGAGACAGCCATGCACAGCAAAATTCTCAAGTCCCTGATGCTCGCGTTTTTCCTGTTCGGCGCCCCCGCCATGGCGCAGCAGGTGCCGTTCAACCCCTGGCTGCAATACGTCCCGCAGCCCTCCTATGCCATGCCCTTCTTCGTGCCCATGTTGGCCGGGCCACCGCCCAGACCGCAGAAGCCTTACACCATGCGGCGGGTGATCCCGCAACACGAGAAGGTGCAGATGATGCAGATGATACTACCCTTCATGACCTTCTTCCTGCGCATGGACATGGCCGATGCCATGAACTATTTCGCCCGCAAGTACAAGGCCAAGCCGGGTTTGAAGTTCGACGAGGTCAAGGAGTCGCTCTTCCTGAAGGCCAACCAACTCAACTTCAAGTTCGTCGGCGAAAACCTGATGTGGAAGGACTTCCGCGCCGTGCTGGGCGACGAGGAGGCCCCCCGCATCGAGGTCTATTCGTTCTGTGACATCGCCGTCGGGCGCGACCTGCTCAAGATCGCCCCCGAGTTCATCGTCTTCCTGCCCTGCCGTATCGCCATCATGGAGGATGGCGACAAGAACATCTGGGTGCTGATGCTCGACTGGAACATGGACTGGGTGGCCGGCTTCGAGCGACAGCTCGGCATCACCGATGAACTGTGGAAGGGTGCGATCGATATCAACCGCAAGATGGACGAGATCATGCGTGCCGCCGCGGAGGGAGAGATCTGAGTTTGTACCAACCCGGCCTTGTATAGGCCGTTGGGGTCAGAAGCCCTCAGGTCGCCAAGGCCTTGGGGGCTCGACGCGCCAGGATGAGGCCCAGCAGGCTGTCGAGGGCAAAGAGGAACAATAGCGCGACCACGAACAGGACGATGCCGGCAGAGTCATGGATGAAGCCCTGGCCGGCCTCGTCACCGAAGTGATAGGTGACCAGGACCAGCACCGTGACGCGTACCAGGTTGGCGGCGTAGGCGATGGGCAGGATGCTGGCGATAAGGATGCCGTTTCTCAGCCAGCTCTTGTGCTACATGAGGTAGAGGTAGAGGTAGAGCAGACCCATGGCCGTGAGGCTGAACATCGAATGCAGTCCGGAGCAGGCGTCAGCCACGAGGAGCTGGTAGGGGCCGATCGTCAGGGTCACCACACCTGCGGTCGATCGGGTAGCCCAGGAAGTAGAGGATCTGTTCGGCGATGGCGGAGACGTACTGCTTGAGCGGGCTGGTGGCGGCGTCGACCAGGAAGCCGGGCAGCGGCACCATAAACAGCAGGAAGAACAGGGCAAACCAGACGGTGCGTGCGGCGGCCGCGCCCAGGGTGACGAGCAACACCCCGAGCAACACGGGGATCTGCGAGCCCACCTCGAAGAGAAGGATCTCCTGCGAGCGACCCAGGGCATAGAGCAGCAGGCCGAAGACCAGGAGGCTCCAGCCCAGCACCGGCCTTGGCCGGGCGGGGGCCGCCGGGTCGGGAATGAAGATGTGGCGCTTGGTCCAGATGTGATAGAGGGCGACGACGAGGACGATGGGGCGATGTGCCTGTTCCTCGCTGTTCCAGAGACCGTTGGCGAGGTCCCAGTAGGTGGGCAGGTAGAGCACCAGGAGGCCAAGGATGACCGGCCACCAGAGGCTGAGCTGGGCCAGGAGGCTGGGCGTGGGGGCGGTCTGGTTCATCGGGCGTGAGGATATCAGCAGATCATGACAGATTGTTACATGCGGATTTCCACGCGAGACGAGGCGGCCGCCTGGTCCCGGAGCGTCCGCCTATCGCCAGTCACCGCGAGACAGTCCGGCCGCGATCCCCTGCTGCCTTCTCTGGCGCAGGTGCGATGGCGGGGTGGCTCCCAAGTGCACCCGCCGACCTTCCGATGCGTTCAGAGCCAGACCATCAGCCCGGTCTCGAAGGGGTGGGTGAGTAGCTCGTGGTAGGGATAGACGCGGATGCGGTAGAGCAGACGGCCGCAGAGCTCGGGCCTGAGCTCCAGGGCGAATTCACACTCACTGCCACTACATTTGACGGCCTGGAACTGGACATGGCTCAGGTCCTTGTCCTGACCGTTTTTCGAGGCACTGCCGATGAGCAGCTCGACGCGCACGTCCTCCGGAGTGAGGCCGTTCAAGTTGACCGCGACCCGAAGTTCCATGCCCTCGCCAAAGGTGATGCGGCGGCGCGGCTCGTCCAGCCGGCGGATGCTCACCCCGCTCCAGGCTGCGCGGACCTTGGCCTTCCACTCGGCCAAGATCTTGGCCGCGGCGAAGTTGTCCGCTGAGTAGCGCCGCCACTGGCGGCTGGCCGGTGCATAGAAGCGGTTGACATACTCCACCACCATGCGCGTGGAGTTGTAGCGCGGCAGCAGGGTGGCGATGGAGCGCTTGGCCATGCGCACCCAGTCCGGCGAGAAACCGAGCTCGTTGCGCCGGTAGTACATGGGGACGACCTGGTCCTGGAGCAGCTCGTAGAGGTCGCGCGCGTCCTCCTGGTTGCGACGGGCGTCGTCGTAATACTCGGGCGCGGGGCGGATGGCCCAGCCATTGGTGCCGTCGTAGCCCTCGCCCCACCAGCCGTCTAGCACGGAGAGGTTGATCACCCCGTTCATGCCAGCCTTCATGCCCGAGGTGCCGGAGGCCTCCAGCGGATAGATGGGGTTGTTAAGCCACACGTCGCAGCCGGAGACCAGGCGTCGGGCAAGCTTCAGGTCGTAGCCCTCGACCAGCAGGAACTTGCCCTCGAATTCGGGCATGCGGGTGATCTCGTGGATGCGGCGGATCAGCTCCTGGCCGGGCTTGTCGGCGGGGTGCGCCTTGCCGGCGAAGATGAACAGCACCGGGCGCTTGGCGTCGTGCACGATCTCGCGCAGCCAGTCCATGTTCTCGAATAGCAGGGTTGCCCGCTTGTAGGTGGCGAAGCGTCGCGCGAAGCCGATGGTGAGCACATTGGGGTCGAGCGGGTTGGCGTTTTTGAGCATGCGCTCGAGGTGGGCCTCGGAGCCGTGATTGCGCAGGTGTTGCTGCGTGTAGCGATGGCGCACGATATGCAGCATCTGCGCCTTGAGCGCCTGATGCACAGACCAGAACTGGTTGTCCGGGATGCCTTCGACCTTGCGCCAGAATTCGACGTCGCGCAGCCGCCGGCGCCATTCGTAGCCCAGCTTGTTGTCGAACATGTCCTGCCAATCCTGCGCCAGCACGGTGGGGACGTGCACGCCGTTGGTGATGTAGGTCATGGGCGACTCGTGCGGCGAGATCTGCGGCCACATGTCGGCGCAGATGCGGGCGGAGACGTCGCCGTGGATGCGCGAGACCCCGTTGTGGTGGCGCGAGCCGGTGATGGCCAGCTTGGTCATGTTGAAGTCCTGGCCGTGGCCGGCGCAGCCCAGGCGCATGAATTCCTCGCGCGTGACGCCCAGGTCGGTGCAGCAGTTGCCGAAGTAGTCCCAGATCATCTCCTCGGCGAAGTGGTCATGCCCCGCCGGCACCGGGGTGTGGGTGGTGAACACGGTGGAGGCGGCCACCGCCTCGAGCGCGGCATGGAAGGGTAACCCCGCCTTGACCTTGCGGCGGATGCGCTCCAGCACGAGGAAGGCGGCGTGGCCCTCGTTGATGTGGTAGACGGTCGGCTTGATGGCGAGCTGCTCCAGGGCGCGAATGCCACCCACGCCGAGGACGATCTCCTGCTGGATGCGGGTGTGGCGGTCACCGCCGTAGAGCTGATGGGTGATGTAGCGGTCCTCGGCGCGGTTGGACGGCAGGTCGGTATCGAGCAGGTAGAGCTTGATGTGGCCGACCTGGGCGACCCAGACCTTGACCTCGACGCGGCGGCCGGGCATCTCGACGTACACACGCACCTCGCTGCCGTCTTCACGCCGCGCCGGTTCGATGGGGAGGTCGTCGAAGTCAGAATCGGTGTAGGTGGCGATCTGGTTGCCGTCGTTGTCGATCCTCTGGGCGAAATAGCCCTGCCGGTAGAGTAGCCCCACGGCCACGAAGGGCAGCCGCAGGTCGGAGGCGCTCTTGCAGTGGTCGCCGGCAAGGATGCCCAGCCCCCCGGAATAGATGGGGAAGCTCTCGTGAAAACCATATTCGGCGCAGAAATAGGCGATCAGATCCCCTGCCTTGAGATCCAGATGCTGCTCCAGGCGCAGCGGCTCGCTCAGATAGGTGTCGAAGGCGGAGAGCACCCGGTTGTAGTTGCCGAGGAAGATGTGGTCCTCAGCGGCGTCGACCAGGCGCTGTTCGTCCACCCGTTTGAGGAAGGCCTTGGGGTTATGGCCGACGGCATCCCACAGGTCAGGATGCAAGCGGGCGAACAAGGTGCGGGTGGGCTGGTCCCAGCTGTACCAGAGGTTCTCCGACAGCTCGGTCAGGCGCGACAGGCGCCGTGGCAGTCGGGGGTTGACCTCGATGACGAAAGGGGTACCGGGTTTCATGTTCTTCTTCCTTGTACTGCGGGTGAATCGGGCGATCGACACCGCCGGGCTAGCCGGCCGGCGGCCAGGATCTCACAGACGGATGAAATGTTCGCGATAGTACTTGAGCTCGGCGATGGACTCGTAGATGTCGGCCAGCGCCGTGTGCTTGTTCTCCTTCTTGAAGCCATCCTTGAGCTCGGGCCGCCAGCGGGCGGCGAGCTCCTTGAGTGTGGAGACATCCAGATTGCGGTAGTGGAAGTAGTCCTCCAGCTTGGGCATGTAGCGCGCCAGGAAACGGCGGTCCTGACAGATGGAGTTGCCGCACATGGGCGAGGTGCGGCGGGGCACGTGCTTCTGCATGAAGGCGAGCATCTGCGCCTCGACGTCGGCCTCGGTCAGCCGCGAGGCGCGCACCTTGTCGATCAGGCCGGACTTGCCATGGGTCCCCTTGTTCCAGCTGTCCATGGCGTCGAGCACCTCGTCGGGCTGATGGACGACCAGCACCGGCCCCTCCTCCACTATTTCCAGGTGTTTGTCAGTGACCACCAGGGCGACCTCGAGGATGCGGTTGGCGTGCGGGTCGAGCCCGGTCATTTCCATGTCGAGCCAGACCAGATGGGTGTCACATTGCGGCATTGGGCCTCCTCAAGAACATGTGCGCGTATTGTGGCATAATGGCCCAGGGCCGTCCCCAGATGGACCTAATGCCCTGATCTTAAAGTAGTTTTTTCTGCGAACCCATGCCCGCCTTCACCGCCGTCTTCGTCGCCTTCTTTGTCCTGACCTACGGGCTGCGCCTGTGGCTGGCGTTGCGTCAGATGCGGCATGTGTGGCTCAACCGCGGGGCGGTTCCGGCGGCCTTCGCCGACAGCATCTCCTTGGAGCAGCACCAGCGGGCGGCCGACTACACCCTGGTCAAGACGCGGCTGTCCATCGTCCACCTCGCGCTGGAGGCGGCGCTGCTGTGGCTATTCACCCTGGGCGGCGGGCTGCAGTGGCTGCACGAGCTGACCGCGGCCTGGGTGGAGAGCCCGCTGCTGCAGGGCACGCTGCTGCTGTTGTCACTGGCCGCCTTGCTGTCCGCGGCTGAGATCCCTTTGTCGCTGTACCGTCAGTTCCGCATCGAGGCCCGCTTCGGCTTCAACCGCCAGGGCCTGGCCGGGTTCGTGGCCGATCTGGCCAAACAGGCGCTGCTGGCCCTGGTCCTGGGCGGCCCGCTCATCCTGCTGGTGCTGTGGCTGATGGGGGCTATGGGCGAGGCCTGGTGGCTGTGGGTGTGGCTCGCCTGGGCGGGCTTCAACCTGCTTGTGCTGGCGGTCTACCCCACCCTGATCGCCCCGATCTTCAACAAGTTCACACCGCTGGCCGACGCGGCCCTCCGGCAACGCATCGAGCGGCTACTCGCGCGCACCGGCTTCCAGTCCGACGGGGTGTTCGTGATGGACGGCTCGCGCCGCTCCAGCCACGGCAACGCCTATTTCACCGGACTGGGCCGCTCGAAGCGCATCGTATTCTTCGACACCCTGCTCTCCCAGCTCACCCCGGATCAGACCGAGGCAGTGCTGGCGCACGAGCTGGGCCACTTCAAGCGGCACCATGTCGCCAAACGC
>JBKBRS010000048.1:0-13641 GCA_046292095.1 Thiobacillaceae bacterium
CATGAGCCTGGGCGCCTTCGGCCTGATCCTGCACCTGGCGCGCGCGGGCTTCGAGGCCGATGCCCTCGATGACTACAAGGGGCTCAACCGTCGCGCCCCTTGGTTGGCCGCGCTGATGGCCATTCTCATGCTATCCATGGCAGGGCTGCCGCCCTTCGTCGGCTTCTATGCCAAGTTCACCGTGTTGCAGGCGCTGGTGGGCGCGGGTTGGATCTGGCTCGCCGTGGTCGCGGTCCTGTTCTCCCTGCTGGGCGCCTATTACTACCTGCGAGTATTCAAGCTGATGTACTTCGATGCGCCGCACAGCCATGAGCCGGTGATCGCCACCCCGGGCGACGCACGCATGCTGTTGTCCGTCAACGTTCTCGCGGTGCTGGCCTTGGGCCTGCTGCCGCAACCGCTGCTGGCCCTGTGTCTGGAGGCCGTGCGGCTGACCTATGGCTGATCCTCGCCCTCCGGTTTGATGTCCAGGGCCAGCGCATAGAGCGCTGACCGTTTGAGGCCAGTGAGCCGGGCGGCAAGACGCGCCGCCTGGCTGGCCGGCAACTCCGCCAACAAGGTCGCCAGGACTTGCCGGGCGTTCGAGGTTTCGGCCCTTGCCCCCGGCTGGGCGCCGGCGACGATCAGCACGAATTCCCCCCGCTGTCGCTCGGCATCGGCCTTGAGCCAGGCCTGCGCCTCGCCCAGCCTCAATGAGATCACCTGCTCGAAACGCTTGGTCAGCTCGCGCGCCAGGATCAGTTCACGTTCAGGGCCGAGGCTGGCGGCCAGGTCGGCGACGCAGTCGAGGATGCGGTGCGGCGCCTCGTAGAAGACCAAGTGGTAGGGCAGGGCGGCGAGGTCCTGCAGGGTCCGTCGACGCGCCGCGGCCCTGGACGGCAGGAAGCCGTAGAACAGCCAGTGCGGCGCGCTGATGCCGGCCACCGAGAGGGCCGTTGCGGCGGCGCTGGGACCGGGGATGGGGACCACCGGCACGCCGGCCAAACGCGCGGCCCGCACCAGATGGGCGCCTGGGTCGCTCAATCCCGGTGTGCCGGCATCGCTCACCAAGGCGAGGCTTTCGCCGGCCTGTAGCCGGGCGATCAGACGTGGCGTGACGGTGGCCTCGTTGTGTTCATGCAGCGCCGTGAGCGGGCGGGTGATGCCGTAGGTGGCGAGCAGCCCCTGCGTGACACGGGTATCCTCGGCGGCGATGCGATCCACGCTGCGCAGGACGTCCAGGGCACGCAGGCCGATGTCACGCAGATTGCCGATGGGGGTGGCGACCACATAGAGCGTGCCCGGCTGGGCCGGCTGCTCGCTGCCTGCCATCGCCCGGCCCGGTCAGGTCAGCGCTTGCCGCGCTCCTGCTCGATCAGGGCATCGAGCACGCGGAACAGCTCCTTGTGGCCGCCCGTGAGATAGGCCGAGGTCTGGAACTTGCCGTTGACGACGAAGGCCGGCACGCCGGTGATCTTGTATCGTGCGGAGAGTTGTTTGGCGCGCGCCGCCTTGGCGTTGACCGAGAAGGCGTTGTAGGCCTCGGCCAGTTTGCGCCGGTCCACCCCGCGTGCAGCCGCCCAGTCGAAAAAGGTGTTGGGGTCGTTCAGGTCGATGCGCTCGCGGTGTATGGCCTTGAAGACCTCGGCATGCAGCCGCTCGAGCTGGCCCACCGCCTCCAAGGCATAGTAGGCGCGCGTGAGCGGCAGCCAGCTGTCGTTCAGCACCGCCGGCTGCCGGCGCACCACGACGTGGGGCGGCTGACGCTTGATCCAGGCCTCCAGCTCGGGCTCCAGATCGGCGCAGTGTGGGCAGCGGTACCAGAAGAACTCGATCACCTCCACTTTGCCGCGGGGGGCCTCGACGGGCTGCGCAGGGGTGATATCGACATAGTCCTTCCCCCATTCCGCCGCCTGCGCGGTGGGCATGAGGCTCAGGGCCAGGGTGGTGAGCAGGGTCAGCAGGGTGCGCAGCATGGACATGGTTGCTCCTCAGGGTTGGTCTAGCTTCTCTTTGAACAGACGCGGCTCGTAATTGTTCTCTGCCAGGGTGTCCAGCGCCCCCAGGGCCTCGTCCTCGGTCTTGAAGGGGCCGACCCGGACACGGTGCAGGGTGGCCTCGCCGCTTGCCACCGGCTGCACCTGGACGTTGAGCCCCAGCAGGGTCAGGCGCGCCTTGAGCCGGTCGGCGTCCTTGGCCTCCTTGAGTGCGGCCACCTGCAGCCACCAGACCTCGCGCGGCAGCTTAGCAGGCGACGGCTTGGCCGGCTTCTCGCCGGGGAGGATGTCGAAGAAGGTGAAGTCGGATTTGGCCACCGGTGCCGTCTCGGCCGTCGGCTTGGCGGCCTTGGCCGGGGTAGCGGGCGAGGCGGCAGATGGGGTGGCGGCCGACCGGGCCGGTTCCGGCCTCGCCGCCTCGGGTCGGGTCGCTGGTTTCGAGGGCGCCGCCGGCTGTGGTTCGGACACGGTGATCGCCGGTGGCTGCGCAACCGGCTCGGGGGTGAGCGGGACCTGTTCGGTCGCCTTGAACTGGCTCGGCTTGCCGTTCAGATACCAGGCGATGCCTGCGGCGACCACCAGACCGACGACGAGGCCGATCAGGATGCCTATGAACAGCCCGCCAGCCTTGCCGCGGGGCGGTTGTTCCAGGGCGGCGCGGCGGCCGCGGCTAGGTTGTCTGGCCACGCTCGGTCAAGCCCTCGCAGTGCATCGGCTCGCGCGGTTTACATCTTGTCGGGCGCCGACACACCCAGCAGGCCGAGGCCGGTGCGCAGCACCCGACGGGTGGCGGCGATCATCTGCAGACGTGCAAGCCGCAGGGCTTCGTCCTCGACCAGGAACTGACAGTTGGTGTAGACCCCGTGCAGGGCGGCGGCCAGGTCCTTGAGGTAGTAGGCGATAAGGTGCGGGGCGTGCTCGCGCGCGGCGCTGGCGATGGTCTCAGGGAACTCCGCCAGCCGCTTGAGCAGGGTCATCTCGTCGGGGTGGGTGAGCAAGCTCGCGTCGGCATCCAGCAGGTCGCGCTCCAGGCCGCCCCAGGCATTCAGCACGCTGGAGATCCGGGCATGCGCGTATTGGATGTAATACACCGGGTTGTCGGTGCTCTGGCGCTTGGCCAGATCCAGGTCGAAGTCGAGGTGCTGGTCGGATTTGCGCAGCACGTAGAAGAAGCGGCAGGCGTCGTTGCCCACCTCCTGGCGCAATTCCCTCAGGGTGACATACTCGCCGGCGCGGGTGGACATCGACACCTTCTGGCCGTTGCGGTAGAGCACGGCGAACTGCACCAGGTCCACCGTCAGGCGCTCGGGGTCGTAGCCGGCGGCCGCGAGCGCCCCCTTCACGCGGGCGATGTAGCCGTGGTGGTCGGCGCCCCAGACGTCGATCACCCGCGAGAAGCCCCGCTCGAATTTGTTGATGTGATAGGCGATGTCGGCCGCGAAATAGGTGTATTGCCCATTCTCGCGCCGCACCACACGGTCCTTCTCATCGCCGAAGGCGCTGGCGCGGAACCACAAGGCCCCGTCCTGTTCGTAGATGTGGCCTTTGTGACGCAAAAGATCGACCGCACGGTCGATCAGCCCCGCCTCGTGCAGGCTGCGTTCCGAGAACCAGTGGTCGAAGGTGACCCCGAACTCGGTCAGGTCGTTGCGGCAGTCCCCCAATTGCTCCTCCAGGGCGTAGCCGTGGAAGTAGTCGTAGTCCTGGCCGAGCAGGCGCTTGGCGGCGGCGATCAGGGCGTCCAGGGCCGCCTCTGCGGCGTCCTTGGCATCGGGCCGTTGCGCATAGTCCTCGGCGCTGGGGATGGGCGGCACACCGGCCAGCACTTCCTCGCGGCTACGCCGGTAGCGATCACCGTGCAGGGCGTGGATGCTGGCCGCCATGGTGCGCACATAACCGCCCTGGTAGGCGTTGGGCGGGAAGGGCACCGTCTCGCCGGTCAGCTCCAGATAGCGCAACCAGGTCGAGACCGCCAGGATGTCCATCTGTCGGCCGGCGTCGTTGACGTAGTACTCGCGGGTGACGTCGTAGCCCGCGTAGGTCAGCACGTTGGCCAGGCTGGCCCCATAGGCCGCGCCGCGCCCATGCCCGACATGCAGCGGCCCGGTGGGGTTGGCGGAGACGTACTCCACCTGGATGCGCTCGCCGCCCCCCATGTCGACACGGCCGTATTCCGCGCCGAGGCTCAGGATGTGGGCCGGCAGGCGCTGCCAGAGCTCGGGCCGCAAGTGGAAGTTGATGAAACCGGGGCCGGCGATCTCGACGCGTGCGACCCACTCCGAGGCGGGCAGGGCGGTCACCAGGTCGGCGGCGACCTCGCGCGGATTGCGTTTGAGGCCGCGCGCGAGCTGCAAGGCGAGATTGCTCGCCCAGTCGCCGTGGCTGGCCTGTTTTGGGCGCTCCAGCTCGACGCTCAGGGCGGTCTGTGGTGCGATTTGGGCGAGGGCTTGGCGCAGCAGCTCGGCGAGGTGCCGTTTGGGGTCGATGTAAGAAGGGGACATGATGCGGGATGGGGCTTCAACCTTGGAATTATAAAGGAGTTGGCCGGCGCCGGTCGGGTCTTGGCGGGCCTGGCCTGGCCGCCGTGTTCTCAAAACTCGATGGGGTCGACGTCCACCACCCAGTTCACGCCGCGGGCCGGCAGGGCGCGCAGGCGTTCCACCCAGGGGCCGAGGAAGTCCTGCAGGCGCCGGCGGGCGCGCGACTGCACCAGGAGCTGCCAGCGTGCCTTGTGCGCCACCCGCGCGAGCAGCGCTGGCGCCGGGTCGAACACCGTCACCCCGCCGGCCAGGGCCAGCGCCTCGGCGCGTGCCGCCTCGAGAAAGGCCTGGGCGGCCTGGTCGCTGCCGGCCTCGGCGCGCAGCATGGCCTGGCGCACGAAGGGCGGGAAGTCCGCCTCGCGCCGCTCGCGCAAGGCACGGGCGGCATAGGCCGGATAGTCGTGCCGGATCAGGGCCTGGTAGAGGGGGTGCTGGGCGAAGGCGGTTTGCACCAAGACCCGACCCGGGTGCTCGGCCCGCCCCGCGCGGCCGGCGACCTGCATGAGCTGGGCGAAGAGCCGCTCGCCGGCACGGTAGTCGGCGGAGAGCAGCGCCGCGTCGGCACCTACCACGCCGACCAGGGTGAGCCGCGGGAAGTCGTGCCCCTTGGCGAGGATCTGGGTGCCCACCAGGATGTCCACCTCGCCCTCGTGCACGGCGTCGCGCACGGCCTCGAAGCGCCCCCGCCGCATCACCGTGTCGCGGTCCACACGCAGGATGCGGGCGTCCGGAAAATGCTGCACGAGTGTCTCCTCCAGACGCTGGGTGCCCTGGCCCGAGGCGCGCAGGTCGAGTGCGCCGCATTCGGAGCAGGTCTCGGGCGGCCGGCGGGCGAGGCCGCAGTGGTGGCATTGCAGGCGAAAACCATCCCCTTGGCGATGCAGCACCAGATGGGCGGCGCAGCGCGGGCAGTGGACGACGTAACCGCAGGCATTACAAAACAGCGTGGGGGCATAGCCGCGCCGGTTGATGAACACCAGGCTCTGCTCACCGCGTTCGAGGTTGGCGGCCAGCGCCTGCAAGAGCGTGTTGCTCAGGCCCTGGCGCGGGCGGTCGGCGCGCGTGTCGATTAGCCGTATCTGCGGCAGGGAGGCGCCCCCGGCCCGCTCGGGCAGGTCCAGGCGCTGGTAGCGCCCCGCCTGGGCGTTGCGCCAGGATTCCAGGGCAGGGGTGGCGGAGCCCAACACCACCGGCACCCCGCATTGGCGCGCCCGCCAGACGGCGACGTCCCGGGCGTGGTAACGCAGCCCCTCCATCTGCTTGTAGGAGGGGTCGTGCTCCTCGTCGACGACGATGAGCCCCAGGCGCTCGAGCGGGGCAAACACCGCCAGCCGCGTGCCCAGGACGACGTCGGCACGGCCTTCTAGACAGGCGAGCCAGTTGGCCGTGCGCGCCCCGTCGGCCAATCCGCTGTGCAGGCTGACGAGGTGAGCGGCGGGAAAGCGGCGGCGGAAGCGCTCGGTGAGCTGCGGCGTGAGGTGGATCTCCGGCACCAGGACCAGGGTCTGGCGTCCCTCGGCCAGCATCCGCTCGATCAGGCGCAGATAGACCTCGGTCTTGCCGCTGCCGGTCACCCCGAAGAGCAGCCAGGCGGCGTAGTGCCCCGCCTGCGTGAGGATGTGCTCGATTGCCTCGGCCTGGGCGGCGTTCAGCGCCGGGGCGGGCTCTGGGGGTGGTGGCAGCGCGGGGGATGGCGGCGTCTCGGCAACGAGACCGCGCCGCACCCACGCGCGCAGGGTGGTGCGCAGCTCGCCGAGCTGCGCGGCCGGTACGGGGCCCTGCTGCAACAATGCGGCCAGGCGCCGCTGGGCCGTGGCCCGTGCCGGCAGGCGGCTCGCCAGTTCCCGCCCGGCCTCGGTCAGGGCGTAGGTGGTGGGCAGCGCCGGCCGTGAGGCGTGCGGCCGTTTGAGCGCCGGCGGCAGCACGGCGAGCAGACTCGCCCCGAAGGGATGGTGGTAGTAATCGGCGGCAAAACGCGCCAGCGCCAGAACCGCGTGCGGCAGTGGCGGCAGGCTGCGATCCACGGCCAGGATGGGTTTGAGCTGCTCCAGGGCGAGCGAAGTAGACTCGGCGAGACCGACCACGATGCCCCATTGCTCGCGACGCCCGAAGCTCACCCGCACGCGACGGCCGATGTCCGCCTCGCTCAGGGGCAGCCCGGGCGGGATGAGATAGTCGAAGGTCCTGGGCAGGGGGGTGTCGAGGGCGACCTGGGCGATGCGCATGCGAACGGTGAGGGGCCTTTGACCGCTTCGAGTTAAAGTGATTTCTGCATTTGCCTACTATCCCTACGTGGTACAAACAACTTTTCCGATTGTCCACGCAAGCTGTGGATAACTTTGTGGGTAAGGGCCATCAAATCTGCAATAAACCCTTGCTGCATGGGCAGTTGACCAGCGCCGCACAAAAAATGGACAGCACAAAAATCATATATTTCAAGCGGATACAAGCCCCCTTGGGGGTTGACTTGGGGGTCGATCCGGGCTAGGCGCGGGTGCGTTGCAGCCTGTGTATAAATGATCGATGAAATACCATTGTCACATTGTCCCTGTAGGCCGGGTTGGCGGCTCAGGGTGCCTCGGGAGTGGGTGTTGGCGGCGCCGGAGCGGGCCGTTGGTCTAGCCAGGTCAGGGCGGCGTCCTGGGCCGCGGCCGCCGCAGCCGCGCGCGGGTGGTTGACGAGGAAGACGAACAGGTGGAGCCGGCTCTGGGCGTCCATGACGTAACCAGCCAGGTTGCGTGCCCCATTGAGCGTGCCGGTCTTGAGCCAGGCGCGGCCTGCCAGCGGGCTCGTGGCGAGGCGCTGGCGCAGGGTCCCCTCCAGGCCCAGGGTCGGCAGCGAGGCGACGAAGTCGTGAAAGACCGGCCGGCTCACGGCGTAGCGCAGCAGCCTGGCGAGCGATGCGGCGGAGATGCGCTCGATCCGTGACAGACCCGAGCCGTTCTCGATGACGAGTTCCGGCATCGTCAGGCCACGCGCCGTGAGCCAGTCCCGCAGCGCCACCTCGCCCTTGGCCAGGGTGGCCGGCGGTCCCTCGCGGAGCGCCCCGAGATTCAGGAACAGCATGCGCGTCATGACGTTGTTGCTGTACTCGTTGATGTCGCTGACGATGCGCGCCAGCGGCAGGGACTCGAATTCCAGCAAGACACGCGCCTCGGGCGGGGTGTGCGCGGCGATGACTTCGCCGCTGAGGCTGCCGCCCAGCTCGGCCCAGAGGGCGCGGAAGGCGGCGGCCACGGCCTGATCGGGCGACAGCAGCGACAGGCGCAGGCTGCGCGCGCCGCAGGCGGCCGGGTAGGAACCGCTGACCCACAGCTCGCCCTCCGCCAGCCGGTAAGCGAGCCCGGCCTGCCAGCCGTTGCAGGCCTGGTCGGTCAGGTGCACCTGCCCGCGCACGGGCAGGCCCGGCGGGTCGAGCGTCAGGCGCAGCCCGCCGTTTTCGGGGGCCAGGCGCAGGCTCAGGGTGTTGAAGTCCACCAGCAGGGCGGCCGGCGGGGCATTGTAAGGACGCAGCGGCGCCTGGTCGAAGGCGCCGGGGTCCTCGGGGGCGAGGTCGTAGCAGGACTGGTCGATCAGCACGTCACCGGCGATGTGGCGGATCCCCTGGGCGCGCACCTCGCGCAACAGCAGCCAGAACCGCTCCAGGGTGAGCGAGGGGTCGCCGCCGCCCTTGAGGACGAGGTCGCCCTGCAGGGTGTCGCCCTTGACCTCGCCCGTGAAGAGGACGCGGGTCTTGAAGGTATGGGCCGGCCCCAGGGTCTCCAGCGCGGCGAGCGTGGTCAGCAGCTTCATCACCGAGGCTGGGTTGAGGGGACGATCAGCCCCGTGACTCACCAGGGGCGTGGGGCCATCGAGCGGCTGGATGACCAGCGCCACGTTCGCCTCGGGGATGCCCGCGGCGGCGAGGGCGCGCTCGACGGGCTCGGGCAGCTCGGCGTGGGCCGGGGTATGCAGCGCGGCGACGAGCAGGGCGCGCTCAGCGACCCGGCGCCAGGTCCGCCACATACCAGTCCATCGCCTCCCGCAAACCCTCGGCGATGCGGTGGGTCGGCGCGTAGCCGAGCAACCGGCGCGCCTTGCCGATGTCGGCCTGGGAGTGCCGCACGTCGCCGGGGCGGAAGTCGCGGTAGATGGGCTGCAAGTCACGCAGATGCGGAAAGCGCGCTGCCAGGGCGTCGCGGATGGCGCGGAAGAGGTCGTTGAGCGTCGTGCGGTCGCCCACCGCCACGTTGTAGACCTGGTTGGTGGCCTCCGGGTCTTGCGTCGTCGCCGCCAGCAGATTGGCCTGCACGGCGTTGGCGATGTAGCAGAAGTCGCGGCTCGTCTCGCCATCGCCGTTGATATAGACTGGCTCGCCGCGGATCATGGCCGCGACCCAGCGTGGCACCACGGCGGCATAGGCGCCCTCGGGGTCCTGGTGCGGGCCGAAGATGTTGAAATACCGGAGGCCGATCGCGCGGAAACCGTAGGCGCGGGCGAAGACCTCGGCATAGAGCTCGTTCACCAGCTTGGTCACGGCATAGGGCGACAGCGGCCGGCCGATGTGGTCCTCCACCTTGGGCAGGTCCGGGTGGTCGCCGTAGGTGGAGCTGGAGGCGGCATAGACGAAGCGGGCCACTCCCGCATCGCGCGCCGCCACCAACATGTTGAGGAAGCCGTTGATGTTGGCCGCGTTGGTGGCGATGGGGTCCTCGAGGGAGCGTGGTACCGAGCCCAGCGCCGCCTGGTGCAGGACGAAATCGACCCCGGCGCAGGCCGCGCGGCAGGTGGCCAGATCGCGGATGTCCCCCTCGATGAAGCGGAAGCGTGCCCACTGCGTCGGGGTCACGGCGGCGCGGACGCTCTCCAGGTTGCGCCGGTGGCCGGTGGCGAAGTTGTCCAGCCCCACCACCCGCTGGTCGAGTTTGAGCAGCTGCTCCAGCAGGTTGCAGCCGATGAAGCCGGCCACCCCGGTGACCAGCCAGGTGCGCGGCTCGCCGGGAAGCCGTTCGAGCAGGGCCTGGTAAGCCGTCATCACAGCCGCCAGAGCCGGTAGCCCGCCGCGCGGATGGCGGCCGGGTCGTAGGCCGATTTGACGTCGGTGAACACCCCACCCGGTTTGAGCTTGGCCAGGATATCGGCAAGCGGCATGCTGAGGTACTGCCGGTGCGACACCGCGGCAACGATGGCATCGGCCCCGCCGGGCAGCTCATGCCAGGGGGTGAGCGTCAGACCGTACTCGTGTATCGCCTCCTCCGGGCTGGCGATGGGATCGTGCACGCTGACCTCGCAGCCGAAGGACTGCAGCTCGCGGATCAAGTCGGCCACCTTGGAGTTGCGTAGATCGGGGCAGTTCTCCTTGAAGGTGAGCCCCAGCACGATGACGCGGGCCCCCTTGACCGAGCTGCCGTTGTTGATCATCTGCTTGACCGTCTGCTGCGCCACCCAGGCCGCCATGCCGTCGTTGATGCGCCGGCCGGCGAGGATCACCTGCGGGTGGTAGCCCAGCATCTCCGCCTTGTGCGTGAGGTAGTAGGGGTCGACGCCGATGCAGTGGCCGCCCACCAAGCCCGGCCGGAAGGGCAGGAAGTTCCACTTGGTGCCGGCGGCCTCCAGCACTTCCAGGGTGTCGATGCCGATCTTGTCGAAGATCACCGCCAGTTCGTTCATGAGCGCGATGTTCAGATCGCGCTGGGTGTTCTCGATCACCTTGGCCGCCTCGGCCACCTTAATGGAGCTGGCGCGGTGCACCCCGGCGGTGATGATCGAGCCATAGACCTCGGCCACCTTCTCCAAGGTCGCGGCATCGTCGCCGGAGACCACCTTGACGATCTTGGTGATGGTGCGCTCCTTGTCGCCGGGGTTGACGCGCTCGGGCGAGTAGCCGACGTGGAAGTCCTGTTTCCACTTCATCCCCGAATGCTGCTCCAGCAGGGGGATGCACACCTCCTCGGTGGCGCCGGGATAGACGGTGGATTCATAGACGACGATGGCGCCGCGCTTCATGTGCTTGCCCACCGTAATCGAGGCGCCGATCAGGGGCGAGAAGTCCGGGATGTGCGCCGCGTCCACCGGCGTGGGCACGGCCACGACGATGAAGTCCGCCTCGCTCAGGATGGCGGGGTCTGTGCTGACTTTAAGCCGCGTGGCTGCTCTCAGGTCCTCGCTGGAGACCTCCCCGGTCGGGTCGCAGTAGTTGCGATAGTTAGCGATCTTGGCCTCGGACAGGTCATAGCCCAAGGTGTCGTATTTCTTGCCGAATTCGACGGCGAGCGGCAGCCCCACATAGCCGAGGCCGACAACAGCGATGGTGGTCATGGTTTACCCTGATTGGATGTGAGAAGTGTGTCATTCTGCGTCGGCTGCGGTTGCGGCAGCGGCGCGCGGCAAGACTTTATAACGGAGCGGTTTTGCGGTTTCTTGAAGCAAGGTCAAGCGGAGATGGCGTAATGAGGGGCGCCGGGGCGAAAGTACAAGGCCGTTGCTTGCACCCGGCGTTCACCCATCGATCACGCGCGAGCCCACACCGTCCTGGGGCATAGTTTACCCCAAGCCCTCGCCTTGATGGCTGCCCAACGCCCCGGCCGACGTATTCCGTCCTGCGGGTCAGTCGTGTCATGATGCCACCCATGCGTCGAGGGAATCTGAAACTGTCCTGCTGGCTCGCCTGGGTTTGCCTCGGCCTATGGTCCACACACGCGGCGGCGCAGGCCGGCCTAGTCGAGACCCTGCCCCGCATCAAGCCGGCGGTGGTCGGTGTCGGCACCCACCACCCCACCCGCAACCCGCGCGCGCAGCTCGCCGGCACCGGCTTCGTCGTCGGCGACGGCCTCACGGTGGCCACCAATGCCCACGTCGTCGCCAAGGAGTTGGACACCGCCCGCAACGAGACCCTGGCCGTGTTGGTCCGCCGCGGGAGCCAGATCGAGGTCCGCGCCGCCGAGCGCATCGCCAGCGACGGCGAGCGCGATCTGGCCCTGCTGCGCATCAAGGGCGAACCCCTGCCCGCGCTGAGACTCGGCGACTCCGACCGGGCGCGCGAGGGCCAGACCCTGTACTTCACCGGCTACCCCCTGGGCGCGGTCCTGGGCCTCTACCCCTCCACCCACCGGGCCGGCCTGGCCGCCATCGCCCCCGTCTTCACCCCGCCGGGCAGCGCCGGTCGCCTCACCCCCAGACTCATCCGCCGCGCCGAGGCGAGCTTCCACATCTTCCAGCTCGACGCCATCGCCTATCCCGGCAATAGCGGCAGCCCGCTCTACGACCCGGACAATGGCGAGGTCCTGGGCATCATCAACTCGGTCTTCGTCAAGGGCGCCAAGGAAAACGCCCTCAAGGACCCGAGCGGCATTACATACGCCATCCCGGCCAAGTACCTGAAGGCGCTGCTCGATGAGGTCCTGCGTCGGCCCTGAGCGTACGGTAGAATCAGGCCTCATCCCTCTACCCCGCACGGAGACATGACATGGGCGCGCCGCAAGCGAAACCCGTTTTCGCCAAATCCGGGCGCGTCACAAGCCGGCTGCGCCGACGCTCAAACTAGCGGCGCCCTACCGAAAAAGAGCTGGACTGCCCACCCAGCGGCAACAGAGACCATGCGCAACACCGAGCCGGCCCGGGTCATACGAATCAGGCCCTCGCGCCTGCAGCGTTTGCTCCTCGCCGGCATTGCCCTGCTTGCGTCGAGCGCCATCGCCCTGGCCGACCTGCCACCCGCCGGCCTCCTTGCCGCAGCCCTGTTCACCGCGTTCATCACCTGGCAGGCCTGGCCCCGGCCCGCGGCCGTCGCCCTGCGCCTGAACGGCGACGGCAGCCTGGAGTGGCGCGCCGCAGGCCAGGACTGGCAGCCAGCGAGCCTGCTACCCCGCACGAGCGTCAGCCCATGGCTATGCGTGCTCGCCTACCGCTCCCAGGACAATACACACAGCCTCGCCCTATACCCCGACAGCCTGCACCCTGACGACTTCCGCCACCTGCGCGTTTGGCTGCGCTGGCAGGCGAGGGTGGAAGGGTACGATCGGCGGAAACCGAAGCCACAGCCCTTTGCATCGACCATCGAGGCCCGCCTGTCGCGGCCCCGTGCGCATGGTGAAGAAGGCATGAAGACCTCGCTTCCGAAAATGGACGTCTGACCCGAGAATTCGTGCCGATGGTCACCATGCGCCGGGCCCTGTCTGCCGACGAGACAGGCTCACTAGCTCGGCCGTTCGTGGGGATGTGCTCAACTGGCAACAAGCGACGACGACAAATGGGCGACGACAACAAATGGGTGTCGCTTATCTACATTCCGGCATCTTACCCAAAGCCTCTCAACCCATGCCTATCTCGGCATCAAGATCGAGGTAGCGTTCGACCTGGCGATTTCAGCAAAACACGCCTGCGCCCGCTCACGCGCCGCCTGCCGCATCGCCTGCCAGCGTGCGGGGCGCGCTGACATAAGCGCCCACGTCATCCACGGGGCAGAGCAGGCCGGTGGCGCCATGCGCGACGACCTCTGGCAATGAGGCGCTCTTCGCGGCGATCACCGGCAGACCGCAGGCCATGGCCTCGATGACCGTCAGCGGCAGCCCCTCGATGCGGCTGGGAAACAGCAGGGCATCGGCCTGACGGTATGCCTCGACGTAAAGTGGGTGTCCTTTATTTTGTTCACCGACTGGAGCCGTTGGCGAGGATCGGCTGAGAAGGCGCGTTGCCCGCCGAAGGCGATCGATGAGGCGCACTCGACGCGCCTCGGCCGCTCCTGCGCCGAAAGAAAGGGCCGCAGCAAAAAAGAGCCGGCCTAGCGCAGCAGCACGTCGAGCCAGCGCACGAAGCCGGTCACGCCGCCGATGGCCAGGATCACCCACACCGTCTGGCGGTGGATCGCCTGAACCAGCCGCACTTCCAACGCCTTGACTTCTCCGCGCCCGCTTTCGATCTCTTTCGTGAGTTCCAGACGCACGCCTTCGATCTCCTTGGTGAGATCGGCGCGCACCTGCTCGATTTCCTTCGTGAGCTTGAGTTCGGTCTCCTTGAGCTCGGAGCGCACCTGCTCGACATTGAGGCGCACCTGCGCGATCTCCTTGGTGAGATCGGCCCGTACCTGCTCGATTTCCTTCGTGAGCTTGAGTTCGGTCTCCTTGAGCTCCGAGCGCACCTGCTCGATC
>JBKBRS010000049.1:0-13460 GCA_046292095.1 Thiobacillaceae bacterium
GTCATGACGTTGCTCACCAGCACGCCCACGGCCGAGCTGCGCTGCCCGGCCGGGACCTCGCGCCCGGTCAGGGTGTAGACCAGGATGTCGGCCGCCCCCTGCGGATATTTGGTCGCCACGGCCTGCACCCGGATGCTGCCGTCGGCCGGCAGCGCCGCGGTGAGGGTGGCGATGGCGTCGGCCTTGTTGTCCTCCACGCCGATCACCGCGCGCCTGGCCCCACAGGCGCGCATGGCCAGCCGGATGCCGTCCATCACCGCCGTCGGCCACTCCAGCATCACCCGGTGGTCGCAGGTGAGGTAGGGCTCGCACTCGGCGCCGTTGACGATCAGGGTGTCGATCATCGCGTCCTCGGGCGGCGCGAGCTTGGCGTGCGCGGGGAAGGCGGCCCCACCCATGCCGGCGAGCCCGGTGTCCTGGATGGCCTGGATCAGTTCGGGGCCGGAAAGTGTATCGACCTCGCGCGGCGAGCGCCACAGCACGCGCTGGTCGGCGGCGGCCTGGGTGTGGATCACCACTGCCGTCACCATGCGGCCGTCGGCGAGCAGATGCGGCTCGACGGCGCGCACCACCCCGGTCACCGGGGCATGCACGGGTAGGGAATAGAAGCCGTCGGCCCGGCCGATGGGCTCGCCGCGCACCACTGTCTGGCCCGGTCGGACGATGGGGATGGCCGGTTTGCCGATGTGCTGCAGCATGGGCACGATCAGCTCGGGCGCGAAGGGGAGCCGCCGGATGGGCAGGCCGGCGGTGTCCTTGTGCTCCGCCAGGTGCAGGCCGCGCGGGAAGGAGGGCCGCCGGCGGAAGAGCCGGGTGAGGGGTGAGAGCCTGCCCCGGACTCGATCCGGGGGGTTAGGGGTGAGGCGGGTAGCAATCATCGCTTACCTCGCGGTCGTGTCAGGACGCCGCGCATGAAGGTATGAAGGTATCAGGGCCGTTCGTCTATCCCCCTCACGCCTCACCCCTCACCCCTCACCCCTCACCCCTCACCTAGTTGTACTTCGCCGCCCGCGCGATCAGCCGCTCCAGGTCCGGCTCGCTCCTGTCCCAGGGCGTACCCGGGTGGATGCAGCCGGCGGTGCACTTCTCCGCCGCCCGGACGATGTCGCGATAGGGGCCGCCGCGCGGGTTGAGCACGATGGTCTGGTGGTTCTCGTTGTAGCCGAAGATCTTGGGGTTGATCTTGATGCACTCGCCGCAGGCAGTGCACTCGGGGGTGTCCACCCACACCGGCTCGTAGCCCTCGGCCGCCTCGGCGGATGGCGCGTCGCTGGCCGGTGCGGCAGCGGGTGCGGTCGCCGTGGCGGGGAGTCCCGCGCCCAGGGCGGCCAGGCTGGCCGTAAGTTGGGCGATCAGCTCGGCGCGTGCCTGCGCGGCGATGGCTGTGGTGTCCACCGGTGGGCGGTCGAGCCCCGCCAGCCCCTTCAACTGCCGCCAGAACTGCAGCCGCTCGGCGCTAGCGCGCGCGAGCTCGGCCGAGACCAACACCCGCATCAGGCGGTTTTCCCGGTCCACGCCCCAGATGTAGGGGTAGCGGCCCTCGCGCGCCTCGGGTGTGAGCGCCAGGAACTCCGCCAGCGGCAGCATGGCCTCGTTCCAGGTGTCGGGCGGGGCCTTGCGGAAGTGCTTGGCGAAACGACCCTCGGTCATGGCGAAATCGGCGAAGGTGAACGGCAGGGTCATCTTCTGCTCGGCACCGCTCTCGTCCACGTAGGTCAGGGTGTACTCGGGCCAGTCCGCTTCCGGCGCGGGGTTGCCCTCCAGGTCCAAGCACTGGGCGATGGTCTCGCCACGGTCCGGGTCGTAGCGCAACAGGGGGTAGGCGCGTGACTCCACCGCCATGCGCGACTGCTCGACCGAGCGGTCGTCGCCCACGCCATGCTCCACCGGGCAGCAAGAGTAGATGTTGAACAGCGCCGGGCGGCGGCTGTTGAGCCCGTCGATGAAGCCCTCGATCAGGTGGGTGGTATGGGCGACGCTGCCCTGCAGCACAAAGGCGCCGCGATGGGCGATGCCGATCAGGCCCATCTCCTTGCGCAGCTCTTGTTTGCCGCGCTGCGCCTCGCCCCAGGGCGCCATGTCCGCCACCTGGCCGGAGAAGCTGGCGGTGGAGGACTGACCGCCCGTGTTGGAATAGGCCTGGGTGTCCACCACCAGGATCTTGACCGGCTTGCCGGTCATCAGTGCGCGCGACAGGTTCTGAAAGCCGATGTCGTACATCGCGCCGTCGCCGCCCAGGGCCACCACCGGCGGACAAAGCCGCCATTCCTCGTCGCTGAAGTCCTGCCAGCCGAAGCGGGCGAAGCGCTCGTCGTGCAGGGCCGGGTTGTAGCCTTCGCTCAGTTCGATCTCGGCCTGGCGCACCGCGCGGAAGCCCTCGGCCATGCGCGCCATGTGCCCCTCGAACACCCCCAGGGCGACCGAAGGGGCGTCCTGGAACAGGTGGTTCGCCCAGGGGAAGGGGTAGGGGTTGTAGGGATAGGTCGAGCCCCACACCGAGGTGCAGCCGGTCGCGTTGATCAGCCCCATCTCCGCACGACCGCGCCGGGTCGGCCCCTCGACATAGCGCCAGCGTAGATCCCTGAGCCGGTCCAGCAGCCGGCTCACCCAGGTCAGCCACTGCGGGTCGATCGGCTGGCCCTCGTGCTGGGCCAGCAGGCTCTCGGAGAGATTGGCCAGGGTGAGATCCTCGCCGCGGTGCGCCGCCACCGCGGCCTGCACCGCCTCGGGGTCGTCGAGTTCCAAAGCCTCCGTGAGCTTCAAGCGGACATGCTTCTCCAGACGGTCGATCAGGTCGTCGAGCTTGGCCACGTAGGCCTGCACGCGCGGCTGCATGAGCGCCGTGACGGTGGCGGTGAAGAGGTGAATGGCGGTCTTCTCGCCGCAGCCCATGCAGGCCCCGTCGCCGCCACTCATCGAGGCATAGTTCTTCTTGTCCAACAGCAGGGTGGTCAATGCCCCGATCTTCTCGTCCAGGTTCTCGATGCGGATGAACTCGCGTGGGGTGTTGGGCAGATCCAGCCAGAAGGCCCAGTCGCGCTTGAGCTGCGCCACGCTCGCCTCGGTCTGCGTGACCATGTGCAGAGCGTCATCATCGCAGACCTCCACGCACAGCCGGCAGCCCTTGCAGGTGTAGGGGTTGACGGTGATCGACAGCAGGCCGCCGCTGCCCTTCGCCCGCTTCTCGCGCATGCTCCAATAGGGCTTGGTGGCGGCGAACTTGAAGCCGCCCAGGGCCTCGCGCAGCAGTACGAACTCGGCCTCCAGCGCGGCCCGCGCCTCACCCTAGGCCGGGTCCTCCGCCAGGGTCTTGGCGATGGCCGCGTCCAGCAGGGCGCGTACGTCGATACCCGAATCGCGGCGCGATTCTCGAGGCTCCCCTCCCCCGCAGGCGGGGGAGGGGTTGGGGGAGAGGGGACTCGCATGGCCCGCAGGTGACTTTGCCTGATCATCGGCAGTGGTCGGGCCATGCGAGTCGCGCTCGATCGCGGCGCGCAGCTTCTTCTCCACCGTGCGCGCGGCACGGCGCAGATAGCGGGTGGGCCGGCCGCCGGTCTCGATGCGGTTGATCGCGGTGGCGAGGATGTCGCCGGGCGTGCTCACCAGGCCGGGGATGGCCGAGTCCGGGCAGGCGGTGTAACACTCGCCGCAGGCGGTGCAGTTCTCCGGGACCCACTCCGGGTGCTCGTAGCGGATCTGGGTCATGTCGCGGAAGATGCCGGAGATCGCCGGGATGAGCGACAGCCCCATGAAGGGGTCGGCCAGGTTGTCCGAGCCCTGTCCGCTCGCATAGAAACTGGCCGTGGCCTGCCAGAAGCGGTGGATGTCGGCGGCACGGTTGGGCAGCCGCGCGTCGGCCTCGGGCAGGCGGGCGAGCAGCGACGGCAGAGGGGCGGTCGCGGCCGCCTCCGGGCGGGCGCCGACCCGTTTGATGGCCGCCGGGATCTCCTTGAGTTCCAGGTAGCCGCGCTTGACCACGCGCAGGTTGTCCTCCACTACGCGCCGCCCCTTCTTGCCGAACTTCTCCTCGAGCTGCCGCTCGATGGCGCGGAAAAGGTCCTCCTCGCTGAGTCCCGCCCTTTCTTTCACGTCGGAGGCGTGGAAGAAGGCGCCCTGGAAGGCGTTGCCCTGCATCCTGAGCTGCAGGTCGGGGTTGGTCGCCTCCTCGCGCGCGATGCGGAAGGCGTCCAGGTAGTACACGCGGATGCCCCGCTCGACGATGGCTTGCTGGGCATGGAGCGGGAAGCTCGCCCACACCGCCTCGGGGCTCTCCAGGTTGCTCTGGATGATGAACACCCCGCCGCGGTCCAGGCCCGCCACTGCATTGGTGTGGCTGAAGACGTTGGGGTCGGGTGAGAGCACCACGTCCACATGCCGGTATTCGCAGTTCACGCGGATCGGTTCCGGCGCGGCGGACAGGTAATAGGTGGTGGGCTGCCCCTTTTTCTCCGAGCCGTACTTCGGATTGGCCTTGATGTCCCAGCCGAGCAGGTCGTACAGGGTCATGGCCAGGTTCTTGCCAGTGGTCACCGCCCCCCAGCCGCCCACCGAGTGCATGCGCACGGCGATGCCGCCCTTGGGCAGCAGGTCCGGGTTCTCGCGCGGGCGCAGGCTGAGCGCGGCGACATGCGGATAGGCCGCGGTGAGCGCCTGCAGATGGACCTCCTCGCGCGGGCTGGCCGGTTTTTCGCGCACAAAGTCCACCCCCAGGTAGAAAAAGCGCCGTCGGGCGCCGTCGGGCAGCATGTTCTCCACCGCCGCCAGCAGGTCGCCCGGCTGCAGGTCGCGCGAGCCCAGCCCGTAGCAGCCGGAGTACAGCGGCGGCAGGTCGCGCGCCGAGGCGTAGACCGCGTAGTCGGGGTAGGGCGCTTCCCCGGTGGCGGCGCCGTTTTCCAGACACTTGCCCAGGGCGGCGCGCACCTCGCGCATCAAGGGCAGGTCTTCGGCCAGGGGCTGGTCAGTGCGCTCCAGCACCGCCACCCCCTTGCGCCCCTTGAGGATGGGCCCCAGCAGGTCGCCCGGGAAGGGCCGGTAGAGCGTCAGGCTCACCACCCCCAGGCGGATGCCGCGTTCTTGACGCAGCCAGTCGGCCAGGGCCTCGGCTTGGATGCACATGGAGCCCTGGCCGAGGATCAGGTAGTCGGCGTCCTCGCAGCGATAGGTCATCACCCGCGCATAGCGCCGGCCGGTGAGCGCGGCATACTCGGCCATACAGCCTTCCATCAGCGCCGGGATGTGCGCGAAGAAATACGGCCGTTGTGCGGCCACCGCCTGCATGTAGGCGTCCTGGTTGGCCACCGCCCCGGCGACCAGCGGCACGTCCACGTCCCAAAGCGCCGGCACCCGCCGCCGCTTGGGGCCGAACAGCAGGGCCTGCGCCGGGGTGGGCGTGTCGATCAGTTCGTCCGGCCGGCCCAGGTATTCGGCCACCAGGGCGCGCTCCGGCACGCGCACCGGCTCGATCACGTGCGTGGTCAGAAACCCGTCCATGGCCATGATCGCCGGCGTGAGAGCGAGCTCCGCAGTCTTGCGCACGATCAGGTTGAGGTCGGCCGCCTCCTGCGCGTTGCGGGCGAAAACCTGGATGAAGCCGGTGTCGTCCACGCAGTGGTAGTCGTCGTGGCCGCAGTGAACATTGAGCGTGGCCTTGGTGATGGCGCGGCAGCCCATGTTGAGCACATAGGGCAGGCGCTTGCCCGCTGCTGCATAGAGCGACTCGTGCATGAAGGCCACGCCTTGCGATGAGCTGAAGTTCACCGCGCGCAGGCCACTCATCGCCAGGCCTGCAGTCACCCCGGCCGCCGCGTGCTCGGATTCGGGTTCGACGAAGATCAGCGCCCGGCCCGAGACGTTGACATGCCCCGCGGCGGCCGCTTCGGCCCAGTACTCCCCCATCTGCGTGGAGGGGGTGATCGGGTAGGCCCCGGCGGCATCGGAGGCCTCGCGCTCCACCAGGATCACGGCGGTGTTGCCGTCGACGGCGTCGCGCACACCGGGATATTTGACCGGTTGGGCTTCGGCCCGCATGCCGGCGCCGGCCTCCGCCTTGTGCCTGTCCAACAGTTTGCCGAGCATGGCGACCCCCTTGCTCAAACTTACCTATACCTCGGACGCCAGCGGCAGCGGCGTCACCCTTACGATGCGCTTGGCGGCGCGCCCGCGCAAGACCCGTCCCCCCTCCAGCCAGACGATGGCGCCGGTCGGGCAGCGCTCGATTACCTCGCGTCGCGCGAGCGCGTTGCGGCCGTAGTCGATCACCGCCAGGTTGTCCTCCAGCCGGATCAACCCAGGTGCAGCATCGGCCACGCAACGGCCGCAGGCGGTGCAGGCCACCTCGCACTGCGCCTCCGCCGTGGGGCCGTCGGCGCGGTTCTTGCAGGCCACCCACAGCTTGTGCGCCAGTGGCTGCAGCGAAAACAGGTCCTTGGGGCAGACCTCCACACAGTCACCGCAGCCAGTGCACCGGTCCACGTCTACCACCGGCAGGTCGAACGGGTCCATGTGGATGGCCGCGAACTCGCACACCGCGGCGCAGTCGCCCAGCCCCAGGCAGCCCCAGGCGCAGGCCTTGCCGCCGCCACCCACCGAGGCCGCCGCCCGACAGCTCGCCAGCCCGTCGTAGCGCGCCCGCATGCGTGCCACATGGCTCCCCCCGGCGCAGGCCAGGCGCGCCACACGCCGCTCCGCCTTGCCCACGGCCACCCCTAGCAGCCGCGCGATCTGCGCATTGCGCTCCGGGGCGTTGACCGTGCAACGCGCCGGCTCGATGCGGCCCGCCACCACCGCCTCGGCGAAGGCGCGACAGCCGGCCATGCCGCAGGAGCCGCAGTTCGAATGCGGCAGCAGGGCCTCCACCTCGTCGATGCGTGGGTCCTCGTAGACATAGAGGCGCCGGTTGGCCAGCGCCAGCAGTGCAGCCAACAACACACCGAGCCCCGCCATGAAACCGGCCGCCAGGGCGATGGGGGTCAACGCCATGGCCCCGCCCCCCGGCACCGGCTGCACCCGCTCCGGACCGGCCGCCGCACGCTCACGCCCAAGACGTCCACTGCCTACTCACCGTCGTACTGCCCTATATTGAAGGATAGGCGGTTTTCCGCGAGCATGTGACAGCCATGAACCCGATCCCCTACCTCCCGGGCCGCACCGAGACGCACACCGCAACGGTGCGCGACTCCAAGCGCATCACCCCCAAGGACGCCGACGAGGTGCGCCAGATCGTCCTCACCCTGAACGAGGCCCCGCACTACTACCCGGAGGGGCAGGTCGTCGGCGTCCTCGTACCCGGCCCCCACCCCTTCGGCAACCCCTACCACCACCGCTACTACACCATCGCCCACAGCGAGCCGGCCGATCATGGCGTGGCGCTGGAACTGCTGGTGCGGCGCTGCTTCTACATCGACGAGGTCTCCGGCGAGCGCTATCCCGGCATCGCCTCCAACCACCTGTGCGACGCCAAACCGGGTGAGCGCGTGACCCTCACCGGCCCCTATCCCAGCCCCTTCCGCATGCCGGCCGACCCGGCGAGCAACCTGCTCATGCTCGGCACCGGCACCGGCATCGCCCCCTTCCGCGCCCTGCTGCGCCAGATCTACCGCAGCCGTGGCGGCTGGCAGGGGGTCGTGCGGCTCTATTACGGCGCCAAGACGGGCACCGAGCTGCTCTACATGAACGAGCTCAACAACGACCTCGCCCACTACTACGACGAGGCCACCTTCCAGGCCTTCCAGGCGGTGCGGCGCAACATGCTGGCCGACGAGGGCGACGCCCTGCGGGATGGCCTCGCCGACCACGTGGCCGACATCTGGCACCTACTGCAGGCGCCCAACACCCACGTCTATCTCGCCGGCATGCACAAGGTCGCCACCGCCCTCGACGAGGTCCTCGCCCGCGCCGCCGGCTCGAGCGAGCCGTGGCAGGCGCTCAAGCGGCGGCTCATCGAGGAGCGGCGCTGGTCCGAGCTGACGTATCATTGACACGCCCACACGACCGCGTGGGTGATGTAGGCGCGGCGACAGCCGCGGGCGCTAAGGGTCATGCCAGCGCTGGAGGTCGGGGCAGCAGCAGCGCTTCGATCCTGTGCGAATCCGCGCCGTCATGATTGCGTCATCAAACACGAGGTAACCCTTGAGCAAAGACAACCTGGTGGAGATCCGCGGCCTGCGCTTCGCCTACGGCGAGCGCGAGGTCCTGCGCGGCATCGACCTTGACGTGCCGCGCGGCGAGGTGGTGGCCGTGCTGGGCGCGAGCGGCTGCGGCAAGTCCACCCTGCTCAAGCTCATCGGCGGCGAGGAGCAGCCCGACGCCGGCAGCGTCACGGTCGACGGTGAAGACGTCCACCGCCTCGACAACGACGCCCTCTACCGGCTGCGCCGCAAGATTGGACGTATGTTCCAGGAAAGCGGCCTATTCTCGGACCTCTCCGTGTTCGAGAACATCGCCTTCCCGCTGCGCGAGCACACCGATCTGCCCGAGGAGATGATCCGCGACCTCGTGCTCATGAAGCTCAACGCCGTGGGCTTACGCGGCACGCATGCCATGGCCACAGGCGAGCTCTCCGGCGGCATGTCGCGCCGGGTGGCGCTGGCGCGGGCGATCGCGCTCGACCCCATGCTGATCATGTACGACGAGCCCTTCGCCGGGCTGGACCCCATCTCGCTCAACGTCATCGCCAACATCATCCGGCGCTTGAACGACGCCCTCGGCGCAACCAGCATCGTCGTCACCTACGACGTCGCCGAGTCCCTCAAGATCGCCGACACCGCCTACTTCATCAACGACGGTGTGGTCATCGCCCACGGCCCCGCACGCGAGATGTGGCACTCCACCCACCCCTTCGTCCACCAGTTCGTGCACGGCGAGCCCAACGGCCCGGTGTGCTTCCACTACCCGGCACGCACCCTCGAACAGGACTTCAGGTTGACGGCCTAGCGGAAGGCGCGGCAAGGGCCGCAACAGGAGGGGCTGGGGGAATTGTGTTGACGGCGGCATGGGAATGCCGCCCTACGCTGTTCGTCAGTCGGCAAACCCTTGCCGACGTGGTGTTTCCGGGCGACCGGACCCGTAGGTCGGCAATCCCTTGCCGACACCGTGGTCCAAGCGGCCACCCGCTGTCGGAGATCCTTCACCAGCCCCTCCAGGCGCGCCACCCGGTTTTCCAGGGCACTGTGCTCCTCGCGCCGGACGATCGCCTCGTACAACCGGTCCAGACGCATGTTGTTCCACTCGATGTTCGGCAGCAGCCCCGCGTGCACCTGGCCGATGCGCTAGTTCGTCTCGTCGATGCGCCGGCTCTGGTCGACGAGCTGCTGCTGGACGTCGTCCAGGCGTTGGTTGGTGAGCTGCAGGGTCGCCCGTATCTCGGCGTTCTCCAGCCGCAGCTTGTCGACTTCCGGCAAGACGCAGTCCTGGATCGCGCTGCGAAGGGCCTCTTTCACGTCCATGGCGTACCCTCTGTCGGCAATCATGCGGCAACCTCCACCCGTGCGCAAGACGCCCTCCGCGTCGGTTTCAGCCAGCCGCCGCCTGGTCGAACCCGTGCGGGTGAGGGGCATGCGAATTGCCGTAGGCGCGATGCAAGTCGCGACATCGAGCTGCGGATGGGGCCGCCCCCGGCTCCTGTCGTGCATATCTCGTAGGAGCGACGAGAGTCGCGACCAACAGCGACCAACGGTGTCACGACGTGTCGCGGCTTTCGCCGCTCCTGCCGGAGGCGCAAGCGCGGCGGGCGGTGTGGCATCATGATCCTCTCTCTGTCGCGACTTTCATCGCGCCTACGCCAGCCTCTATAAATGACGCACGGAATGGAGACACCGCCCCCATCCAAACGCGCGGGGCAGCGCGCCTTGCGGCGTGGGCGGTTTTCCGAACCGGGGCGGTTTTATCACGTCACGACGGTGACGCGAGACCGCGTGCCCCTGCTCGCCGATCTCTTCCTGGGCCGGGCGGTCGTACGCTGCCTGATGCAGATGGACCGGTCGGGCGCATGCCGGACGCTGGGCTATGTGGTGATGCCCGATCACCTGCACTGGCTGTTCGCGCTGGAGACGGATGTCGCGCTGTCGCGGCTGGTGCAGCGGTTCAAGACGAACAGCGCCCGTTTGGTGAATGCGCAGCGCGGCGCGGGCGGCGAGACGGTGTGGCAGCCGGGGTTTTACGACCATGCCCTGCGGCGCGACGAGGATGTCCTTCAGCTGGCGCGGTACATCGTCGCCAATCCGCGGCGTGCGGGGTTAGTGGGGAGCCTGCGGGGGTATCCGTTGTGGGATGCGGTGTGGGTTTGAGCCATGTGCGATTTAGTCGCGACTCCCGTCGCTCCTACCGCCCGCCTACCGCGCGCCGACGGGCTTTGCTGTTGTACGCGCGCCACAGATTTGTCGCACACCGCCCATGCAGGGGGCGGAAACATTGCACCGCGGCGCGCGCGGCCGGGAAAATGGCGACAACTTCTCGCGCGAGAGGTTAAAGGTAAGGCTCCCTCTCCGCAGGGGAGGGCGGTTGGCGGGGCGCAGGACGAAGATTTCGGACCTCGCCCGGCGGCCGCGAAAGAGCACCTGTTTTCAACCCGTATAGGAGTGAAGCAATGAAAAAATCCCTGATCGCTCTGGCCGTGGCCGGCACCTTCGCCGCCCCTGCCGCCTTTGCCGCCACCGCCAACGTGGATGTGGGTGGGACTATGAATTTCTCGCTCGACTACTTAGATGCCGACTCGCCCACCAACGGCGGCAACTGGAACGTCTCCAGCAACTCCTCCAACATCTACTTCAAGGGCGCCGAGGACCTGGGCGGTGGCCTGAAAGGCATCTGGCAGATCCAGACCTACTTCGACGCGGGTGCCACTGGCAACGCCGATGGTTCTTTCGGTGCCACTGCCAACGGCGTGGGCTCCGGCAACACCTACGTCGGCCTGTCCGGCGGCTTCGGTACCGTGCTGCTGGGTAAGCATGAGGCCCCTGCCAAGCTGATCGGCCGCAGTGTCGATCTCTTCGGCGATCAGATCGGTGATAACCGCAACCTTGTTGCTTCCTCGGTCGGCAGCAACTCCGGTGTTACCACGGCTGGCTTTGACCTGCGTCCTAACAACGTGATCGCCTATGCCAGCCCCAATTTCTCCGGCTTTACCGCGATGCTGGCGTATGTCACCAATACTGGCGCAGGTGCTGCCACTGACAGCACCGTTGATGCTTGGAGCGCCAACGTCAAATACGACAATGGCCCCCTGATGGTTGGCTTGGGCTATCAGCTTCACAATCTCAGCGAGGCCATCCCGGGCGCCGGCGACGAAAACATTTGGCGCTTGGCTGTTTCTTACAAGATCGGTGACCTGCGTCTGGTCGGTTTGTACCAGAAAGAAGACGATCTGAACTACAGCGGCGGCAACAACGGTGACCGCTCCACCTGGGGTTTGGGTGCGGCCTACAAGATGGGGCCCATCACGCTGAAGGGCCAGTATTACAACACTGACGACATCGGTAATACCAATAATACCGGTGCCGACATGTGGGCCCTGGGCGTGGACTATGAACTGTCCAAGCGCACCAAGGTGCAGTTCGCCTATGCCACCACCGACAACGATAATCAATCTCGGTATAGCGCCTTCGGTGGCGGTCATGGTGACAACCCCGGCACGGTCGCTGGCGGCAGCCCCAGCGGCTTCTCCGTTGGAGTACGCCATAGCTTCTGATCAAGGCCTCACGACCTGATCCGAGCTTAAACGGGCGCGGGCAACCGCGCCCGTTTTGTTTTACGATTCAACCAACGATATTCAACCCCAAAACCGCAGTCGACCGTTCTTTTGTGTTCGTAACCGATGGATGACGCAAGAGATTCCCCGGAGCTATCCTGCCGGCTGGGTGACGCGCAGGCCCGGTCTGGTCTAGAATGGGCGTGAATCGTATTAGAGCCATCGACATGGAAATCAAAGAGGTCTTACGCACGGCGATCCAGGACTGGATCGTGCCGGAACTGGACAAAATCCGGCTAGAGAACGCCGAGATCCGCTCGACCCTGCAACTGACCAACAAACGGCTCGACGACATCCAGGCCCAGTTGCTCGACCAAAGCCGGCGCATCGACGAGACCAACCGGCGCATCGACGAGACCAACCAGCGCATCGACAAGGTCCACGACGACCTTCTTGCCCGCATCGACGAGACCAACCGGCGCATCGACAAGGTCCACGACGACCTTCTTGCCCGCATCGACGAGACCAACCGGCGCATCGACGAGACAAATCAGCGCATCGACCAGACCAATCGGCGCATCGATCACGCCAATGTCCGACTCGATCGGCTGTATGAGGCGGTCGTCAAGCGCGAGGAGCATAATGAGCTGGAAAGCCGCGTAGCCCATCTGGAAGAAGTCGTTGAAGACCTGCGCCACAGGCTGGCTGCCTGAGTTGTGAATGGACCTTGATCCACGCGGGGTTTGGGGGACGCCGCATGACCCGGCGGGCGGAATTCAAGCGCAGAGCGCCAAAGCAAGCGCTCTCGGTGGACGTTGTCTTCAGGCTTTGTCGCCTGCAAAGCCGTCACCGTTGAGCGTAGCGATGCCGCCAGCACCCGCCCCCGTGCTGCCCTGCCGGCTGGGTGACGCGCAGGCCCGGTCCGGTCTAGAATTGGCGTACAGCGCATCGGAGCCGCCGACATGGAAATCAAAGAGGTCTTACGCACGGCGATTCAGGACTGGATCGTGCCGGAGCTGGACAAGATCCGGCTGGAAAACGCCGAGATCCGCTCGACCCTGCAACTGACCAACAAGCGGCTCGACGACATCCAGGCCCAGTTGATCGACCAGAGCCGTCGCATCGACGAGACTAACCAGCGCATCGACAAGGTACACGACGACCTCCTTGCCCGCATCGACAAGGTCCATGACGACCTGCTCGCACGCATCGACGAAACCAACCGGCGGATTGACAAGGTCCATGACGACCTCCTTGCCCGCATCGACGAAACCAACCGGCGGATTGACAAGGTCCATGACGACCTCCTTGCCCGCATCGACGAAACCAACCGACGCATCGACAAGGTGCACGACGACCTCCTTGCCCGTATCGACCAGACCAACCGGCGCATCGATCACGCCAATGTCCGGCTCGATCGGCTGTATGAGGTGGTCGTCAAGCGCGAAGAGCATAATGAGCTGGAGAGCCGCGTAGCCCATCTGGAAGAAGTCGTCAAGAGCTTGCGCCAAAGTCTGGCTGCCTAAGATGTGAGGGGACATAGCTGTAGGTCGGCAATCCTTTGCCGACGACGCAATCACGCATCACCCCCGCGTAACCCTGCCGGCGGGCTGACGCCTGGGGTCACTGTGGCCTATAATCCCGAGTGTGCAAGCTAGGTGCCCGACATGGAGATCAAAGAGGTCTTACGCGCGGCGATCCAGGACTGGATCGTGCCGGAGCTGGACAAGATCCGGCTGGAAAACGCCGAGATCCGCTCGACCCTGCAACTGACCAA
>JBKBRS010000050.1:0-12911 GCA_046292095.1 Thiobacillaceae bacterium
AGCCAAAACGCAGTTTCGGCGTAGGCTAACGTGAGCGAAGCGAACGTTAAGCCGCGCAGCGGCGGCCGGAGCCAAAACGCAGTTTCGGCGTAGGCTAACGTGAGCGAAGCGAACGTTAAGCCGCGCAGCGGCGGCCGGAGCCAAAATCCACCCGTTATTTCTTCCTTGCCCGCGGATGCGCCTGGTCGTAGACCTTGGCCAGGTGCTGAAAATCCAGATGCGTATACACCTGCGTGGTGGACAGGCTGGCATGGCCCAGCATCTCCTGCACCGCGCGCACATCGCCGGAGGACTGCAAGACGTGCGAGGCGAAGGAATGGCGCAGGGCATGCGGATGCACTCGCTCGCGGATGCCGCGCATCAGGGCCAGGCGGGCCAGGCGCGCCTGCACCACGCGCGGGCTGATGCGCGCCCCACGGGCACCGACGAATAGCGCCGGCGTGTCGCCGGCCAGACTGCCACGCACGGCAAGCCACTCCCGGAGCGCCGCCAAGGCCTGCCGTCCGACCGGCACGATGCGCGTCTTGCGTCCCTTGCCGGTGACGCTGACCTCGCCCGCGTCGAGCGCCACATCGGTCAGGTTAAGCCCCACCAGCTCGGCTAGGCGCAGGCCCGATGAATACATGAGCTCGAACATGGCGCGATCGCGCCGGGCGATGGCATCGTCGCCGACCTTGGCGTCGAGCATGTGGGCGATGGCGTCCGGCGAGAGGGTGTTTGGCAGACGCCTGTCCCCTTTGGGCGGGCGCAGACCGGCACAGGGGTTGGCCGCAAGCCGCCCCTGGCGGCCAAGCCAGGTGTAGAAGCTGCGCCAGGCCGAGAGCATGCGCGCCAGGCTCCTGGGCGCGTAGCCGCGGGCATGCAGCTGCGCCAGGCAGCGGCGCAGGTCGTGCGCCTGCAGCGCCTCCGGCGGGCGCTCGCCGGCATGGGCGGCAAGCCGCTCGAGGTCGCCGGCGTAGAGCGCGACCGAGCGTGGGCTGTAGTGTCGGCCGCGCAGATGGGTGAGGAAGGCGTCGATGTCGGCGCGGAAGCTCACGGCAGGAAGCGGCTTGCCGCCGCGGCGGCGAGCTCCGCCAGCCAGGTGAGGTAGAGGGTGCCCATCTCCGGGTAGAAACGCGCGGCGTCTTCCGAGGCCAGGGCGAGCAGGCCCGTGAGTCCCGTCTCACGGATGGGCGCCAGGGCGAAGGAGCGCAGGTGCGGGCCGATCTCGCCGAACCAGGTGCGAACCTCTTCAGGCGCCTCGTGGCCGCAGCGCGGCGCGCCCAGTCCCTCGGCCAGCTGCCGGACCGCTTCGCTGACCGGCCCGAACTCGGGCATGGCCGGGGCCGCGCCCTCCGACCACAGACGCAGACCCACATGCGGCACGGCGAAGTCCTCGCGCAGGCTGAGATAGAGCGCGGCGAACACCGCATCCAGGCTCTTCGCGCGCATGAGCGCGAGGGCCAGCTTGTGTAGCTTCTCGCCGATGGCGTCGTTCTCCTCGGCGAATTGGATGAACTCGCGCAGCTTCGCCTCCAGGCCGCGCGCGCGCTCGCGCAGCAGCATCACCTGCCGCTCGCCGAGCGAAATGGTCTGGCCGCTGTAGGGGTGCGGCACGCTGAGGCTGGCGAGCAGGTCGGTGTGCTCGGTGAAGAAATCGGGATTACGACGCAAAAATTCGCGGACTTGTTCTGAAGTGATGTTCATGGATATGCCCCGCTGGTTCAGGCTCTTCTCGCCGCTGCTCAAGCGGTTCAAACGATGCTCGCCGGACATACCCTCGCCAGTGGTGATGATGGCCCCGGCGGCTGCCGGCGGACGTCGCGCAGATATTTAGTGCTGCCGGCAAAGACGCGTTCGTGGATGATCTGACGCGCCTTCTCGAAGCGGCCGTCGTCCAGCCATTTCAACCACACCAGGAGGTTGTCCAGTGAGGTGCGCCAACGCCCTCCCTCTTTGTCGAAGCGATGCACCGGGGCATAGCCCCAATCTTCCGGCTCGATGATGGCGCATTCGTGCGTGGGGATGGCGACGATGTCGCGATAGGCGGAAAAGAACAGCAGTGTCGGTAGCGTCAGCGTGGGGGCCTCGAATTCGCCGACACTGCGGCGCAAACCGGCGCGCACGGCGGCATGCAGGGCCTGCACCAGATCGTCATTGCCGCCGATGGGCAACAATCTGCCGACCTCATTGACGCGGTGACCGAGACGGTGCCAGCCGATTGCAGAAACCTTGGCCAACTCATCCTCGCCCCAGACCTTCAATGCCACATCCTCGCCGAGCCGTCCTGCCAATAGTGATAGGACCACCGTCTTGGTCTGTCCTTCGTGCGTGAGCTTTACGCGGATGTCCCACTGCGCACGCCCCCCTTCCTGGTCCAGCGGCGCGAAGTGGAAGGGTTGCGGCTCGGCCTGCCCGAGCATGCCCATGAGGGCAGCCATGAGCTCCAGCAGGGTGGTCTTGCCATAGCCGTTTTGCGAGATGAAGAGATAGAAGTTGCAGGGCTCGCCCAGCTCGTGATGCAGGAAACTGAACGTCTGGACATGACTGCGAAAAGGGCCGATGTTCTCCACGGTGAGCTGCATGGGCTCAAAACGGTGGATCTGGAAGAGTGGGGTGAGACTCATGTCGCTTCCTTGCCCTGGCGGCAGGCGAATGCGGCATCGTCGCGCGTGAGCAAGACGCCATGCACGCGCACCGGCGGACCGCCGGGTAACTTGACCAACATGTCGCCGCGACCGGTGAGCTGCTCGGCACCCGTATCGTCGAGGATGATCTTGGACTCGCTGGACTTTTGCACGGTGAGCGCGATGCGGGCGGGGACGTTGCTGCGCAGTAGCCCACTGAAGGTCTGCGCATCGGGCCGTTGGGTGGCCAGCACGAGATGGATACCGGCCGAGCGCGCCTTCTGAGCCAACCGTACCAACGCCTCCTCCACGGCGGGGGCGCGCAGGATGAGGTCGGCCAGCTCCTCGACGAAGACCACGATACGATGTAAATCGAGACCGCGGTCTCGGGCCTCGTCGATGTCGCGCACCGCCGACTCGGCAAACTGCCGGTGGCGCGCCTCCATCGTCGCCACCAGGTCCTGCAAGGCCTCCAACGTTTCATCCGGTTGGGTTATGATGTGGCTGCCAGGCAACAGATGCGCGCTGGCGCCATAGACGCCGAACTCCACCGCCTTGGGGTCGATCAGCAGCAGGCGCACCTGGACGGGTGTGCGCGTGATCAGGATGGACTGGATCAAGGCATGCATGCACACACTCTTGCCACTGCCGGTAGCCCCCCCCACCAACAGGTGCGGGGCGGCGGCGAGATCGAAGCCATAGGGCTCACCCATGACGTCCACCCCTGGATAGACCGGTAGAGCCCACTGGCTCGGCGCTTGTGTCAGCCACGCCCGCAGCGCCTGTCCGTCGTAGCGTTGCCAGGTCTGGGCTGGGCGGGGGATGTCGAGGGCGAGGGTCTTGGGTTCGTCGGTTGCGGTGACATAGACCGCCTGTTCGCCCAAGCCCAGGGAAAAGGCCAGCTTGTCCGCCCCGCGTTTGAGGCGGTCCAGATGGTGGACGTCGGCCAGGTGCAAAAAATACCGGGTCAATCTGACGCCATCCTTGCTGCCGAGGATGTCGGCCTGTACACCGATCTCGCGCAAGGCTCGCAACATGGCCTCGTCATTCGGTGGCGCAGCGCCACCGGCGGACTTGCCACCGAATAGCTCTTGCAAGAGGTATTCATGGAAGTCGTGCGAATCGCGCCAGCCCGTGCGGAATTCACGTAGCCCGCGGCGTACGTGCGCTTCCAGCAGCTCGCGGAAGCGTTCTTCGGCCTCAAACAGGTTTTCGTCATGATACACGCTGAGTAGAGCCCTGATCGCCTCCGTGTAGTCCGATCTCTCCCCTTGTCCTTGGCCAGTCAGTTGTTCAAGGGCATATTCCCCGCCCTTGCCCCCATCACGCGGCAAGACCTCTGGTGGCGTGGTCAGAGACAGAGACTTCGCCAAGGCGAGACGCAATACTGTCCATTTGGGAGCTTTGGCGCGCAATCCCTTGTGCAGGATCGTCTCTATGAGTATCTCGTCTTGGGCAGAGGTATAGATCTTGGCCATCAGACCTCGGCTAGGTCATACATGGGCACATCGGCAACCGGGCTAGTGGCCTCGCCGCTGGGATTGTCGAGTCTATACTGGCGATAGACGTGTGGGGCGAGTAACCCGTATTTATCTCGATCCAGCTCGGAGTCGGTAGGCAGCAGGATGACCTGCTCGCCGGCGTTGGGATAGTACTGGGTGATCAGATTGAGTTGGTTTTCCCGGTCGATGCGGGCGAGCGGGGTGTCGATTACCACCGGTGCCTGGATGCCGGAGACCTCACGCAGGGCCCAGAGCAGGGCGGTGGCCACCAGCTGCTTCATGCCCGCAGAGATGGTGGCCATACCGATGGTGGCACCGTTGGCATCCAAATAACGTAACCCGAAGTCCTCATCCACAGCGATGCGGTCTATCAGGTGGTGTCCAGTCATGAGCGCTCGATAGTGGCGATTGATCGCCGTCTCGATGGCCGCACGGTAGTGTTGCTTGAGCCGTTGCTTGTAACGTGCGCAGAAATCGCGCAGCTTTTCCGCTGCGTCTACCTTGGCCTGGCGCGCTTGCGACAGTTGCAGGGCTTGTTCTTGCTTGGCCAGCGCAGCCTCGGCTTCGGACAGTTGCCGCCGGATGTCGCGCGCCTGCCGCTCCAGTATGCCGATCTGTTCACGCAGACGCAGGACTTCTGCCTCCAGATCGATCTTCTCTTGTTTGCGCGCCAGATAACGCTGGCGTTCGTCTTCTTGCAGTGCGCTGACATCGTCGAGCCGGCGCTGCAGTTCCCCCCACTCGCGCTTGAGGGCCGATACCGTGCGCAGGTCCTCGACGCGCTGACGGCATAATTCGTCTGCCCGCTCGTAATACTGGAAAACGGCCAATAGCCGCTCGGCCACATCACGGCTCAAACGCAACGGACCACTACCGCTGACTGGCGGTTTGATATAGGGATTGAGCAGACTGATGAGTTTCTGTTGCAGAAAGTGTTTTTGCTCCGGTCGCAGATCGGGATTGGGCAAGGGCCAATCCTCGAGCAGGCGCCTCGGCAGGTGTTCCAGGAGCTGCCGCAGCGCCAAGGCGACCTCAGCCGTGCTATCTGTGACCAGGGCACGCAGCACCGCCACTACGCGCCGGACCAGTTCGGGATTGGCAAGCAAAGGGATGTCGCGCGGCAGCTCCTCGGCTACACGATACAGCCGTACATCCAATTCTTTGTTGATCTGTTCCAGCCTTGCCTTGATGTCTGCCTCTTCACGCTCGTGCGTGTAGGCGCGCAGACTCTCAAGGTAGCGCTCTGTGCTCTCCAACTCGTCGGCGCGCTGGGCGAGCTCATCGTTTTTTTCCTTGATCTCGCTCAGCGTCCGTGCCAGCCGGTCTCTGTGATGTTCCACCTGACGTTCCAATTCACGTAGCTTACGCGCCTCATCGTCGGCAAGCCCCTCCTTCCTCCATTCTTTGATCAGGTTGGTGAGGGCCTCGATCTCGCGGTCACGCAGGGTCAAACCCAGGACCTGCTCGATCTGTTCCAACTGGCCCTTGCGGTTAGCCTCGGCCAGTTGCTGCACCTGCTCGCCGTCGTAGATGAAAAAAGGCACGAGATAGCGCGGCATGATGCGATAGAGATAGTCCTCTGCGTCCTTGTCTTCCAGACTTTTTTGGGTATCGTGCAGGCGCAAGGACAAGCCCGAATCGAAGCGGTCCTCTCCCAGCAAACGCCAAAAGCGGGTGGCAGTAAACTGGGTAGTGCCCTCGCGCATGACTAGGGTAATACTGCACTCCACCTCACCGGCAAGTCGGGCGGACCGATTAAAGATGCCGGCCCATTCATTGGCGATGCCCAGCACATACTGGTTCGGGCCAGGCTTGCGCCCGGCTTGAACCGCGGCGCGCAGCTCATCCGACACACCCAAAAAGAGCAAACGCAGTCCATTCAGAAAGCTGGTCTTACCATAGCCGTTACGGCCATAAACCAAGGCGATGTTGCGTCCGTGGCCCATGCCGCGGAAATCGAACACTTGCTCGCCACGGTAAGAGAACAGGTTACGCAGCCGGACTTGCTCGATGATCATGCGGTCACGGCACTGAGCGATCGTTGGGCGATGGCCTCGACCAGGTGAGCGAGCGCGCGGCGGTATTCGGCGCGCGCACCGAATTGATCATAGTCGGTGTCATGATTTGCGCTGAGCTGGATCAGCTTGCGAGCCACTTCCGGGTCCAATTCCACCTCCAACGCCACCTCTTCGAGGATACGCGCCTCTTCCGGGGTGAACATCACTACTTTGTCCATGGCGACCTCCCGTCCATGTTTACGGGCGATGGTAAAAGCCGTATCAGCATAATCGAAATCTTCACGCCAGTGCCATTGTATCTGTAACAACTCATCCGCGCCAATCAGCTCGATGCCGATGGCTCGCTCGGTGGCAAGCAATCGATCGAGTATCATTTGCCGTGCCTCGCCCGTGAAGGGGCCGGGTTTGGGCTGTCCGTTACGTGTCACTGGTGCGCGCATGCCGTCAGCATCGCGGATCTCCTTGAGCCAGTCGCGCATCTCGGCTAGCGGTTGCAAATGTGTCTCCCCCGCCTGGATGAAGCCCTGCATCGATTTGTCGGCCTTGACCACGGTGCAGGTCCAGCAGCCGAAACGGCTGCCGCCACAGGACGGCGTGTTGAGGTCGAGCACGACCGGGCATTCACCCGCGTTGGCCTGGCGATAGAGGTCGAACAAGAACTGGTGGGAACTGCCCCAAGGGGCGGGGTCATGCGTGAGCAAGAATTGCCACACGGCGTCCGTGCTCCAATGTTCGATAGGAGTTGCCACCAGCGCGTTGGGGATTTCGTGATGTGGGTTGAGGCCAAGCTCTGTGCGCGCCCTTTCCTCCATCCGTCGCGAACGTTCGCTGCTCTCAGCCCGCCGTGTACCCAATAACAAGATGACACTGCCGTGGCTAGCGGTGATCTCTTCGATGACGCGGCGTGCCGGTTTGATCTTGAGTTTGGAAGTACACCAGCGAAACCAGCGCGTAGGCGGCGGATAACCCTTGCCGATGAGATTGACCCAAAAGGTTTCGTATAGGTCGGGCCGTACCAAACGGGTATGCAAAGGCAGATGGTGCTCGCGGGTAAAACGTTCGATCCTGGACAGACTGTCTTTGAGATAGGCCACCACATTCGGGGCCTCGACGCGCGTGTCCGAAGCGATGACGAAAACCGGCTTCGCCGCATTTCCATGTCCACGCATGAGCATGTGGACGACAAGCTGCAGCACGGCGGTGGAATCTTTGCCGCCGGAATAAGCCACGACCCACGGGCGGCGGTCCTTGCGGTAGAGCCGCTCCAGACTCTGTAACGTCTCGTCAAACAGATCCAGTTGCAGCCCGGACGAATCGACCGCATCGTTCATAGATCGATTTCCCCTTGAAAAACGGTTACTGCTGGGCCGGTCATGTACACCGATGCATCCTCCCCGGCCCAGGCGATGGTCAGATCACCACCGCGCATGGTCACGCGCACGGGGCTTGCGAGCAGGTCGCGCTGGATACCGGCCACCGCGGCGGCGCAGGCGCCGGTGCCGCAGGCCAGGGTCTCGCCGCTGCCGCGCTCATGGACGCGCAACAGGATGCGATGGCGGTCGAGCACCTGCATGAAGCCCACGTTGACCCGCTCCGGGAAGCGGGGGTGGTATTCGATGAGCGGCCCCAGTTCCGCCACCGGCGCGCGATGGACGTCCTCCACCACGGTCACTGCGTGCGGGTTGCCCATGGACAGGGCGGAGATGACGAGGTGCTGACCGCGCACCTCCAGGTCGTAGATGAGCGAGCGCTCAGGGGCGTCGAAGGGGATGTCGCGCGGCTCGAAGCGCGGCGGCCCCATGTCCACGGTGACCAGCCCGTCGTCCTCCAGGCGCGGCACGATGATGCCGGCGGCGGTCTCCACGCGGATCTCGCGCTTGGTGGTGAGGCCCTGCTCGTGCACGAAGCGCACGAAACAGCGCGCGCCGTTACCGCACTGCTGCACCTCGGCCCCGTCGGCGTTGAAGATGCGGTAGCGAAAGTCGGCATCTAGACGGGTGGGCGGCTCGACCAGCAGCACCTGGTCGCAGCCGATGCCGAAGTGCCGGTCGGCGATGAAGCGCAGCCGCTCGGGGGTGAGGGCGACGCGCTGACGGATGCCGTCGAAGACGACGAAATCGTTGCCCAGCCCGTGCATCTTGGTGAACTTGAGCTTCATGCCGGCATCAGCGCGATGTAGTCCTTGTAGATGCAGCGGTCCATCACCACCATGAGCCCCGCCGCCTGCGCGCGCGCAGCCGCCTCGGCGTGGACCACACCCTCCTGCAGCCAGATCGCCTTGGCACCGATGGCGATGGCCGCCTCGACGATGGCGGGCACGTGTTCCGGGGCGCGAAAGACATCGATGAGGTCCACGGGGAAGGGGATGTCGGCAAGACGCGCATAGGCCTTCTCCCCGAGCACTTCGGCGACCGCCGGGCGCACCGGGACGATGCGGTAGCCGAAGCGCTGCAGCGCCCGCGCCACAGCGTGGCTGGGCCGGTCGGGCTTGGGCGAGAGGCCCACCACGGCGATGGTCTTCGCCTCCTGCAGAAGGCTGCGGATTTCGTCAGGTGTGGGCGGCTGGTAGGGCATGGTTGGCGTACGCGGTTCCCGTCGCGACAAGGATAACCGAGGCGGTACTGCACTGTTGAGCGACGTTTTGCCCCCTGCACGGATCCAGGGCCATCAAGCCTGCCAGGGATCGACCCGCTGCAGATCCTCGATCAACTCGAAATCTGCGGTATTGCGAGTAGCGAGGCGCATGCGGTGGGCGAGCGCGATGGCAGCGATCTGGGCATCCTCGACCGTGATCGGCCGCCCGGCACGGGTGCGCTTGGCGACGATGATCGCATAGTGGCCGGCCGCCGCCTCGTCGAAGGGCAGGCAGCGACCGGCGAAGTCCTCCGAAAACATGGCGACGGCGGCCTGGCGCAAACCTTCTTGGCGACGGCCGGGTGGCATCAGCGCCAGGCCGAGCTCGATCTCGGCGCGGGTCACGGCACTGATCCACAACGTCTCCGGGTTTTGTGCGTTCATCCAGGCCACCACCTGCGGTGCCGGTCGTGGGCGCATGAACTCGGACAGGACGTTGGTGTCCAGCAGGATCATTCTCCATCATCCCAGTCGGGTGACTTGCGAGGGATGTGACGCTCGGGCAGCGCGAAACCGGTATCCGCCACCGCGGCGAAACGTTGCCTCAGCTGATCGCCAAGGCCGCCCGGTGCGGTCGGGGGCATCAGCGCAGCCTTGAGGATCCGGCGCGCCTCTTCCTCCATCGACACCCCGTGCCGTGCAGCGCGTAGCCTTAAGGCCTGCTTCAAGGCCTCGTCCAGATTGCGTATGGTCAAGGCAGACATGGTGGCAGCGTGAGCAATGATATCGATGCTTTCAATGCTAGCTTAAGACTGTTGCAGATGTCCGTCCCCATCCGACCATTCGCTGCTGGGCGATGCGCCGATACGCTCGTCTTACAGCGGCTTGATCATCACGTAATCGTCCATGACGAAACCACCGCCGATATCCTCCTTGATCTCGCGCGCGACGAAGAAGCCGTATTTGCGATAGGCGGCGATGGCCGTCTGGTTGTGGCGGTTGACGCGCAGCACGAGGTGGCTGCGGCCTTGCGCGCGGGCGCGTGCCTCGACGCGTTCGACGAGGGCATGCCCCAGGCCCCGGCGCTGCCAGTCCGGGTGCACGTAGAGCTTGTCCAGCTTCACGCCGCCGCCCTCCAGGTGGTAGCTGTGGGCGAAGGCGATGAGCCCGTCCTCCACGCGCGCCACGTCCCAGTGGTCGCCGCGGGCGAGCTGCTGGCGGATGAGCGGCGGGTGGTAGCGGCGCGCCAGCATGTACTCGATCTGCTCCGGGCTGATGATGCCGGGGTAGTGCGCGCGCCAGACCAGGGCGGCGAGCTCGGCTAGAGCCTCGGCCTCGTCCGGCATGAGGTGGGTGAGCAAGTACTCGCTCACCGGCAGTGCGCGTACCCCCGCTGGGAGGCACGGATGAAGGCGGCCAGCTCGCGCACGGCTGCACTGGTATCGTCCTCCAGGGCGGTGAGCAGCTCCGCCTGCGCCGGCAGGTTGCGCAGCCGGTGCAGCGCGCGGCGCAAGGCGGCGATGTCCGCGGCGCCCACCCCGGCCCGGCGCAAGCCCACGACGTTGAGCGCCCGGGTGCGCGCGGGGTTGCCGTCGGCGATCATGAAGGGCAGGCAGTCCTGGTTGACGCGGCTGCTCGCCGCCACCAGGGCCATGCGGCCGATGCGGCAGAACTGGTGCACGGTGACCGCCCCGGAAACGAAGGCCCGGTCGCCTACCTCGACGTGGCCCCCCAGCAGCGCGCCATTGGCGAGGATGACCCGATTGCCGAGCTGGCAGTCGTGCGCCACATGGCTCATGGCCATGAGGAAACAGGCGTTGCCCAGGCGGGTGGTACCGCCTTCGTGGTTGCTGCGGTGGATGGTCACACCCTCGCCGATGCGGTTGTCCTCGCCGATGACGACGAAACTTACGCAATCCTTGAACTTGAAGTCCTGCGGCTCGCCGCCGATCACCGCGAACTCGGCGACCCGGTTGCGCGCGCCCATGCGGGTATAACGCTTGATCACGGCATGGGCGGCGATCGTGCAGCCCTCACCGATCTCGGTGTCGGCCTCGATCACCGCATAGGGCCCGACCGAGACGTCCCGGCCGAGGCGCGCCGCTGGATCGACGAGGGCAGTGGGATGGATCATGCCGCCTGGGCCTGACGCACGACCGCGCAGACGCGCTCGATCTGTGCCTCGGTGAGCATGGGCGAGATGGGCAGCGACAGCACCCGGCCGGCGACCGCCTCCGCCACCGGCAGGTGTACGTCGCGGCATTGCTCGGCGAACAGCCGCTGGCGGTGCAGGGGAATGGGATAGTAGATGGCGCTGGCGATACCGGACTCGGTCAAGGCCTGCTGGATCGCGTCGCGCCGCTCGCTTTGTAAGGTGTACTGATGATAGACGTGCAGCCCCTTGCCGTCGGCGTAAGGGATCACGACCCCGCTGTCGGCGAGGTGCTCGTTGTAGGTCTGGGCGATGCGGCGGCGGGCGGCGTTGAACGGGTCGATGCGTTTCAGTTTCACACGCAGGATGGCCGCCTGCAGCTCATCCAGACGGCTGTTGTAGCCCAGCACGTCGTGGTGGTAACGCTGGCGGCTGCCGTGGTTGGCCAGCACGCGCAGCCGCTCGGCGAGGTCAGCGTCGTCGGTGATGACCATGCCACCGTCGCCAAAGGCGCCCAGGTTCTTGCTCGGGTAGAAGGAGAAACAGCCGACGTCGCCATAGGCGCCGCTCTTGCGTCCGCCGTATTCGGCGCCGAAGGATTGCGCGGCATCCTCGATGAGCCGGAGCCCATGCCGCCGGCAGACCTCGGCGATGGGGGCGAGATCGGCCGGCTGACCATAGAGGTGGACCGGTATCACCGCGCGCGTGCGCGGGGTGACGGCGGCCTCGACGAGAGCGGGGTCGAGGTTGTAGGTGCGTGGGTCGATGTCCACGAACACCGGTCGTGCCCCGCACATGGCGATGGTCGAGGCGGTGGCCACGAAGGTGAAGGGGGTGGTGATCACCTCGTCGCCAGGCCCGACGCCACAGGCGCGCAAGGCGAGCAAAAGGGCGTCGGTGCCGGAGGCGCAGGCGATGGCATGCTGCACACCGCAGTAGGCCGCCACCTCCTGCTCGAAGGCACGCACGTTGGGCCCGCCGATGTATTGCGTGGAGGCCAGCGCCTGTAGGACGGCGGCTGCCAACTCGTCCTTGAGCAGGGCGTATTCCGCCTTTAGATCGACCATGGGGATGTTCATCTGGGCAGGCTTCTCTGCATGAGATCGACGATCTGCAGCGCCAGGGCGAGCGCACGCCGGCCGTCATCGCCGCTGACGGGTGGCGCGTGGCCCTCGCGCACGGCGGCAGCGAAGGCCTCGATCTCCATCTGCAGGGCGTCGCCCGCCGGCACGGTGACTTCGGTCAGCGCGATGGGCGCGGCCGGGTCATCGCTGCGGTGGGCGCGGCTTGCGCGCCGCTCGCCGAAATCGATGGCGAGGTACTGATCCTTGAGGAAGAGCCGCATCTTGCGCAGGGTAGCGGCGCTCACCCGGCTGGCGGTCAGGTTGGCCACGCAGCCGTTGGCGAATTCGAGGCGCGCATTGCCGATGTCGATGCCATCGGTGAGCACCGGCGTGCCGCTGGCGCGCACCTCGGTGACCGGGCTATCCACCAGCGACAGGATCAGGTCGAGGTCGTGGATCATGAGGTCCAGCACCACGCTCACGTCGGTGCCGCGTGGCTTGAAAGGGGCGAGTCGATGCGCCTCGATGAAGCGGGGCGGTTGCTCGAGCAGCGGCCACATCGCCAGCCAGGCGGGGTTGAAACGCTCCAGATGCCCAACTTGGAGCAGGAGACCGCGCGCCCGTGCCAGTTCGATGAGGGCATCGGCCTCGGCCACGGTTTGGGTGATGGGCTTTTCCACCAGCACATGCACCCCGGCCATGAGACAGTCACGCACTACGCGATGGTGATGCTCGGTCGGCACGGCCACCGACACCGCGTCCACCCGCCCCAGCAGCTCAAGATAGTCAGTGTAGGCTGCGCAGCCGACCTCCGCGGCGACGGCAGCCACCCGCGCCGGGTCGCTATCGACCACGCCGACAAGCTCGGCATCGGCCTGCGCCGCCCATTTCTGGGCATGAAAGCGGCCGAGATAGCCCACGCCGATAACGCCAGCATGCAGCGGGGCGTTCAACCTGGTCTCCGAGTTTCAAGGCGATCGGCCGCTTCAGTGCAG
>JBKBRS010000051.1:0-12875 GCA_046292095.1 Thiobacillaceae bacterium
CTCCTCGACCTCGCCGCGGTACTTCGCCCCGGCCAGCATACCGGCCATATCTAGCACCAGCACGCGCTTGTTCTTCAACGACTCCGGCACCTCGCCGTTGACGATGCGCTGCGCCAAACCCTCGACGATCGCGGTCTTGCCGACGCCGGGCTCGCCGATCAGCACGGGGTTGTTTTTGATGCGCCGCTGCAGGATCTGGATCACCCGCCGGATCTCGTCGTCGCGGCCAATCACCGGGTCGAGCTTGCCCTGACGCGCCCGCTCGGTCAGATCCAGGGTGTACTTGGCCAGTGCCTGACGCTGACTTTCCGCCTCCTGCGAGTCCACGCTGGCGCCGCCGCGCACGGCATCGATCGCGGCCTGAAGGTTTTGCAGCGTCGCCCCGTGCTCCTTCAGAAGCCGGCCGGCGTCGCCCTTGTCCTCCAGACAGGCGAGCAGGAAGAGCTCGCTGGCGATGAAGGCGTCGCCGCGCTTTTGCGCCAGCTTGTCGGTCAGGTTGAGCAGGTTGTTCAGTTCCCGCGAGATGTTCACCTCGCCGCCGGTACCCTCCACCTTGGGCAGACGGTCCAAGGCCTGCTGGATGCCCTGCACCAGCGCCGGCACGCGCACCCCGGCGCGCTGCAGGATGGCCTTGGCACTGCCGTCCTCCTGATTGATCATCGCCGCCAGCAGGTGCAGGGGCTCGATGTACGGGTTGTCGTTGCCCACGGCCAGGCTCTGCGCCTCCTGGAGGGCGGCCTGGAACGGGGTGGTCAGTTTGTCGAAGCGCATGGTTGAGTCGTCCGTAGGGTTACACTTGACACCTATGGTGGGGTGTTGCCGCCCCGTTTCAAGACTGCACGACCTATACTTCACACAGGTGCTAAGCCCAATTTAGACCACCATGGGACTGCCGCTACGCAAACCGCCCGCGCATTACACCTATGCCGACTATGCCCGCTGGCCCGAGGATCAGCGCTATGAGCTGATCGACGGCGTGGCCTATGCCATGACCGGCCCCAACCGGCGGCATCAGGCGATCGTCGGCGAGGTCTACCGCCAGATCGCCAACGCCCTGGAAAGCCACCCCTGCCGCGTCTATCTCGCCCCCTTCGACGTGCGCCTACCCAAGGCCGACGAGGCCGACGCGCAAGTGGACACCGTGGTGCAGCCCGATCTGTCCGTCTTCTGCGACCGCGGCAAGCTCGATGACAAGGGGGCACGCGGCGCGCCGGACTGGGTGATCGAGGTCCTGTCGCCCAGCACCGCCGTCCACGACCACATCCTCAAGCGCAGCGTCTATGAACGCGCCGGCGTGCGCGAATACTGGCTGGTGCACCCCACCGACCGCATCGTCACCGTCTATTGGCTGACCGACGGCGAGTACGGCCGGCCGGAGGTGTATGAACTCACCGGCCGCACGGCAAGCCGCGTGCTGCCCGAGGTCGCCATCGACTGGGACCGGGTGCTCGGTGACCTGGACTGAGCAAGACCTGCAGCGGGCCGTCGCCGACAACGTGCGCGCGGCGCTCGCCGAAGACATGGGTGAGGTGGGCGACCTCACCGCCCGGCTCATCCCGGCGGACAGACGCGCCCGCGCGCGGGTGATCACCCGCGAAGACGCCGTGCTCGCCGGCCGTCCCTGGTTCGATGCCTGCTTCCTCGCCCTCGACGCCAGCGTCCGGATCGACTGGAAGGTCGCCGAAGGCGACATGATCGCGGCCGGCCAGACCCTTTGCGAGCTCGTCGGTAATGCCCGCGTCCTGCTTTCCGCCGAGCGCCCCGCGCTCAACTTCCTGCAAACCCTCTCCGGGGTGGCCACTGCGACCCGCCGCTATGTCGAGGCCGTCGCCGGCACCCGCGCCCGCATCTACGACACCCGCAAGACCCTGCCAGGCCTGCGCCTGGCGCAGAAATACGCCGTGCGCATGGGCGGTGGCGAAAACCACCGCACGGGCCTGTTTGATGGCATCCTCATCAAGGAGAACCACATCGCCGTCGCCGGCGGCGTGCGCCCCGCCCTGGACGCGGCCTTCCGCCTCGCCCCGCCCAGCGTGTTCGTGCAGATCGAGGTCGAGAACCTGGCGCAACTCGAAGAGGCCCTTGCCGCCGGTGCGCGGCTCATCCTGCTCGACAACTTCGATCTAGCGGGCATGCGCGAGGCGGTGCGCCTGACCGCCGGCTGCGCCGAGCTGGAGGCCTCGGGCGGGGTGAACCTGGAGAGCGTGCGGGCGATTGCCGAGACCGGGGTGGACCGCATCTCGGTCGGGGCGCTGACCAAGCATGTACGGGCGGTGGACCTCTCCATGCGCCTGCTCGGCGAAAAATCGCCTACCCCACCACCGGGTTTTACGGTATAGTCGAGATGTTTGCAGGGTGCCTTGTCCTGCGCGCCTCATCGTCACCTGACCCCCGCGTTTGTCCCTTCACACGGCATCGGCGCAGCAAGTGGTCTGAGCCGATGACAGCCGTTGGGTCGGCCGTTTTGCTGACCCGTGTATGCCGGCCCTGGCCGGTGCAACCGTGTATGAAGGACTCTTCCATGGCATTCGCCGAACTGGGCCTTGCGCCCAGACTGCTTAAGGCGGTCACCGCCGCCGGTTTCACCTCTCCTACCCCCGTTCAGCGCCAGGCCATCCCCTTGGCGCTGAAAGGACATGATCTGCTGGTGTCGTCACAGACCGGCAGCGGCAAGACGGCCGCGTTCATGCTGCCCTGTCTAAATCGCCTGCTTCTGGCCGGCCCCAGTCGGCTGCCGCGGGTCCTGGTGCTGGTACCCACGCGCGAGCTCGCTCAACAGGTGGCGCGTGCCGCGCTCGACCTCGCCGGCCGGCACGGGCCCCGTGTGGCCCTGCTGGTCGGCGGCGCGCCCTATGCCGTCCAGCTCAAGCAGCTCAGAGGCCCCTTGGACGTCGTGGTGGCCACGCCGGGCCGTCTGATGGACCACCTGCAACGCGGCAAGCTGGACCTGTCCAGCATCGACACGCTCGTGCTGGACGAGGCCGACCGCATGCTGGACATGGGCTTCATCGACGACATCGAAGCCATCATCGCGCGGCTGCCGGCTGCACGCCAGACCCTGCTCTTCTCGGCCACACTCGACGGCGTGGTCGGCAGGCTGGCCAGCCGGGTGACGCGGGCGGCGCGCCGCATCGAGATCGCCCGTACACCGGAGGCAGCGCCAAAGATCGAGCAACGATTGCTGTTCGCCGATGGCCACGACCACAAACTGCGCCTGCTGGATCACCTGTTGTCCGACGCGGCCTTGAAACAGGCTGTGGTGTTCACCGCGACCAAGGCAGGGGCCGAGGACCTGGCCGGACGGCTGGAGGGCCAGGGTCATGCCGTCGAGGCGCTGCATGGCGACATGAACCAGGGCGCGCGCAACCGGGCGCTCAGGGCGCTGCGCGAGGGCCGCGCCCGCATCCTGGTGGCGACCGATGTAGCCGCCCGCGGGCTCGACGTGCCGGGTATCAGCCACGTGGTGAACTTCGATCTGCCCCTGCAGGCGGAGGACTACGTCCACCGCATCGGTCGAACGGGACGCGCCGGACGCGCCGGCCAGGCCTACACCCTGGCCTATCCGCGCGAACGCGGCAAGGTCAAGGGCATCGAGCGATTCACCGGCTCGACCATCCCGGTGGCGACCCTGCCAGGCCTGGAACCCAAGGCGACGCCCTTGCGTAGCGATGGCGCCCGGGAAAACGGTCAGGCGAAGCGGCGTTTCAACAAGCCCGGCGAGGGCAAGACCCACGGGCAATACAAGGCCCGGCGCGCCGCCCCCAGGCGCAGCCGCCAGAGCGGGTAAGCCTGGGCCTTGCTGCCCAGGGCGTGCAGTCGCGACCCAAGTCGCAACTCTAGCGCTGTGTCGCGGCTAACGGCCATGGCCGTTGCCTCACCTTGAGCCCCTCTCCCGCTGGGAGAGGGGAGCGGCGTGAGTTGGCTAAACCAACTTTCACGCTATCACCGTTCCTACAGCTTGGACGAGCCGCACCCCGCGGACAGGCGTGTGGGGTTTGTTGCTTACGGCGCGATGGATGATTCAGTCGTGCCATTGATATCGACCGCAGGCAGGCCATCCAGCCCAATGGCGCCGCTCAGGATCAGCACACAGCCCCGCCCGGCCTCGGCCCAGGCGGCGGCCGCCCCGGTCCAGATGTCCACCAGGGTGGTCAGCACGTCTGCCGGGAGGGCCTCGGCGTGGTCGATCCAGACGGCGACGGGCCCGGCCCACCAGGACAGATCGGACAGGCATTCCTCGAGGGCGTCCCAGTTCATCCCGTAGTAATCGGGAAACTGCAGGGCCTGACCCAGGACCTTGAGCAGGGCGTCCTTGTCCGCCAGAGGGCCTGCGTCGATATGGATCAAGCCAGGCGTGGCGGGCGCCGCGGCGGTTGCGCGGTAGATGCCGTTGGCGGCGGGGTTGTCGAGGATTTCGGTCAGCTTGGGCATGTCACGCTCACTCGCGAATCCGCTTGAAGGTACGGTAGTGGTCGTCGGTGTACCAGTAGTCGCCGTCGCGCCCGGCGACGATACGCCGTGCCCCGCGGTGGGCCAGGCCCAGTGTGGGCACGGTGTACTCGCGATAATAGCCGCGCGGCCGGGCGGGCAGACGGCCTTCGCGGTTGTGGAAAACGATGCCGTCGCGGGCATATACGAACGGGCCGCCGCGTTTGATCAGCGCCAAGGTCGCCCGCCCTTCTGGGGGCAGTTGCGAGACATGGATCTCGTCGGCAGCGCGCGAGGATGGGTCCGAGACAGAGGCCCAAGCCGCTGTCGGGGCCAGCGTGGCGATCAGGGATAGCCACAACAGCGCCAACCAGCCGCAGGCCGTGGGCAGTCGCCGCATGACGAGCCCTGGGCGCTGTTGCGATTCTCTGGCGGACGTGATTGCGGCCCGGCCGTCAGTCGTTGGCATGGCGGGCGATGTAGTCCTTCACCGCCTGGGTGTCGGCATCCATCACCTCGAAGCGCTGCGGCCGCTGCTCCAGGTCCGCGTAGCCGGCCGGGCGCTCTGGCGCCCGGCCCAGGGCCTCGCGGATGGCGTCTTCGAACTTGGCCGGCAGGGCGGTCTCCAGACAGACGAGCGGCACGCCCGGCTCGCGGTGCTCCAGCCCCACCTTGAGACCATCAGCCGTATGGGTGTCGATCACGGTGCCGTAGCGCTCCCAGACCATGCGGATGGTGGCTATGCGGTTGGCGTGGTTGCTGGAACCGGAGACGAAACCGAACTGGGGCACCCGCGCGAACAGGCCCGAAGGCTTCAGGTCAAAGGCGCGCCCCTGCTCCACTTCCTGCCAAAGCGCGCGCACCTGCGCGGCGTCGCGCCCGGTCAGGTCGAAGACGAAACGCTCGAAGTTGGAGGCCTTGGAGATGTCCATCGACGGACTGGAGGTGTGGCGCGTCTCGTGCGCGGCGCGCGGCCGATAGACACCGGTGCGGAAGAATTCGTCGAGCACGTCGTTTTCATTGGTGGCCACGATCAGTTTGCGGATCGGCAGCCCCATCATGCGGGCGATGTGGCCGGCGCAGACATTGCCGAAATTGCCCGAGGGCACGGAGAAGCTGACCGGCTCGCCGTCACGCGTGGTCACGGCGAAATAGGCCTTGAAGTAATAGACGACCTGGGCGGCGATGCGCGCCCAGTTGATGGAGTTCACCGCGCCGATGCGGTAGCGGGCCTTGAATTCGAGGTCGTTGGAGACCTGCTTGACGATGTCCTGGCAGTCGTCGAACACGCCGCGGATGGCGATGTTGTGGATGTTCGGGTCCATGAGCGACCACATCTGCGCCTGCTGGAAGCGCGTCATGCCGTGCACGGGCGCCAGCATGAAGACGCGGATGCCGCGCCGGCCGCGCATGGCGTACTCGGCCGCTGACCCGGTGTCGCCGGAGGTGGCGCCGAGGATGTTGAGATCGCGGCCGGCGCGCGCCAGGGCATACTCGAACAGGCTGCCCAAGAGCTGCATGGCCATGTCCTTGAAGGCCAGCGTCGGCCCGTTCGACAGTTCCAGCAGGTAGAGGCCGTTCTCCAGCCGGCGCACCGGGGTGATCTGGCTGAAGTCGGAGTCTGGCCGGCCGTGGCTGTATGTCTCCACGGTGTAGGTGCGGTCGATCAGGGCGTGCAGATCCTCGGCCGGGATGTCGTCGATCAACCGCGAGAGGATGGCGAAGGCGAGCCGGCGGTAGTCCAGACCGCGCAGGGCGGCGAGCGCTTCGCTGGAGAAGCGCGGATAGGCCTCCGGCACGTAAAGACCGCCGTCCGGGGCAAGGCCGCCCAGGAGGATGTCGAGGAAGGATTGCGCGGGGGCAAGTCCCCGGGTGCTGATATAGCGCATCGTCTTCAGTCAGGCGTAGAGCAGCCGGCCCTTGGGCTGTGGTATCGGGCGCCCGAGGTCACGTGCCGTCATGATCCATTCCTGGATCACCGTCTCGACGTTCCTGAGCGCCTCGGCATAGCTCTGCCCGTCCGCCGCACAGCCGGGCAATTCCGGCACCTCGGCGATAAAGGCCTGATCCGGCTCGCTCCAGTAAAGAATGATCTCGTAGTGAAAGGGGTTATCCATCCGTGAATCTTGCCAGACGGTACTTGAGGATGATCTCGCGCACCTGCCGGACCTGATAAGGCTTGGCCTTGCCCTGTTTGGCTTGCAGGTTGAGGATTTCCGCGACATCGGCGCGGGTGAAGATATGGTGGCTGCCACGAATGCGTTCGTCAAACCCGTAATGGAGCAGGACTCGTCGCAGATCGTTGAAGGCAAGGTTGGCATCGCACGATCCGGACAGGATTTGCAGCAGCAGTTTCTCCAATCTGTTCACGTCAGCCGTTCAGCGCCTCCATGCGCAGCCGCACCACGCGGCCGTCGATGCTGTCCAGGGCCTCGATGCGGGCGATGGCCGCGTTGACGGCGCGCTCCTTGGCCGGGTGGAGCAGCATGACCACGTCGGCGCGGTCCTCGCCCTCGGCTGGGGCCTTCTGGATGACCGCCTCGATGGAGATGCCCTGGTCGGCCAGGATGCGGGTGACCTCAGCCAGCACGCCGGGTCGGTCGAGCGCGCGCATGCGCAGATAGGCGGCGCTGACCACCTCCTCCATGGGCAGGACCTCAAGGTCGGCGAGCTGATCGGGCTGGAAGGCGAGATGCGGCACGCGGTGGTTGGGATCGGCGGTGTGCAGCCGTGTGACATCCACCAGGTCGGCCACCACGGCGCTGGCGGTGGGCTCGGCGCCGGCGCCGGCGCCATAGTACAAGGTGGCGCCCACGGCGTCGCCCTTCACCAGGACGGCGTTCATGACGCCCTCGACGTTGGCGATGAGCCGCCTGGCCGGAATGAGCGTCGGGTGCACCCTGAGTTCTATGCCGTGGGCATGCCGCTTGGTGATGCCCAGCAGCTTCACCCGGTAGCCGAGCTCTTCGGCATAGCGGATGTCGGTCGCATCCAGGCGCGAGATGCCCTCGATGTGGGCGGCGTCGAACTGCATGGGCACGCCGAAGGCGATGGCCGAGAGGATGGTGATCTTGTGCGCGGCATCGATGCCCTCGATGTCGAAGGTCGGATCGGCCTCGGCAAATCCCTTGGCTTGCGCCTCGCGGAGCACGTCAGCGAACGCCCTGCCCTCGTCGCGCATCTTCGAGAGGATGAAGTTGCAGGTACCGTTGATGATGCCGGCCAGCCATTCGATGCGGTTGGCCGTGAGGCCCTCGCGGATCGCCTTAATGATGGGGATGCCGCCGCCCACCGCCGCCTCGAAGGCGACCATGACGCCCCGCTCCTGGGCGCGGGCGAAGATCTCGTTGCCGTGCTTGGCGATCAGGGCCTTGTTGGCGGTGACCACGTGCTTGCCGTTGTCGATCGCGGCGAGCGTGAGTTCCTTGGCCGGCGAGATGCCGCCGATCAACTCCACGACGATGTCGATGTCGGGGTGATTGACCACCGACTCGGCATCGTCGGTGATGGTGAGGCCCTCGGCGGCGTACTTCGCATGCGCACGCTCGATGTTGCGCACGGCGGCATGGGTGACCCGGATCTCGCGTCCGGCGCGGCGGGAGATCTCTGCCTGGTTGCGACGCAGCACGGTGAGCGTGCCGCCGCCGACCGTGCCCAGACCTAACAAACCGACATGGATGGGTTTCATTTGAGCAGTCCGTCTTTTCTGAACATGTCGCACATCCCGCGAATCGCCTGGCGGGTGCGATGCTCGTTTTGGCTCCGGCCGGCCCGACGGGCCTTAACCTTCGCGACGCGAAGGTTAGCCTGCGCCGAAACGAACAGCGCCTTCATCTCAACAAACCATCCCTGCGAAACATATCCCTCAGACCCCTTATGGCCTGACGGGTGCGATGTTCGTTTTCGATCAGAGAAAAGCGCACGTGGTCGTCGCCGTATTCGCCAAAGCCCACGCCTGGTGAGACCGCGACCTTGGCCCGCTCCAGCAGTTGCTTGGAGAATTCGAGCGACTTGAGGTGAGCATAGGGCTCCGGGATGGGGGCCCAGACGAACATGGTGGCGCGCGGCGGGGTGACCTGCCAGCCGATCTCGTTGAGACCCTTGACCAGGGCATCGCGCCGTCGGCGGTACATCTCGCAGATCTCGCGCACGCAGTCCTGCGGCCCTTCGAGCGCGGTGATGGCGGCAACCTGGATGGGGGTGAAGGTGCCGTAGTCGTGATAGCTCTTGATCCGGGCGAGCGCCGCCACCAGGGTGGGGTTGCCGACCATGAAGCCGACGCGCCAACCGGGCATGTTGTAGCTCTTGGACAGGGTGAAGAACTCCACGGCGACGTCTTTCGCCCCCTCGACCTCGAGAATGGAGGGCGAACGGTAGCCATCGAAGACGATGTCGGCATAGGCCAGGTCGTGCACCACCCAGATGCCGTACTCCTTGGCCATGGCCACCACCTTCTCGAAGAAGCCCAGCTCCACGCATTGCGTGGTCGGATTCGACGGGAAGTTGAGGATCAGCATCTTCGGCTTGGGCCAGTGGTTGCGGATGGCCGTCTCCATCTCCTGGAAGAAGTCCACCCCGGGCGTCATCGGGATGTGACGGATGTCCGCGCCGGCGATCACCGGGCCATAGATATGGATCGGATAGCTCGGGTTGGGCACCAGGACGATGTCGCCCTGACCCAGGGTGGCCAGGGCGAGGTGGGCGATGCCCTCCTTGGAGCCGATGGTGACGATGGCCTCGCGCTCCGGGTCCAGATCGACGTCGTAGCGGCTCTTGTACCAGTTGGTGATGGCCTTCCGAAGCCGCGGGATGCCTTTGGACATCGAATAGCGGTGGGTGTCGCCGCGCCGGGCCGTCTCGATCAGCTTCTCGACGATGTGCGGCGGCGTGGGCTGATCCGGGTTGCCCATGCCGAAATCGATGATGTCCTCGCCCCTCCGCCGGGCGGCCATCTTGAGGTCACCGGTGATATTGAAGACATAGGGCGGCAGGCGCTTGATGCGTGGGAAATCGTCCATCGGCTCACGCAGCGTATCAAAAGCTTGTAATCTTACCCGACTTCGGCCTCGAACTGGGTTCAGCATGAAACTGCATCTGTCCACCGCGCCCGGCGCCCAACTGATCACCGGCTACGGCAGCGGTTATGTCACCGTCAACGGGCAGCGCTACGAGGCTAGCCTCATCGTGCTGCCCGAGCGGGTCATCGCCGGCTGGGCCGTGCGCGCCTTCGGCGAGCTTAAGGCGCGCCACCTGGGCGAACTGCTGCCGCTCAAGCCCGAGATCGTCCTGCTGGGGACCGGGGCGCGCCAGCGCTTCCCCGCGCCCGCGCTGCTCGCCGATCTGATCCGCGCCAATGTGGGCCTGGAGGTCATGGACACCCAGGCCGCCTGCCGCACCTACAACATCCTGGTGGCCGAAGGCCGTCGGGTGGCCGCCGCGCTGATCATCGAGGCTTGAGCCGCAGGCTCATTCAGCCGCGGCCGCGCCAAGTCCGCTGCGCATGCGCTCGACGTCGAGCAGATAGACGCGGTTTTCGTGCACCTCGATCAGGCCCTGGTCGGAGAGCTTGTGCAACAAGCGCGAGAAGGTCTCCGGCTTGATGCCCAGGCGTGAGGCGATGACCAACTTGGGCGCCTCCAGCTCCACCACCTGGCGCCCCGCCTCGTCCGGATCGGCGTGATCGAGCAGGTATTGCAGCAGCCGGTCGGTCCCTTTCATGAGGGTCAGCTGCTCGATGTCGCCCACCAGCTTCTGCATGCGCATGCTCATCACGGCCATCAGACGGAAACAACGGCTGGTGTCCTGAGCGAGCCACTGCCGCAGGCGCACCCCATCGATGGCGATCAGCCGCGAGGGGACGAGCGCCGAGGCGCACACCGGGTAGTTGCCGCCCATGAACATCACCGCCTCGGCGAAGGAGCGGCCCGGCCCGATGAGCTCGATGACCTTCTCCTCTCCCTGTGGCGAGACGCGATACAGCCGGATCATGCCTTCGGCCACCCAGTAGAGGGCGGTGAACGGGGTGTCCTGTTGGAAGAGGGTCTGGCCAGAGGCGAGGCGCAGCGTGCGGGCATGCTCGACGACCTCCCGGTAGTCCGCCTCGGCCATCCCGGCGAAGAGGTAACAGCGGCGCATGAGCGCCAGGTCCTGTTCCAACAGTGGCATGGCGCGCCCTCAGGTCACCGGCATGAGCTCGCGGAAACGATGGATGGCCCGGAACTCGCCGACATCCCTCTTAGGCTGCCGCGTGTCGGGCTGATAGACGGCAAGCAGGTGGGCGATGCCGTAGTCGCGCGCGGCGCGCAACACCGGCAGGCTGTCATCCACCAGCAGGCTCGCGCCGGGGTCGAAGGCCTCGGCGCGCCGCAGCGCCTGCCAAAAGAGCGGGTTTTCCTTCGCCACTCCGAAGCCGTGCGAGGAGTGGATGGCGTCGAAATGCACGTCGAGGCCCGTGCGCTGCATCTTGAGGGTGAGGGTCTTGTGGTGGGCATTGGTCACCAGCACCACCCGCTTGCCGGCGGCGCGCACCTCAGCCAGGAACTCCGGCACGTCGGGATGCACGGCGATCAGGTGGGCGAGCTCCTCCTTGAGCCGGACGATGTCCAGCTGCAACTGCTCGGTCCAGTAATCCACGCAATACCAGTTGAGCGTGCCGGCCTGCGCGTCATAGCGACGGAAGCACTCGGCGCGCGCCTCCGCCTCGGTCAGCCCATGCCGCTCGGCGAACTTGGCCGGGACATAGACCTGCCAGAAGTGGTTGTCGTAGTGCAGATCGAGCAACGTGCCATCCATGTCGAGGAGCACGGTGTCGATCTCGGGCCAGGGCAGTTGCATCGGCGCTCAATCGAGTACGTGCGAGGCCAGGCCGTCGGCCAGCTTGGGCTCGAACCAGGTGGACTTGGGCGGCATCACCTGCCCGGCGTCGGCCACGGCCATGAGGTCCGTCATGCGGGTGGGATACAGGGCGAAGGCGAGTGCCATCTCGCCGGAATCGACCCGCCGCTCGAGCTCGGCCAGGCCGCGGATGCCGCCGACGAAGTCGATGCGCTTGTCGCGGCGCGGGTCGCTGATGCCCAGAATGGGGGCGATGACGTGATCCTGCAGCAGGCTGACGTCCAGGCGTGCGACCGGGTCGGCCGGGATGAGGTCTGGGCGGATGCGTAGCCGATACCAGCGGCCGGCGAGATATAAACCGAACTCACCCGGCTCGGCCGGTTTTACCGCCGTCGCGGCCGGCGCCACCGTGAACTTATCCGCCAGGCGCCGCAGAAACCCGTCGGGCGTCAAGCCGGCGAGATCACGGATGACGCGGTTGTAATCCATGATTTGCATCTGGTGGTCGGGGAAGATCACTGCCAGGAAATAGTTGTACGCCTCCTCGCCCGTGTGCGCGGGATTCTGTGCACGCCGGGCGGCGGCCACTCGGCTGGCGGCGGCCGAGCGGTGGTGCCCGTCGGCGATGTACAACGCCGGCATGGCGTCGAACAGCGCGGTCAGATGCGCGATCGCGTCCGGGCTGCGGATCACCCACAGGCTGTGGCGCACACCCGATTCCGAAACGGCATCGGCATCCGGCTCGCCACGGGTCGCCGCCGCCAGCAGTTCGTCCACGGTCGGGGCGTGCGGGTAAGCGAGCAAAACCGGCCCGGTCTGGGCATTGAGCGCGGTGATCTGGCGCACGCGGTCGTCCTCCTTGTCGGGGCGCGTGAACTCGTGCTTGCGGATGCGGTTGCTGTCATAGTCCGCCACACGGGCAACAGCCACCAATCCGGTCTGCGCGTGCGCCCCCATGACAAGACGATAGGCGTAGTAGCAGGGCGCTTCATCCTGCCTGAGCACGCCGGCGGCGAGCATACGCTTGAGATTCTCGGCCGCCTTGGCATAGACCGTGGGGGCGTAGGGATCGGTCCCGGGCGGCAGGTCGATCTCGGGCTTGGAGATGTGCAGGAAGCTCCAGGGGCGGCCCTCGGCCAGCGCCCGCGCTTCTTCGGTGTCGAGCACGTCATAGGGCGGAGCGATCACTTCCTGGGCGCGGCCGGGCGCAGGGCGCAGGGCGGGGAAAGGGCGGATGAGGGGCATGGCTTCGATCTTGCAGTAAAGGGGCGATTTTAGCCCGACTCGCCTGTGGCGGCCTCGAGGCGCCGTGGGCAGCCTTGCCCCGGCCCCCCGGGCCCGGTAACTTAGGCTCATGTCGAGCGTGCGCAACCACCTGGACTGGCTACTACAGGTCCTCTACACCACCCTGCGGCTGTACACCCGTAACGGTCTGGCCAACCATGCGGCGGCCACCGCTTTTTATTTCCTGTTGTCAGCGACCCCTCTGCTCCTGTTGTTGTCCTATGCCATGCAGTGGCTGGCGAAACTCGCCGAGACCTCGGCACCGACGACCATCCTGCTCGCCGCCTTGTATGAACAATACCGCCTGGACACCCTGGCCGAGATGGGGT
>JBKBRS010000052.1:0-2587 GCA_046292095.1 Thiobacillaceae bacterium
GATTGCCGCAAGCCACGACTGCCCGCTATGAGGATCTGTTCGACCTGCCCGAGCATCTGGTAAGCCAGATCATCAACGGGCGGCTGGTAACCCATCCGCGGCCAGCGCCCAAGCATGCGCGAGCCTATTCCTCCTTGGGCGAGGAACTCATGGGGCCCTACGACAAAGGACGCAACGGTCCGGGCGGTTGGTGGATATTGGATGCGCCGGAGATCCACCTTGCGGGTGACATCCTGTTCCCAGACCTGGCCGGGGCGCGGCGGGAGCGCATGCCCCAGTTGCCGGAGACCGCCTGGTTTGACCTAGCGCCGGATTGGGGCTGTGAGATCCTCTCCCCCGCCACGGCGCGCATCGATCGCACGGATAAGATGCCCGTCTACGCCAGCTGGGGCGTGACCCACCTTAGGCTGGTAGACACCGACCTGCGCACGCTGGAGGTCTATGTCAACAGGGATGGCCTCTGGCTGCTCCTCGCCAAACTCAGTGAGAACGCCGACGTATGCCCGCCCCCGTTCGACGCCATCACCTTCGGCCTGGCCGCCTTGTGGGCGTGAGGGTTGTCGGGTCGCGACTCGCAGCGCGCCTACCACCGCGGGTGTGTCGGCAAGGGAGTGTCGGCCAGCGGGGGACGACGGCAAGACCCGTGAGCGCGATCGCACGCCGTCGGCCGATCCAATTTATGTACGAATCCAATTGCCCCCCTTTTGCTCAGCTTGCCCCTCGAGGGGGAAGGTGGGGTATGGGGATGATCAGCGTCGATTTCGCCCCACCGTGTCACACTTCCATCCCTCCCCCATCAAGGGGGAGGGAGCCAGGACTCGCTGGTGCCAGTGTATTATGGGCCGCCATGATCATGCCACCTGGCCTGGTGTGGGTTGGTCGTACAGCTCGTAGGGCGGCAAGCCCTTGCCGCCAGGCGTGTATCAAACTCTGCTTAAGATGCGGACGGTTGCAGAGAGGGCGAGTTTTGGCCCCCATCCGTATCGACCTGAGTAGTTGATAAAAAGACTTAGTTGTCTTGTATATTAACAAGTACTAATATGACCACGTGTCATCTGTAACCCACGAGGAGGAGTGACCATGTTGAAAGCCCTGGCCGGTTTTGTTGTCGGCGTCTTGACGGTGCTCGTCGCCGCCTACTTCGCCATGCCCCACCTGATGTTCAACGAGGTCCAGAGCCCCTTCGGCTTCGAGGAGACCATCGCCCGCATCCAGCACAACATCGAGGACAACCCCGAGCTGAAGGCCAAGGGCTGGGCCCTGGCCGGGCTGCGTAACCCGGCCAAGGCGGTGCAGGCCGATGGCGGCAACGTGCTGCCGGTGCAGATGATCGAGGTGTGCAGCACCAAGTACTCGAAACCCATCCTGAAGGATGACAAGGTGCGCTTTCTCTCCATCCTGATGCCCTGTAAGGTGTCGGTCTACAAGAAGAATGACGGCAAGGTCTACATCGGCACCATGAACGCCGGGCTCATGGGTAAGATGTTCGGCCCGCTGGTGGGCGAGGTCATGGGTCAGGTGGCCGAGGACCAGAAGCTCTTCCTGGTGATGGATCCGAGCAAACCCGCGCCCGAGATCATCCTGCCCAAGGCCGTGCCGGCGGCCGGTGGTGCCGGCGGCGGTGGCGGCGGCTGCTGAACCCCGCACGTATCCCTTCCGAATCGAGGAGCGATCCATGCCCAGAGGTCTATCCATCGCATCCATCGCGCTGGCCTTTTTCCTTTCGCAGTCGATCGGCCATGCCAGCACGGCGCCGGCCGGCGACGCCAAACCCGCCGCCCCGGCGCAGGCGGTGGCGGAAGGGGCGCATGCCTATGCCCCCATGCCCGGTGATGAGCCGAAGGCGGCGAGCTCCACCGCCGACCACAGCAAGTTCAAGGAGCTCGACCGGCCCTTCGCCACCGGCCCCGAGGTGACGAAGGCCTGCCTGCAGTGCCACACTGAGGCGGCCAAGCAGGTGCACCGCACCAAGCACTGGACCTGGGAATTCCTCAATCCCGAGACCAAGCAACGCCTGGGCAAGAAGCACGTGATCAACAACTTCTGCACCGCCGTGCCCTCCAATTATGAGTTCTGCACGGCCTGCCACGTTGGCTACGGCTGGAAGGACCAGAACTTCGACTTTACCGCCGAGGAGAACGTCGACTGCCTGGCCTGCCACGACACGACGGGCAGCTACCGCAAGATCCCGGGACTGGCCGGACACCCGCCCTACAAGGACATGGAGTTCCCACCCCACTCCGGCAAGATCGTCAAGGCGGTGGACCTGAAAAAAATCGCCCAGAGCGTGGGCAAGACCAGCCGCAAGACCTGCGGCGCCTGCCACTTCTACGGCGGCGGCGGTGATGCGGTCAAACACGGCGACCTGGACAGCTCGCTGACCATGCCCCCCAAACACCTCGACGTGCACATGGACAAGGACGGGCTCAATTTCTCCTGCGGCACCTGCCACCTGACCACCGGTCACGACGTGCCGGGCAGCCGCTATGCCCCGACCGCCTCGCGTCAGACGAAATTCATCCGTGGCCAGAAGGAGGCCGGCAATCCGGCGAGCTGCGAGGCCTGCCATGGCAACACGCCGCATCCG